>JAICTU010000454.1 GCA_025936205.1 Polyangiaceae bacterium | reverse complement strand
GGCTGCGTCAGGTCGCCGGCATCGGGGACTGGACCGCCCACTACATCGCGCTGCGCGCCGCGCGCGAGCCCGACGCCTTCCCCGCCAGCGATCGCGGCCTGCTGCGCGGTATGGCCGCCTGCTCGAGCGAGCTGGTCGACGCGAAGGCGCTGGCGCTGCAGGCCGAACGCTGGCGCCCCTGGCGAGGCTACGCCGCCCAACAACTCTGGGCACTCGACGCGCGCTCGCGCGCCAGCGCCCGCGAAGCAGGAGAGGCACGATGACCGCCAGCGAACCCGCACCGGAGCTCCAGCACGACGAGTTCGACTCTCCGCTCGGCAGACTCACGCTGGTCGCCGACGCGGCAGGTCGACTGCGCCTGCTCGGCTGGCTCGAGGGGCATGAGAGGATCGAGCGGGCGCTAGCCACCCTCACGAGCGGCACCAAGCCCACTGTGCGGCGAGTGGACAATCCACACGGCCTGCGCGCCGCGCTCCAGGCCTACTTCGCCGGCCAGCTCGACGCGATCGACCCGCTCCCGGTGCTGGGCGACGGCACGCCGTTTCAGCGCCGGGTATGGAGCGCACTGCGCGAGATCCCCCGCGGCGAGACCTGGTCGTATTCACAGCTGGCGCGCCGCATCGGCAATCCCGCCGCCGTGCGCGCCGTGGGCCTCGCCAACGGCGCCAACCCGATCGGCATCGTCGTGCCTTGCCACCGTGTAATCGGTGCCGACGGCTCACTCACCGGCTACGGGGGCGGCATAGAGCGCAAGCGCTGGCTGCTGCATCACGAGCGCGCGCGCTGTTCAGCGCAGCTCTCACTGCCCCAGCAGTAAGTCCTTCAGGGGCCCAGCGCGCTCAGAATTTGGCGCGCTCCAGCAAGCGCTCGGTCAAACGGATCAAGCTGACCCGCATCCGTGTCATGGCGCGCTTCGTGAGGCACTGCACCACCGCCGACGGATGATCGTGGTATGCCTCCAGCACGAGGCCGACGATCTCGTCGAAGCGATGGTTCACCGGCTGGTAGCTGAAGCGCCCGTCCGGGTCTCGAGCGAACAGCCCCGTCTCGACGAGCGTCTCCAGTGCTTCCTCGACGCTGTCTTCGCTCAGGTAAAGTTCCAGCGCCAATTCGCCAGCAGACCAGGTCCTCGAGGGGGGCGACGTGCTCCGCCGCAGCACCTCCAGGCCCTCGACGGACTGGACCCGATCGCACACGAAGAGCCGGACCTCTTCCGGGACGACCGACATTGACTCGCCAGATCCCTCCGTGGTGGGGTCTTCCAAGCTCGATCTCTCACCAGGCATGAGGGGCCTCTCCGCCTCTGACCCTCTGTCGATTCAACACCACTCCCAAGCTCCGTGCGAACTGAGAATTGCTGCGGATCCGCAGATCGGGCAACCCACATCGCCCGGCTGGCGGAAGACGCCCCGATCCTCGAGCCTGAATTTCTCGACAGCGCTGAAAGGCCGCCGCGATTCGAGGTGTTGTGCAACAGCCCCTTCATGCGGGGACACCCCGCACCCCGAGGGTGCGCTTCCGCTCCGCTGGCGCGCGGTGGGCACATGCTGGCGAGCCACCGGCGCGCGCGGGGGCGAGCCTCAATTCGGATTGAAGAGCCCGCGCAGGCCCGCTTGCAGCAGCTGCTCGCGCGTCAGGGTGCCTTGCATCTCGAAGGGCAAGGTGACGTGCAGCGTGTCGCCTCCGAGCGTCACGTTGCCCTTGAACTGGTAGGGCACGCGCTCCTGCAGCACCAACTTTTGCAGCGCGGGCACGTCGTCCCAGGCGATGTGGATTTGGCTCTGCACGGTCCCCGTGCCGTGCGCCGGGATGCTGCGGTTGGGATTGGACTTGCCCGTGCCCAGCTTCTGGCCACCCTCGACGATCAGCGTACCTGTCACCTCGTGCGCGTCGAGCGCAAAGGCATTGGGGTTCTTCACGCCCAGCGTGACGTCCAGCTCCACGCCCTCACTGCTGACACGCACCACCCGCGCCACCTCCGGCGTCACCGCCGGGGGCTGCGGTTTGGCGCAAGCGACGGCCAAGAGCAGCAGCGACGCGCTGAGCACCCGGCGCCAGTGAAACGGCTGTGACTGCATCCCCGAGTGATAGACGATGAGCGGCACAACGCACGTGGTTTCTTGCGGAACCGTAACCCCCGGAATCTCGTCCGTTGGGGCGCGCCGGGGCAATTCTCTGCAGCAGCGGCTCCTTCGCCGGCTCACGGAGAGCTCGCGGCGCCCATGCGGCTCGAGTCCGGCGCGGGGGACAGCGGCGGCGGCCGCCGCTGCAGATCTGCGCTGGGACGGCGCCCGAAGCGCGCCTTGAAGTCGCGGCAGAACTGCGAGACATGCGTGAAGCCGAGGGAGTAGGCCACCGTCTTGACGCTGCCGGAGGTCGACAGCAACTGCTGCGCTCGGAGCAGCCGTTGCTCGCGCAACCACACTGCGGGGCTGGTTTGCAAGCGCGCCTTGAAGATGCGCTGCAACTGGCGTGAGGAGATGCCCAGTTCGCGCGCGACGCGGCGCGCGCTGAAGTCGTTGGCCAGGGCCAGGCGCAGCAGTTCCTGTTCGTCGCGAAAGTATTTTACGGCGCGCTCTGCCGGGGTGTGCGCCAGCGCGGGAAGCTCGAGGCAGGGGGAGTTCATGCTAGCCCCTACAGCAGCCGACGTGCCAGCTGCGGGACCGCAAATTCCGCTGAGATTTCGCGCTCGCACGGCTTCGCGCCGCGCACGGCTGGGACCACTCGTCCCAAAATCGAGATTCGCGCAGATCGCGCGGCGACCTGCGGGCCTCGTCTCTCAGCCGGTCGCGACCGTCGAGCGCACCAGGTAAAAAAGCGGAAAGCTGGGGCCCGCGTCCCCCCCGCGGACCCCAGCTCTCACAAGTTCTTTCCCTACGCCGGCTGCAGCTGCGCCGCCTGCAGCGACGCAGCCTGCAGCGACGCAGCCTTCCGTGACTCCGACTGCTACTTCGTGACGGCGATCGATTTGCGGAACAGCGAGAGGCTGTACACGAAGAATGCCATGCCCACCGCCGCCACCATGAAGAACTGCCGCCAGACGGCGCTCAGCCCACCGCCGCGATAGACGATCACCTGAGAGAAGCTCACGAAGTGGCGCGCCGGCAGCAGGTACGTCACGTACTGCAACCACGGCGGCTGACTTTCGACCGGCGTGCTGCCGCCCGACAGCAGCATCAGCACCACGATCACCAGGATGATCAGCAGCGCGAACTGCGCCATCGAGCGCGAGATCGTGCCCAGGAAGATGCCGAGCGCCGTCGCAAAGAACAGGTACAGCACCACCCCGAAGAGCCACAGCGCGACGGAGCCTGCAAACGGCACCTTCAGCACCATCTGCACGACCAGGAACAGCGACGCCGCCGTGGCGATCAGGATCACCAGGCCGTTTGCCCAGACCTTCGCGATCGCAATCTCGAACGCGGTGAGCGGCATCACCAGCAAGTGCTCGAGCGTGCCGTGCTCGCGCTCGCGGATCACCGCCGCTCCGGTCAAGATCACCGTCAACATGCCGATCTGGTTGATGATGGCGACCACGCTCTTGAACCAGGACGATGTCGAGTTGGGATTGAACAACTTGCGGATCACCAGGTTGACCGGTGGCGTCAGCTCGGCATCGGTGCGTTTCATGAAATTGGCGATGCGGTCGTTGATGATGTTGCGAATATAGCCGGCGCCGACGCCGGCTTGCTGCATTGCGGTCGCGTCGATGTTCACCTGCAGGTCCGGATTGCGCCCGGCGCGCAGGTCCAGCTCGAAGCGCGGCGGCACCGCGACGACGAACATGTACTTGCCCCGGTCCATCTCGTCCTGGACCTCATCGGCGTTGATATACTCGGGCAGCTTGAAGCGCGGTGGATAAAAGGCGTTGAACAGCTCCTTGGACAGAGCAGAGCCGTCTTCATCGACGAAGGCGATCGAGGCGTTGTTGACCTCGCTCGAGGTGCCCGTCGCCTGGGTGTAGATGGCCAGCGTGAACGCGTAGATCACGAACACGACCATCACCGTGTCGCTCATCAGGCTGCGGATCTCCTTGAGCCCCAGCCAGTAGATATTTACCAGCGACTTCACGACTCTCACCTCTCCTGTTTTCTCAGGCCGATCGCGCTCACCACCCAGAACACGGGGATGCAGCAGCCCAGAAACAGCAGATCGGGCAGCATCAGCTGGGGCGAGATGGCCTTGGTATACGCGCCCAGGCTGGAGTGCATGTAGTAGGTAGCGGGCCAGATGTTGCCGATCTTGGCTGCGCCGCCCTCCAGCGTGGAGACGGGCTGCAGCAGACCCGAGAACTGGATGGTCGGGATGATGGTGAGGATGGCCGTCACGAACACCGCTGCGACCTGGCTGCCCGTGAAGGTCGACGTCATCATGCCGATGCCGGTGGTGGCCCACACGTACAGGAATGCGCAGGCGGTGAGCATCAAATAGCTGCCCTTCACCGGCACGCCGAACACCACCAGCGCGAGCACGCTCAGGATGAAGAAGTTGAGCATGCCGATGATGACGTAGGGGATCTGCTTGCCCAGCAGGTACTCCAGGCGTGTGGTCGGGGTCACATAGAAGTTGATCATCGACCCCAGCTCCTTCTCGCGCACGATGCTCACGGTCATCAGGATGGCCGGGATCAACAGCAGCAGCAGCGCCGGGACGCTGGGCACCATGGCGTAGATGCTCTCGAAGGTGGGGTTGTAAATGTAGCGCTCCTGGATATCCGCCGTGTACTTCACCGGCTGCACCGTCGGCAGCCCGGAAGCAGGGTCTTTCAGCAGCTTCGCGTTCACGCCCTGCACGTAGTTCTCGATGGTATCGCCGCGGAACGTCATCGCGCCGTCCACCTGAGCCAGCACATCGGGCGCAGCGCCGCGCCGGAGATCTCTGCCGAAATTCGGCGGCACTTCCAGGATCACCGACACGTCATCCGCCTTCAAGCGAGTCATCGCTTCGTTCGCCGACTGGACCGGTGGCGTATCCCTGAAGTAGCGAGGCGAACCGGCGAACTGCTCGAGGTAGGCGCGGCTCTCCGGGGACTGGTCCTGGTCGAATTTGGCGTAGCGAATGTGCTCGACGTCGGTGGTGATGCCGAAGCCAAAGACCAGCATGAGCGCTGCCGAACCGATGAAGGCAAACGCCAGACGCACGGGGTCGCGCAAGATCTGAACGGTCTCGTTGTGGGTGTAGGCGAGCAGGCGGGTCACGCGCAGCCGCCAGCCCGACATATCATGAGCGAGCTCAGCAGGAGCGGCATTCGCCGGCGCTGGTTCAGCAGCGGCAGCTTCTGGCTGCTTATCGCTTGTGATGCGGGACGCGACGATATTCGCAGAGTCCAGCATGTAGGCGATGAAGGCGTCTTCCAGGTTCTCTTTGCCGCGCTGCTCGATCAGCTTCTGTGGCGCGTCACAGGCCAGCACCTTGCCCGCGTTCATGAGCGAGATGCGGTCGCAACGCATGCCCTCGTTCATGAAGTGGGTGGTGACGAAGATCGTGACCCCCTGATTGCGCGAGATATCGATCAAGAGCTCCCAGAAGCTATCGCGCGCGACGGGGTCGACCCCCGAGGTCGGCTCGTCCAGGATCAAGATCTGCGGCTCGTGCAGCACCGCCACCGCCAGCGAGAGCCGCTGCCGCAGCCCCATGGGCAGCGACTCCGCGTGAGCGTCCAGGTGAGCGCGCAAGCCGAATCTCTCGATCAGCTCCTCGATGCGCCGCTTCGCCTTCTCCGGCTCCAGGTGGTACAGCCGCGCGTGCAGCACGAGATTTTCCTTTACGCTCAGCTCTCCGTACAGCGAAAAGGCCTGCGTCATGTAGCCGAGGTTCTTGCGCACCTCCATGCTGCCGGCCTCGACCGAGTTGCCAAACAGTGTGGCACTGCCTTCGGTCGGTGGCAGCAGACCGGTCAGCATCTTCATGGTCGTGGACTTGCCGCAACCGTTGGAGCCGAGGAAGCCGAAGATTTCCCCGCGCTCGATCGAGAGCGACACCTTGTCGACGGCGACGAAGCTGCCAAAGCGGCGGGTGAGCTCGTGTGCCTCGATCGCGATCTCCGTGCCGGTGGCGCGCGGCGGGATCACGAGCTCCGTGTGACCCATGCGCTTCTCCTCCGGCAAGAGCTGGATGAAGCTTTGCTCCAGGTCCTTCTTCCCGGTGCGCTGCATGAGCTCGGCGGGCGTTCCCGTGGCCAGTACGCGCCCTGCGTCCATGGCCACGATCCAATCCCATTTTTGCGCCTCGTCCATGTAGGCGGTCGAGACCATCACGCTCATGCTCGGGCGCTGGGCGCGGATATCGTCGATCAGCTTCCAGAACTGCTGCCGCGAGAGCGGGTCCACGCCCGTGGTTGGCTCGTCCAGGATCAAGAGATCAGGGTCGTGCACCAGCGCGCCGCACAAGCCGACCTTCTGCTTCATACCGCCCGAGAGCTTGCCGGCGGGACGCTCGGGGAATGGTCCCAATCCCGTCGCGTCCAGCAGGGTCTTGATCCGGCTCTGACGGTCCGCGGCACCCAGCCCGAACAGCCGCGCCATGAAGTCGACGTTGTCGTAGACGCTGAGCTCCAGATACAGGTTCTTGCCCAGACCCTGAGGCAGGTACGCGATGCGCGGACCGGTATTGCGCCGGTGCCGCGCGTCGGCGATGTCGCCGCCCAGCACCGTGATCTTGCCCTTCTGCATCTTCTTGGCGCCCGCGACGAGGCCCATCAACGTCGACTTGCCGACGCCGTCGGGGCCGACGATGCCGACCATGACCCCGCTCGGGATATCGAGCGAAATCGCGTCGAGCGCAGTCACGCCACCATAGCGATGCGTGACTTCCTTGATCGAGACCACCGGTCCATCGGCCCCGACCAGCTTGTGCGCGCTCGCCAGATCGGGAACGGAGGATTCGCGAGAGACGGATGACACCATGGCTGCGCCTGCTCGCTCCTCAGCTCTGTTTCACGGCGATGACGTTCTGCAAGTTGGCTGGCCACGGCGCCGCCGGGTCGATCTTGACGTAGCCGACCCCGCGGATGCCGGTCTTGATGCGGTCCACGTATTCGGTGGCCAGCTCTTTTGGCACCTGGATCTTGACGCGGAACATCAGCTTGTCGCGCTCGCTCTTGGTCTCGACCTGCTTGGGAGTGAACTGGGCCTCCGGCGAGACGAAGCTCACGAACCCGGCAATGGCTTTACTGGGATCGAAGTCGACCGTGATGCGGCCCTCGGCGCCCATCTTCAGGCCCGCGGCCTCCTCGGAGGGCAGGAAGATCTCCATGTACACGTCCTCCAGGTTCACCAGCGTGAGCGCCTTGCCGCCGGCAGCCAGCACCTCCCCTGCTTCCGCGAGGCGATACAGGACACGGCCGGTCACCGGCGACACCAACGTGGCGTCATTGATGCGGGTCTGAATCGTGGCGGCGGACGCCCGCGCGACCTCGACCTCTTGCTCCGCCGTCTTGAGGCCCGCTTCCGCT
>JAICTU010000519.1 GCA_025936205.1 Polyangiaceae bacterium | reverse complement strand
GCCCTGTACCCAGTGAAGCCCTGTACCCAGTGAAGCCCTGTACCCAGTGAAGCCCTGTACCCAGTGAAGCCCTGTACCCAGTGAAGCCCTGTACCCAGTGAAGCCCTGTACCAGCGTCGGAAACTGACGCTCTGCGCCGGAGGTTTCGTCCGGGCGGCGCCCCTCGACCGGCTTGGGCTGAGTGCCGAGCCGGTTCGCGGTTGGAAAAGTTCGGGTGGCTCGAGCCCCGGAATGGCTGAACTTGGCTCTTTTCGTTTCCGCTCGGAGCACCGGATCGTTCTGCCACCGGTCTGAGGCTCGAGATGTCGGGTGCTGTACGGATCGTTGGTGTTGTTTCGTCGGTGCCGTTGTTCTAGTAGAGGCGTAACCAAAACCGAGCCTACTCGAGCGCTTCGCTCTCAGTTCTGCGGGATGCCCCGCAAACCCCGAGCGGCGAACACCGGGGGCCATCTAAGACCATGCAGCTGCCCAATCGAACCAAAATCGTCGCGACCCTCGGCCCCGCCTCTGACAACGAGGAGGTGCTGGCCCAGCTCATTCGCGCGGGGACCAACGTTGTCCGGATCAACTGCTCGCACAGCGATCACGCAGGGATCGTCGAGCGCATCCGGCTCGTGCGGCGCGTGGCCGCGGCGTGCAACGCTCAGATCGGCGTGCTCGCTGATCTGCAAGGCCCGAAGATCCGCATCGGGCGGCTCAAGGGTGAAGAGCCCATCTGGCTGAAGCCGGGTGCGCCGCTGATCATCGTCTCCGACAAGAGCGTTGTCGGTGAAGATGCGAAGCCCGGTGAGATCATTCGCGTGGGCACGAGCTACGAGCTGCTGTGCAAGGACGTCAAGCCAGGCGAGCGCATCCTGATCGACGACGGCAATCTCGAGGTCGTGGTCGACAAGGTCTCGGGGCGCGACGTGTACACCACGGTCGTCTACGGTGGGCTGCTCAAGCAGTACAAGGGTATCAACCTGCCCGGCACCGATGTCTCGGCCGACATCCTGACGGAGAAGGATCTCGGAGACCTGAAGGTGGCTCTCGAGAACCAGGTCGACTTCGTCGCCCTGTCCTTCGTGCGGCGCGGCGGCGACCTGCGCTTTCTGGGCAAGCTCATCAAAGAGGCGAACAGCAGTGCCCGCATGATTTCCAAGATCGAGCGCCCCGAGGCGATCGAGAACCTCGAGGAGATCATCGACGAGTCCTACGGCGTGATGGTCGCCCGCGGTGACATGGGCGTCGAGCTCGGCGCCGAAGCAGTGCCTTCGCTGCAAAAGCGCATGATCAAGCTGTCGCTCGCCGCCAGCAAACCCGTGATCACGGCCACCCAGATGCTGGAGTCGATGATCACCAACCCGCGCCCCACGCGCGCAGAGGCCTCGGACGTGGCCAACGCCATCTACGACGGCACCTCTGCCGTGATGCTGTCTGCCGAGACGGCGTCCGGCAAGTACCCGGTGCGCACCGTGGAGATCATGAGCAGCATCATCCGGCGCACGGAGGAAGACGTCTTCAGCCAGTCGCGCTACGCGCCCGGAGGCGATCACGTCGATGCGCGCTCGGTGAGCACGCCCCGCACCGACATCGCTCTGGCAACGGCGCGCGCGGGCGCTTACGCGGCGCTCGAAGCGGGTGCGAAGGTGATCGCCGTCTTCACGGACACCGGGCAAACCGCCCGCCATCTGTCCGGCGAGCGCATGTCCACCCGCGTCTGGGCCTTCACGCCCCACGACGAGACCGTACAGCGCCTGGCGTTGAGCTGGGGCATCAACGCCCGCAAGATCAACAAAGGCTCCTCCAGCCAGGAAGAGACGATCGAAGGCGAGCGCATCCTCCTGCGCGAGGGCATCGTTCAACCGGGCGATCGCATCGTGGTCGTGTTCGGAACCACGCGCGAGTCGGGCATGACGAACGTCATGCACATTCGAACGCTGTAATTTACGGGGGTCTGGAGCAGACCCCCGCACCGCTGTTGCTAATAGCGGGGTCTGGAGCAGACCCCGCACCCCGCGCGGGGCCCCACCCTCCGCCCGCGCTGCGCGCGGGGTCCCAACCCCGCTTGCACTGGAACGTGTTCCTGTCGTGCGAGCGGGTCGGGTTTTGTGGGGTTGGACTCGAGCGGAGGTGGGAGGTGGCTCGCCTCTGGGCGTCGCTGAGGGGCGCTAGAATGGGCCCGCTGGGGGCCCATTGAGCTGCGGGGTCAGTCGTCTTTGCGGCGCTTTTCCAGGCGGGCTTTGAGGATCTGGAAGTACCGGCGCGCGACGCCGGCGCTTTCGGCGGCGTGGGTCACGTTACCGGAGTGGCGGTCGAGTACGCGGCGGACATAGCGCCGCTCGAACTCGACGACGACGCGCTGGCGAGCTTCGCCGAGCGGCAGCGTGAGCGCTTGCTCGATGATCTGGTCGACGCTGACGGGCTCAGGTCCCGCAGACGATTCCTCGCTGGTGAGATCCGCCAGCTCGCCGAGAGCGAGATGACGCGCGACCGTGCTGCGAAGCTCACGCACGTTGCCGGGCCAGGGGTGCTCGTCCCAGCCCAGGCGCAGAGCCTGGCCGAGCGACTGCTCGCTACCGCCCAGCTCCTGGCAAAAGTGACGCGCGAGCACCTGTACGTCTCCCTTGCGCCGCCGCAGCGGCGGAAGCTCGATGCGCGCGACCGCGATGCGATGCAACAGCTCATCGCGGAAGCGACCCGCGGCCACCTCGCGATCCAGGTCGGAGCGGGTGGAGACCAACAGTCGAAAGTCCGTCTCGACGGGCTGATCTGCGCCGATGCGGCGCACGCTGCGGCGCTCCAGCACCCGCAGCAGCTGGATCTGCAACGAGGCCTCGAGCTCGGCGATCTCGTTGATCAGGAGCGTGCCGCCATGAGCGCGCTCGATCACGCCCGCCCGCCCCTCGGTCAGCCCGGGTCGAGCGCCAGCGACGTAACCGAACAGCTCCGTCTCCAGCAATGGTCCCGGTACCGCCGTGCAATCCAGCACGACGAAGGGACCGTCGGCCCGGGGCCCTTGCTCGTGCAGACACTCGGCGAGCAACTCCTTGCCCGTGCCGGCATCACCTTCGATGATCACCGGCACATCGGACTGCGCGAGCTTGTCGCACAGCGGGTAGAGCCGGCGCATCTCGGTGCTCGCACCAATCATGCGTCCCCAGGAGGTCGCGGTCGACAACGCGACCTTGACGCCGGACGGCATGCTGTCCAGGCGGAACACGGTGGAACCCGCCTGAATGGTCTCCCCGCCCTGCGCCCACGCCTCGATGATTTTCACACCGTTCACACGGGTGCCGTTCTTCGAGCCCAGGTCGCTCACCCTGACCCGCCCCCCTTCCACATCCAGCGCGACGTGGCGTCGAGAGACGGTTCGATCGGCCAAGCGAATGTCACATGCCGGACCCTGTCCGAGCAGCAGCCGCGAGGGCTGACTGCCGTCCAGGGCAAAAGATTGGCCCTGATCCGGCCCCTTCACCACCGTGAGCACGAACGGCTCGGGGACTGGCGATGGATCAAAGCTGCCATGAAGACGCGTGGTGACGTCCTCCGCTCCGGAGGCGCGAGGAGCGCTCGAACCCGCGCCGCTGATGTCGAATCGGTCGTTGGGCATAGGAAGCAGTCGCTTTATACGGAGATACCACGAATGGCGGCAAACACCCGGCACGAGCTGGGGTTAGACGGGTTTGGACCCATGGGCCGACACGCGCCGCGAACCCGATGCGGAGAAACTTGATGTGGTCTGCACCGGCACCGTAGACCTGGGCCTACGTGGCAAGGTACGGAGGCGTGATGCGGATTTCCGGGGTGCTCCGAGTGTGGTCGGGGCGCTCCCTTCCGTCAAAATTGAAGTTTGCCGTTGCGGGCGAATGCGGCTCCCGCCGGGGTGCTCCCGGACGGGTGTGTCTCATCGGATTGCTTCGGTTGGATCGAGGAAAAATCCCCGCTGAAAAATCAGTGGGATATGGCCTAGCAGACCAAACAGCCGGTGGCTGAGTGAGTGTGTTAGACTGAGGGCTGGTGTCAGCAGCGTCTTCCACGGCGGGTGCCTTCCCAGAAAGGGTCGGCAAGTACGAGCTGTTACTCCCTCTGGGCACTGGAGGAACGGCGACCGTGTATCTCGCGCGCACGCGCGGAGTCGCCGGATTCGAGCGCGAAGTTGCGCTCAAGTTGGTGCATGCGCATCTGCGCGGCGATGAAGAGTCGCGCCTGCACTTGCTCGAAGAGGCGCGGCTCGCTGCTCGCATCCGCCATCCCAACGTAGTCTCCGTGACCGAGGTCGACGCCGATTCCGTCGGCGTCTTCTTGGTCATGGACTATGTGGAGGGCGAGGCGCTGTCCGGCTTGGTGCGCATGTTGCGCGACCACAATCATCGGCTGCCCACGCGCCTGATCGCGCGCATCATGAACGACGCGCTCGCCGGGCTGCACGCCGCTCACGAGTTGCGCGACAAGCAGAACCAGCTGGTGGGGCTGGTCCACAGGGACTTCTCACCGCAGAACATCCTGGTCAGCATCGAGGGCGTGGCGCGTCTCGCCGATTTCGGTGTCGCAAAGGCTGCCAGCCGCACGGTGCGCACCAAAACGGGCCTGGTGAAGGGCAAGGTCGCGTACATGTCGCCCGAGCAGGCGCGCGGGCACCGCGTGGACCGGCGCTGCGACGTGTGGGCCGCGGGCGTCGTCGTCTGGGAGTTGGTGACGGGCCGCAAGCTCTATGATCACGAGGATGACGTCGCCACGTTGCTCAGCGTGGTCACGGAGGAGCCGCCCCGGCTGGCTCAGGTGCTGCAGGGCGTTCCCGCGAGTCTCGACGAGGCCGTGGCCTACGCGCTGACGAGCGATGTCACCCGGCGCTGCCCGAGCGCGGAGACGCTGCGTTGCATGCTCGAGTCTGCCTGGGATGAGTGCGGAGGCATGGCGACGCCCGCGGAGCTGGGTGCGTTCGTGCGTCAGACGGTTGGGCACAAGCTGGCGGAGCGCCGCACACTCGCTCTGCGCGGGCGCTCGGGCAGCAGCCCCGACCTGACCGTCCCGTCATCCTCGGCCCCACTCACTCCAGGGACCGACCCCGAGCTGCCCGTTCCGCGTGAAGACGGCACCAAGACCGCGATCTCTGCGGCAGTGCCCGCTGCGGAGCAGCGCAGCACTCCGAGCCCGACGCCTCCCTGGCGCCGCCCGTGGGGTGTGGGTGTGGCTGCGGCCGCAGCTGTTGCGGCTGTGGCACTCGGCATTGCCGTGACGCGACCCACGGAAGCCGTGCGGGCCACGGCCATCCCTCATCCGATGCCAGCGCCAGCTCCTGCCGCGGCACCCTTGACGCCTGGCCCGACCGTGGACGCGCGGAACGGCGAGGTGCGCGGCAATGACTCGCGGAATGACTCGCGGAATGACTCGCGGAATGACTCGCGGAATCCCACCACGATCGAGGTCAACGACCTTCCGGAGGAACGCGGTGGTAGCCAAGTGGGCGGCGGAGACGACCGGAGGCACGATGCGGATTCCGACAGCGCGTCTTCGGCGCGCGCGGCGCATCGTACGAGCTCGCAGCGTTCCAAGACCAGCTCCCACCGCTCCCGGTCGCGCACGAGCTCGCGCAGCGGCAGCTCGGGTAGCGTGAGCCGCTCCGAAAAGTCCTCGGCCGCGACCAGCCCACCTCGTGTGCTGCCCCTGCCGGAGCCCTCGGAGCGGCAGCTGCTGCAACGCCGGCGCAGCCCCGCGACGCCAGGCCAACCAGCTGCGCTTCCGATCGCGCCCGATCCGTACGACAATCAAAAGTGATGCGCTCGCCGTTTCTCGCGCTGAGCTTGCGCGCCCTCCGCTGTTTGATCGTCTCCGTGTTGATCCAGGCGGCAGCCGCGCGCCCCGCGACGGCGGCAGACTCTCCCCCCGCCAACTCCACTGAGCTCGCCAAGCAACGCTTTCGCGAAGCGACCGAGGCCTACCAGGAGGGGCGCTACTCCGCTGCCGCGAGCCTGTTCGAAGCCGCGGACCGTCTCATGCCGCATGCGAGCGTTCGTTACAACGCCGCAACGGCCTGGGAGCAGGCCGGCGAGGACGCTCGCGCCGCGACCGGATATGAGGCTGCGCTCGGAATGGAATCGCTAGATCCGACGCGCCGGAAGACGGCGAAGGAGCGACT
>JAICTU010000721.1 GCA_025936205.1 Polyangiaceae bacterium | reverse complement strand
CTCGAGCTCGGTGCCGATCGGCTCGTGAATGCCGTCGCTGCATGGTCGCTGGCGCGCTCCGAGCAGCTGCCGGGGCGGGCCGTGACGGGCAGTATCGTCGTCGATCTGGGCACCGCCACCAAGCTCGACTGCGTCTCGGCGCAAGGCGAGTTTCTGGGCGGCGTGATCGCTGCCGGCGTGTCCGTGAGCCTCGAGGCGCTGGTGGCGCGCGCGGCGCGTTTGCGCGCGGTGGAGCTGCGAGCGCCCGAGCGCGTGCTGGGACGCAGCACGGTCGAGTGCGTGCAATCGGGATTGCTGCACGGCCATGCCAGCCTCGTCGACGGCATGGTGAGCCGCTTGCGCCGCGAGCTGTGCGTTGACTTTGGAACGGAGTGGCAGGTGATCGCCACCGGCGGCTTCGCGGCGCTGATCGCTCCGCTCAGCGAGACGCTGCGCCGGATCGAACCTGATCTGACCTTGCACGGGTTGCGCGCGATCCACGAGCGCAACCCGCGCTGAGCGTCACGTCACTTGCCGAACAGCTGCGCTGCGGCCAGACCCGAACCGGCGGTGACCGTGACCACCACCTTGACCGGAGCCGCAATCGGCCATGCCCACTTGAAGCAGTTCGGCTTCTCGCCGAGCACCGCTTGCAGCCCGGTGCTGTTGTCCACCGCGAGGATCGGGGCCATGCCCGCCATCGGCGTGATCGCGACGAGCTTCAGGTCGAGCTCGGTGACGGGCGGCACGCCCGCGCCCACGACCGTGTAGCACTTGCCCGGCTCCATCTGCACCTGAGCCTCCAGCGCTTGACCCGTCTGGAAATTGGCGGCCATCACCGAGCCGATCGGTTTCGCGCCGGCAGGAGCCTTGGTGGAGGCGAGCTGGCTCAGGACGGGCTGAACCGCCGCGGCAGCGCTGGGATCAATCGGCGTCGCGAGCGGCGCTGACGGCTGCGTCGGCGGCATACCAGCCGGCGGCACCGCTCCAGGTACAGCGTTGGGATCCGTCGTCGGAGGGTAGGGCTGCTGTTGCTGCGGGTAGGGCTGCTGTTGCTGTGGATAGGGTTGCTGTTGCTGCGGGTAGGGCTGCTGTTGCTGCGGATAGGGTTGCTGCGTACCGGGGTACTGCTGCTGGGGATAAACACCCGGCTGTTGCTGGTACGGCTGCTGAGGAGTCTGCGGTTCCGGCTGCTTGCTGCAGCTCGGCAGTGCGACGCCGCTCAGCAGAGCGATACCCACGGTCAGCAGCCCGGGCCGTCGTAAGAAAGAGGTAAGAGCCATCGCCGCTTCTACTCCTGTGTGTTGTGCTCCGCTGCTTCGTCACGTCCGGCGTGTGCCGAACCGCAGCAAGAGTGGCAGGGAAATTACGATCAGATGCGTCGCGAGGTAAAGCCTTTGCGCTACGCGCGGGATGCGGGCGGCCTCGCGCGTGCCCGGCCGCGACAATTCGCGAGCGGACTCGCACCCCACAAGGACGCCACAGAGCAGCGAGGCGCGCCCGGGGATCGCACCGATCGGCTGTGACACTTAGCGAACGAGTCGAGCGCAGGTTCAGGTTGCTTCTGGCTTGTGGTGACGCGGCAATCGAGGCTTCTCTGGGGCATGCGTCTGCTCTGCACCAGTGTTTGTATCGGCATCATCGGGGGATCGGCATGCGTGCCTCGAGACCATTCGAGCCATTCTCGGGCAGGATCGGAGCGGGCAGCCGCGGGCGCGCCGAGTGCCGTCCGTTCCGCGCCGCCCGAGCCCGCGGCCGCGCCACAGCCCGCGGCGCCGGCAGAGCCCGATCAACCGAACATCCCACCTCGACCGACCTCGGATGAGCCCCTGCTCACTGCCCCCTTCAGCGACGACTTCGCTCGTGCCGACCTCGGGCCGGCTTGGCGCTCCACCAGTGCGGCGTGGACCATCACCGATGGGCGCCTATGTGGGGAGAACGCTCGCAACCATCCCGTCTGGTTGGCGCGGCGCCTGCCCACCAACGCGCGCATCGAATTCCAGGCCACCTCTTACTCTCCCGATGGCGATATCAAAGCAGAGTTCTGGGGAGATGGGCGCAGTGCAGCGTCGGGTGTTTCCTACACCGACGCCACGAGTTACCTGACGATCTTCGGGGGTTGGCAGAACCATTTCCACGTGCTCGCGCGCATCGACGAACACGCCGGTGATCGCCGAGAGATTAAGCTCACACCGGGAGAAGCCGATTTCACGAGAAGTACTGTGGTTCCAGAGCGCGCCTACCAGTTCGACGTCCAGCGGCGTGACGGCCGGACCGTGCGCTGGAGCGTCGATGGCGTGGAGATTTTGACTTACCCCGACCCACAACCGTTGCGCGGCCTCGGCCACGAACACTTTGGGTTCAACGATTGGCAGGTCCGCGTTTGTTTCGACAACCTGCGCGTGACTCCACTGCCCGACTGAAGAGATGGCGGCTCCGAGCAACGAAATCGATGTAGCGCTGGACGAGCTCGAGAAGCGCCTCGAACGGCTCCGCTCGCTGTACGAACAGTACTTCATCGGCATCGAGAAGCTCGAACCCTCGATCCCGCGCCAGGACGTCGACCGGCGCATTCATGCTCTGCGCAAGACGCAGATCCGCAACACTGCGAAGCGCTTCAAGCTGCAGAACATCATCCAGCGCTACAACGCCTTCCAGCAGTACTGGCTGCGTACCTGCCGCGAGATCGAGAACGGAACGTATCACCGGCACGTTGCCCGGGCGCAAAGTCGTTTCGGGGAAGTGCCGATGACCGCCGCGGCGCGCCGCCGGGCTCGACTGCAGAAGGGCACCGAAGAGCAAGCGGCAGCCGACCAGAAGCAACGTGCCACCCGCGCTGCCGAAGACGATCTCGACGCGCTCTTGGGTGAAGATCCAGAGCAGGCGCTGGAGAAGGCGCTGGCGGATGCTGCTGCGTTGGAGCCTGCTGCTCGCCCCGACGTTGCGAGCTCGACATCGGGACCCGAAGCGGAGGAGCGAGACGCTGCAGCGCCAGCCGCCGCTCCCGCCGAAGCAGCGGACACGCCCGCACGCGGCAAATCCTCGCGCGCTCCCGGGCCCCGCAAGTCTTCGCGCGCTCCGGCTTCGCGCAGCAAGCGGTCGCAACCTCCGGCGGCCGCTCCAGCAACGGAGATCGCCCCGGCGGCAGCGGGCGGCGAAGCGGCAGAACTACCGCCCGTGGCGACAGCCGCAGCCGCCCCGCAGCGGCCCAGGCCGCCGCCTCGCAATCGGGGCGCGGCAGCCTCCCCGGCCGCAGCGACTCCGCCGGCAGCTCCGGCCGCGCCCGCTCCGGCAGCCGCGGCGGCATCGACACACCTGGCAGAGCCAGCCGGAGCAGGGGCTCCCGCCGTCAGCGCACTGGCCCCGGCGGCGCCTGCCGGCGCGCCGCG
>JAICTU010000577.1 GCA_025936205.1 Polyangiaceae bacterium | reverse complement strand
CCCCGTACTGGTGCGCGTCGTCGTTGATCCGCAGCCAGCTGGCGCCGGCATCGTCCGAGCGATACACGCCGCGCGCGCCGCCGCCGGCGGCGCCCCAGATGTATACCGCCGGGAACGGCTGCCCCGGCGCCGCCGCGCCGAAGCCCACGGCCGCGGCGCTGTCGACGCCGGCCACGCGCGTGAAGCTCTGTCCGGAGTTCTGGCTGCGGCTGAGTCCACCGCCGGCGAGCGCGACCCACACGTCGCCTTCGACGCCGGGCGCGCTGGCGATGCGCGGCGCGCCGCCGGTGGCGAGCGTGCTGGCGGAGGAGAAGGAGCGCGCGCCGTCGCTGCTCGCGTAGAAGGCGCCCGTCGTGGGATCGTAGGCGTAGAACTTGGCGGCGTTGACGCCGTCGGCCACCGGCGCGAGCGCGCCGCTGAGGCCCGTCGGGACGGTCCAGCTCTGGCCCGCGTCCGCGCTGCGGTGCACGGCGGTTCCGGCGCTCCAGAGCAGTACGGAGCCGTCGCTCGCGAGCGCGAGGCGGCCGCCGGTGTCAGCGGTGGGGCGCGGGGTCTCCGACCAGCTCTTGCCACCGTCGTTCGAGAGGTAGAGCGCGCTGCCGACGCGCGCCAATCGCTGCGGTTGTGCGGCAGCAGCGGCGATCGCGTTGGTGGTGCCGATCGCCGGCGCATGCCGGCCCGCGGCCGGTGAGACGTCGAGCTCGGCGTGCAGGAAGCCGTCGTAGTCCCCGATGGCGCTGATCAGCGGGACCCCGGTCACGCTCACGGCATCCAGCGGCACCGTCTCCTCCAGGCCTTTCACCGCGAAGGACCAGGTCTCGCTCTGCGCGTCGAGATTCTTGGTCATGAAGATGCCGTTGCCGGAGGTCACGAACGCGCGCTGCGCGTCGAAGGGATCGATCTCGATCGAGCCCGCCCAATGGATCGCCTGCCCCTCGATCCAGGGGAAGCCGTTGGTGTCCATCGCGACGCGATTGGCAGCGATCAGATCGGTCCAGCTCGCGCCGGCGTCGGTGCTGACGAAGATCCGATCGCCGTAGCCCCAGGGCTGCTGCTGGTAGGTGTTGATGGTGGTGGCGATCAGCCGCGCGGGGTTCGTGGCGTCGACGCTGATGCCTCCGAAGGCGCGATTCTGGCCACCACGCAGGGGGGAGATCTCCGTCCAGGTGCCGGCGGCGAGCTTCCACACGGCGCCCTTGTCCATGGCATCGGTCGTGGTCGGCGAGGGGCCGGCGCCGTTGCCATAGGTCACCAATAGCGTGCCGTTGGCATCCAGCGCGGCGCGCTGGGGCGAGAAATCCGTCGGCTGCCCCGCGACGGCGCTCCAGCTCGCGCCCGCGTCGTCGGACACGAACAGGTTGCTGCTGCCCGAGCGCGAGACGCCGAGGTAGGCGCGGCGCGTGGCGCCCTCCAGCGTGCCCGCGCTGGGATCGAAGATCACGAAGGCGATGCCTGCGTCGTCGGGTGTCGTCGTGACGTCGAGCGCGGCCACGCGTGTCCAGGTCTCGCCGCGATCGGCGCTGCGGAACAGGCCGTTCTGGCGCGTGCCCGCCAGCAGGATGCGGCCGTCGCTGGGGTCGACCGCCAGCCGTTCGCCGTTCTGGCGCCCCATGCCGTTGCCGTGCGCGGTGAACTGCGACGTCACTTCCGTCACGCTGAAGCTCGCGCCGCGATCGCTGGAGCGCAGAATCGCCGTCTTGCCACCGTTGAAGTAGCGGATGCCGACCAGCAGGTACAGCCGCTCGGCGTCGCTCGGATCGATCGCCAGCGACTCGACCCCGAGAAAACCGGTCTGATTCTCGGAGACCCAGTCGAGCAGCGGCGACCAACTCTGCGTCGCCTCGCTCCAGCGATAGGCGCCGCCCACGTCGGTGCGCGCGTAGAGCAGGCCTTGCTCCAGCCGCGAGAACACGAGCCCGGAGACGAAGCCGCCGCCGCCGATCGTGACGGAGCGCCAGCAGTATCCGGCGGCGTTCGCGCTGCAGCCTGCAGCGGCCGGCATCTCACCGCTCGCTCCCGCGCTACCGCCGGCGCCGACCAGCCCAACGGGAGCTGGTGGATCCTCGGAGCTCGTCGCCGGCGTCGGCGTGGCGACGCTGCGTGAGTCCGGATTGGTGGAGCTGTTCCCAGCGGCGCCCGGCACGCCGGGCGGCGCCGAGGAGTTGGGTTCTGTCGAGTGGGCTGGCCCGGAGCTGCTGCAGCCAAAGCACAGTGGGATCCAAACGGTGGAGCTGAGGAACAGCTCGCGCAGACGCGTCGGCATTGTGCGCCGAGCTTAGTCATCCGGCTCTGACTCGAGCAACGGCTTGCGAGAGAGTTGCGCACGAAACGCACCGAACCGGGTCGCCAGCTGCGCGCCAGTGGCGCCCAAAACGCGACACGGCAGCTGGCAGAAATGAGAGCGAGCAGATGGGAGAGTGCTGCGTGTGCGCTCGAGGGTTCTCACGCTCGTTTCGGCGGCAGCCGTTCAAGTGACAGAGCCGGGTGCCGTGCGGGCACAGGGAGCGGGAGAGCAGCGTGGAGATTTCTGGTTACCGTGTCGGGGAGTCGCTCTCCCACAACACTCGCCACGCGGTCCACCGCGCACGACATGTGGCCAGCGGACGCGACGTCGTCCTGAAGCGCGCGGCCCGCGACTATCCACTCGCAGAGGATGTGCTGCGCCTGGAGCTGGAACGGAGCCTGCTCGAACGCCTGCGGGGTCCCGGCATCGTCGAGCTGGTCGGGGTCGAGCTGCTGGCGGGCAGCCCGGTGCTGGTGCTGGAGGACTTCGCTGCCCGGAGCCTCGGCGACCTGCCGCTACCGCTCGATCTGGAGCAGTTCTTCCGGATCGCGCCGCGCATGGTCGCGGCGCTGGCGCGCGTGCACGCGGCACAGGTCATCCACAAGGACATCAAACCCTCGAACGTGCTCTGGCATGCCGAGACGGACACGCTCAAGCTGATCGATTTCCAGCTCTCGGCGGTCGTCTCGCGCGAGGGGCGCGAGCTGAAGATCGCCGGGCAGCTCGAGGGCTCCCTGCCCTATCTGTCGCCCGAGCAGACCGGGCGCATGAATCGCTCGCTCGACTATCGCAGCGACTACTATTCGCTCGGTGTCACGTTCTTCGAGTTGCTCACCGGACAGCTGCCGTTCCAGGCAGCGGATGCGATGGGCTGGGTGCACTGTCACCTCTCCAAGCGCCCGCCGCTGGTGACCGAGCTGAACCCGGCACTGCCACGGTCGCTGGCGCTGCTGGTCGCAAAGCTGCTGAGCAAAGAGCCGAGCGAGCGCTATCAAGGCTCCGCCGGTTTGCTCGCCGACCTGGCACGTTGTCGCGCTGCCATTGCCGCCGGGCGCGCCGACCAGGCGCTGGAGCTCGGCAGCGACGATATCTCGGAGCGCTTCAGTGTCTCCCAGCGCCTGGTGGGACGCGAGCGCGAGCTGCAGACGGTGGTGAACGCCTTCGCGCGGGCGCGCAGCAGCCGGGCGCAACTGCTGTTGGTGTCCGGATACGCGGGCGTGGGCAAGTCGAGCGTGATCCGCGAGGCGCTCACGCCCATCGGCGCCCGGGGCGGCCGGTCTTGCACGGGCAAGTTCGACCAGCTGGAACGCGGCGTGCCGTACGCGGCGCTGGCGGTAGCGTTTCGCGACCTGTTGCGGCAGGTCCTCACCGAGAGCGAGCCTCGCGTCGAAACCTGCCGGCAGCGCGTGGTCGAGCTGGTGGGCACAGGGCTGAGCCAACTGGTCGAGTTTTTGCCCGACCTGAGTCAGCTGGTGGGGCCCCAGCCGCCGTCCGAGAAGGTGGCGGGGCCTTACGCACAGAGGCGCTTTCAGCAAGCCTTCGCGCGGCTCACGCGGGCCCTGGCCACGGCCGAGGCACCGCTCGTGCTCTTCCTCGATGATCTGCAGTGGACGGATCCGTCGACGCCCGACCTGCTGGTGGAGCTACTCTGCCACGGCGACTTGCAGCACCTGTTGGTGATCGGTGCCTTCCGGGACAACGAGGTCCATGACAATCATCTGCTGGCGCTTGCCATTCGCGAGTTGCGCGAGGTCGCGCCCGAGGTGGTCGAGGAGCTCGAGCTGGCGCCGCTGACCACACCGGCGCTGACCGAGCTCGTGTCCGATACACTGCGGGCCAGCCCGGAGCGCTGCGCGGCGCTCGCCGGCGTGCTGTTCGAGAAGAGCCAGGGCAACCCATTCTTCGCGGCGGAGCTGCTGGAGACCCTGCACAAGCAAGGCACCCTGTGCTTCGACCGTGAACGCGGCCAGTGGAGCTGGGATCTGGACGCGGTGCGGGCCGCGAGCGCCACGGCCAATGTGGTGGAGCTGATGGTGCAACGCCTGGCGACTCTGCCCGACCCCACGCGCGCGGTGCTGAAGATCGCAGCCTGCCTGGGCAACACGTTCTCGGTGTCGGCCATCGCGGAGCTGCTCGGACAGGATGTGCTGAGCGTCGCTCGAGCCCTCTCCGTGCCGGCTCGCGAGGGCTTGACCCTGCCCTTGACCAGCAACGTTCGCTTCCTGGAGCTAGCCGGCGAGCTCGCGGCACAGCAGGGCTGGGACGCCCGCTTCGGATTTCAGCACGATCGAGTGCAGGAGGCCGCTTACTCGCTCACCAGCAGCGAGGAACGGGCGCAGATCCATCTGCGCATCGGACGCACGTCGCTGGCCCGCGGCGACCAAGGGCCCGCTGCTGAAGATCGCTTCGCGAGCATCAACCATCTCAACCTGGGGCGCTCGCTGATCACGGAGCTGGGCGAGCGCGAGCAGCTGGCACGGCTAAATCACGAGGCGGCTGCAAAGGCCTTCGCCACCACGTCCTTCGCGCTGGCCGCGAGGTACCACGATGCGGCTGCCGCTTGCCTGAGCCCCGACGAATGGGCGGAGCGCCCGGAGTTCCGCTTCCGGCTGTTCTCGGAGCGGGTGAGCTCGGTGCTGCTGGCGGGCGAGCGCCAGCGAGCGGAGCAGCTGTGCAGCGAGCTCTTCGCGTGGGCACCGAGCAAGGCCGAGCGCGGGCGAGTCTTTCTGGCTCGCTGCGAGGTGCTCGTGTATCAGGCCGATCTACCTGCTGCCGTCGAAGCAGTGCGGCAGGGCCTGGCCCTGCTGGGATTCGACTTCCCGGCAGAACCCGAGGCGATCCAGGCCGCGATCGGCCAGGGCATCGGCAAGATGCAAGCGCACCTGGCGCGAGTGCCCGTGGAGCGCTTGCACGAGCTGCCTGCCGTGGCGGATCCGGAAGTGGCCGTCGCGGCCCTCGGTGG
>JAICTU010000618.1 GCA_025936205.1 Polyangiaceae bacterium | reverse complement strand
TCATGGGCATTGCGCGTCTCTCGGTGCAATCCAGGTGGAGGCTCGACAGTATCGTGGGCACGACGCCGTCCGTTTCCGTCCGAGGCCGGCGCGCGTCCCGAGGCTTCGGACCGTGTCGTGAAGTTGAGGCCCGGCCCATTCCCTCCGCATGCCGTGCGCTAGGCCGCTCACGTCTCCGCGGCGCTCAGCTTGGGAGGCCGCCCGCTGTCATTGCCAGCCAAGTGCCGAGATGTGACGAATCCTGAGTGGCGCGGGGTGGGCACCCCTTTAAAAGTGGTCAACACGGGTCTAGGCGCGCTCAGCCCCGCGCACGCTGCAAGCGCGAGTAATCCATCCACACGTTGCACGGTGATGTACAGGGCACACAGCGGCTGCGGTGTCGGCGAGCGACGGGTTCGGGTTGGGTTCAGCGTAACGCTGTTTCGCAGGCCGTGATGCGGGTGTTTCGTGGAGGATCTCCACGTGTCGAGAAACTCGACGCGTGGAGCGATGACCCAAAGCTCCCCATTTGATCGCCGCCGAGCGCCGGCGTCCCTGTAGCCTCCGAGCGCGCGCAGCGCACTGATTCCGCATGTTCTCGCGGAGCTAGGAGCTTCGGTGCCGCCTTGGGCCGGGTGTGGCCGCGAGCCTGGAGCGAGTGGTTCATTCCGGATGCTGGGGCCTTGGGGGCTCCAAAACGGCATGGCTGAGCCCGCGCGGAGCCTGGCACGTCGCGTGCTCTTTGGAGCATCACGTTGGCTGACACCCCCAACGCTGGAGAACCTTACCCATGATCAACAATTCCCTCCGTGCTCTCGCTGCTTCTCTCGTGCTCGCCGCGCCGGGCCTCGCGCTCGCGAAGGCGCCCGCTGCAGAAGCGCCCGCCAAGGCCAACGTGAGCACGCCCGTGAAGGCGCAGGGCAAGTCGGCGGCGCCCGTTTCGAAGACCAACGCCTCGGCGCCCGTCAAGGCGAGCGAGCCGGCGAAGGGGACCGAGGGCGGCGAGCACAAGAAGGGCGCTGCCAAGGAGAAAAGCGCGCCCAAGAAGGACGCTGCCAAGGCAAGCAAGACCGACGGCAAGACCAGCAGCGACGCCAAGCACTGAGCCGCGCCCGAGGCGATGAGATGGCTTCCTCGAGCTCCCCCGAGTGCCCGAGGGAGCCAGTTCTCGCGCGATGTAGCGCGAATCGTGCACTGAGGAGCGAGGCGAGCCGTGGAGACCGTGGCTTGCCCCGCTTCTGCCGATCCCCTAAGCTGCATAGTGTGACGTCGATGGCTCAGCTGCCACTCCGTTCGCGATCGTGGATCGCGTGGGTGGCGCTCGTGCTCCTGGTCGGAGTGGGGCACGTCGTGCCGGCGTTGCATTTCCTGTTCGTTGCCCACCACCTGTGCGCGGAGCACGGGGAGTTGGTGGATGCGACCAGTGAAGCGGCCCGCGCCGAGAACGCCCAGGGCGCGCGAGAAAAGGCCGGCAGTTCCCAAGCGGTTTGCCGTTCGGGCGCCGCCGGGCATTCGCACGAGCACTGCGAGGTGTTCGCGGCCACGCGCGCTGCGCCGGCGTTGGCGCCGGTGCCGGCTCCCGCTCAGTTACTGCCCGCGCTGGAGCTCGCGCCCTCACAGGGTGAGGCGCGGCAAGCCCACGTCGATATCGCGCTGCTGCACTACGCGCCGAAGCTCGCGCCACCGGCGCTCGCCGAGCTCGCGTAGCGTAGCTCCTGGCAAGATCTGGCGTCCGCAGCGCATCGAGTGAACGCACTTCTGGTGTGTGCGCCCGAGATGGGTGCAGTTCACGCTGGTCGCGGCGGAAATCAGGGTAGCGCACGTGGCGTTGCCCCCGACACACCACAGCTCCGGCGAGCGCGCGCGAGTCGCTGCGCGAAACTTCGCCGTCCCCGAGTGCCGCGGCCTCTCCGCGCCTCGCAACCGCCATCTCTTCGCGGAAAGTCTCCCTTGCATGTCCTGCATGTCCTTCAGGTCAGCTCAATGGGGTTGGATTCCCCTCAGCCTGGTCGCGGCCTCTGCCGCGGCCGCAGATCCACCTGCTCCCGCTCCGACACCCACTCCTGCCACTTCCGACGCCGACCGCCAGAAGCTCGAAGCCGAGTTTCAGCAAGCGCTGAGCGGCTCGGACAAGCCCGACCCCGAGCCCGCGCCGAGCAGCCCGGCACCGGCGGGGGCTCCATCCGCGCTGCGCCTGATCGACATCGCGTTCGACCTGCTCGGCGCCGCCGGCACCTCGAGCGCGGACGAAGCCGACCTGCGCCGCCTGGAAGCGGGGGGCCACGACCCCAGGAACCGCGGCTTCACCGTTCAGAACGTGGAGCTCACCCTGGCGGGCGTGGTCGACCCGTATCTGCGCGGCGACTCGAACATCGTGCTGCAGATCGCTGAGACGGGCGAGACGGTGATCGAGCTGGAAGAAGCGTACCTGACCACGCTCGAGCTGCCCTTCAACCTGCAGCTCAGGGCCGGGCAGTTCTTCACGGGTTTCGGGCGCCTCAATCCCACGCACCCGCACGCCTGGGACTTCGTCGACCAACCCGTGATCAATTCGCGGCTGTTTGGCGCCGACGGGCTGCGCAGCCAGGGCGCGCAGCTGGCCTGGCTGACACCGCTGCCGTTCTTCGCGGAGCTCACGGCCAGCGTGCAGAACGCGCACGGCGAGACCACGACCAGCTTTCGCAATGTGCCGGGAGAGACGGTCGCGGGGCGCGTGCTGATCGAGCGCCCCGTCGAGTCGGCGAAGGATCTGCTGTACCTGCTGCGGTTGCGCACCTCGTTCGATCCGACGGAGGAGCTGACGCTGGTGCCGGGCCTCTCGGCGCTGTTCGGCCCAAACGCGAGCGGCACGCAGACGCAGACGCAGATCTACGGCGCCGACCTGTACGCAAAGTGGAAGCCCTTGATCAACGATCAGGGCTGGCCCTTTGTCGCCTGGCAGACGGAGGCGATGCTGCGGCGCTATCAAGCGGCGGAGGTCGTCGCGGACAACGGAGCCGCGGTCGAGCCGGACGTGGTGCTGAACGACTGGGGCCTGTACTCGCAGCTGCTCTGGGGCTTCGCGCGGCCCTGGGTGGCCGGCGTGCGCTACGACTACGCCAGAGGTGAGGCCGACGACTTCAAGCTGCCCGACAGCAGCTACAGCTCGGCGAGCGATCCGCTGCGCGATCAGCGCCAGCGCTTCTCCGGCGTGGTCAGCTACTACCCGAGCGAGTTCAGCAAGCTCCGCCTCCAGTACAACTACGACCACGCGCAGTTTCTGAGCCAGACGGATGCGCACAGCGTCTACCTGCAATTCGAGATCCTGTTCGGCGCGCACGGCGCCCACAAGTTTTGACGAGGGACACCGCCATGAGCCGATATCTGATCCGAGTGTTTGCCGTTCTGAGCACGCTGCTGGTGCTGGCCGCCGTGGGCAGCGATGCCCGCGCGGCCGACCCCATCAACGTGGTCGCCACCCTGTCCGACCTGGGCAAGATCGCCGAAGCAGTGGGCGGCGACAAAGTGCGCGTCACCACCATCGCCTCCGGCGTGCAAGACCCGCACTTCGTCGACCCCAAGCCGAGCTATGTGCTGAAGCTGCGCGACGCGGATCTGTTCCTCGTCAACGGCCTGGAGCTCGAGATCGGCTGGGTGCCGCCGCTGCTGGAGGGAGCGCGCAACGGTCGCGTCAAGCCGGGCAGCCCCGGCTACGTGGACTGCTCCAAGAACATCCCGGTGCTGGAGGTACCCAGCGGGCAGGTGACACGCGCCGAAGGGGACGTGCACCCGTACGGCAATCCGCACTACACGACCGATCCGCTGAACGACAAGATCGTGGCCGACACCATCGCGCAGGCGTTCTCCCAGCTGCGCCCGGCGGACGCCGAGTACTTTGCGGGGCGCAAGAAGGCGTTTCAGGCCGCCATCGACAAGGCGCTGTTCGGCGCGGAGTTGGTCGATCTGGTCGGCGGCAAGAAGCTCGACCGCCTGGCGCGCTCGGGTGAGCTCGACGCCTTCCTCCAGTCGGAATCGAGCGGGGGCGCCAAGCTGGCGACCAAGCTCGGGGGCTGGCTGGGGCAGATGGCGCCCCTGAAAGGCGCCAGGGTCGTCTTCTTCCACAAGAGCTACAGCTACTTCAACCAGCGCTTCGGCCTGAACGTGGTCGACTACGTGGAGCTGAAGCCCGGCATTCAGCCAGGCCCGAGCCATCTGGCGGACGTGGTGACCACGATCCGGCGCGAGCACATCAAGCTGGTCGCAACGCACCCCTTCTACGATGAAAAAGTTGCCAAGCTGGTCGCGGAGAAAGGCGGGGCACAACTGGTGCCGCTGCCGCTCAACGTGGGCGGCGTGAAAGGCGCGGACGACATCCTCTCCTTCTTCAACGTCGCCACCAGCACGCTGCTGAAGGGCGCGGGCAAGTGAGCGTGGCAGCCGGGCTCCCCTGGTGGCTGCTGCCGTCGGCAGCGGCCTTGATCCTGGTCGCGACCCACACCTACCTGGGGTTGCACGTGATCAGCCGCAACGTGTTCTTCGTCGACCTGGCGCTGGCCCAGGTCGCTGCGCTCGGCAGCACGGTCGCGTTCCTGTACGGCTTCGACACGAACGACTCCATCACATACTACGTCTCCTT
>JAICTU010000573.1 GCA_025936205.1 Polyangiaceae bacterium | reverse complement strand
GTCAAGACGCGCAAGCTCGAGGCCATTCTGGATGGCCTGCAGCAGGGCGTGTTAACGATCGACTCCGAGCTCCGGGTGCAGTCCGAGTATTCGCTGCACCTGGCTCAGCTGCTCGGAACCGAGGCCATCGTGGGACGGCCGCTGGGCGAGCTGCTGTTTGCCGGTGCGCGGCTGAGCGCGGACGAGCTGGAGCGCAACGCGGGCGCGTTGCTGTTCGCCTTCGGTACGCGGCGATTGCTGGCCGACGCCAATGCACGGCACCTGATCCGCGAATTCACGCGCGTGCATCCGGACGGGAGCGAACAGCTGCTGGAGGTCGACTGGAACTGGATCGTCGGCGAAGAGGACTGCGTCGCCTCGGTGCTGGTGACTCTGCGCGACGTCACGCTGGTGCGCGGGCTCGCCCACCAGGTCGCGCGGGCGGAGCGGGAAGCGCGCATCGTCGCACAGATCCTCTCCGCCGGTCTGAGCGAGTTCAGCACCTTCTGCGAAGCGGCCCGCCGCTGGCTGAACCGGGATCGCGAGCGCCTCATGGACCCGGTCGTGCTGGCGGCAGCAGAGCTGCCCGGCCTGTTCCGCAGTGTGCACACGATCAAGGGCAGCGCGCGGGCGCTGGGGTTCGCGGAGCTGGCCGATGCCGCGCATGCCGCAGAGGATGGGCTGGCACGGCTGAGGCAACGGGACGATGGTCCAAACCGCAGCGCGGCGCTGGACGCTTCCAGCCGACTCGCGCAGTTGCTGGATGATCATGAGCGAACGGGACGCGAAAAGCTCGCTCCGCTCTGGGCGCAGCACGACTCGGGACTGCGCCAGGCGATGGAAGCGGTCGAGGCTGCCCTGTCCCGGACAGTCGACGGCACGCTGCAGCCGCTGCAGCTGGTATCGGAGCTCGAACAGATCGTGCAACGCCAGCACGTGATCCCGCTCGAGCAGCTGCTGGAGAAGACCTGCCGCAGCTTGCCTTCACTGGCTCAGGAGCTGGGCCGCCCGCCACCGGAGCTCGATTTCCAGGCGCGCGGCTGGACCCTGGCCGACGACTGGGCGGCGCCGCTCGAGCAGGCGCTGACCCACGCCTTCCGCAACGCGCTCGACCACGGCATCGAGCCGGTCGAGCAGCGCTTGCTCGCCGGCAAACAGCCCCGAGGCAGGCTCCAGCTGCTGGTCGAGCCCGGCGAGCTCTCCGTGCAACTGCGCCTCTCGGATGACGGACGCGGCCTGGCGCTGGATCAATTGCGCGAGCGCGCGGCGCACCCTTCGCTCTCGGACGCGGAGCTGGCGGAAGCGGTGTTCGCGTTCGGAGTGAGCAGCGCGGCCGAGGTATCGAGCATCTCCGGGCGCGGCGTCGGTCTGGATGCCCTGCGCAGCGAGTTGCGGCAGCGCGGCGGTGATGCCTTCATCGAGTTCACGGGCAGCGCCCACGATGGCTATCGGCCCTTTCAGCTGGTGCTGCGCTTGCCGAGCAGCGCGTTCGCGGCCCTTCGCCGCTGAGCGCGGCCGGGCGGAGCGCGCCGCTGAGCGTGGTGGCGCTCGCGCTCGCCTGCGGCGCTTTTGGCCACGCTGAGGGGCGAGCCGCGGCGCTCCCCGTGAAGCGCCGCGAGCGGCACGCCGATTGCGTCCTCCGGCGGCAACGCTCGAGTGGAGCCTCGCTCCAAGAGATCGAGCACCACCAACGACTGAGGTTCAACCATGGCACGGATGATGAGTGGCGGCGTCGATGTGATTGCTTTCCTGAAGGAACAACACGAGCAGATCAAAGAGCTCTTCGCGCGCGTGAAAGCAGCCGAGGGCAAAGCGAAGGAGGAGGCATTCTACTCGCTGCGGCGGCTACTGGCCGTGCACGAGACAGCGGAGGAGGAGATCGTTCATCCCGCGGCACGCCGCGCGCTTCCCGATGGCGACAGCGTGATTGAGGCGCGGCTGCAGGAGGAGAACAAGGCCAAAAAGGTGCTTTCCAAGCTGGAGGCCATCGACATCCATTCGTCCGAGTTCAAGACCGAGTTCGAGCTGCTCGAGCGCAACGTGCTGATGCACGCCAACGCGGAAGAGCGCGAGGAGTTCGATCGCCTGGGCGGCGCGCTGGACGCCGATCGGCTGGAGAAGATGCGCAGCGCGGCCGAGTTCGCCGAGAAGACCGCACCCACGCGGCCACACCCGGGTGTGGAATCGCCCGCGGCGAATCTGCTGATGGGGCCGTTTGCATCGATGATCGATCGCGCCCGGGACGCCATCAGCGGCAAGAACCCCAGCTAATTTGCGGAAGACGAGCCGGGCGGAGAGCCGCATCGCTGCTGCCACACGGGGCATGGAAACTGCTTTGGAACTCGGCGATGCATCTTCGCCTCCGCCGGGCTCGGGCTTACTGCGGCGCGCTCGCTCTGCTCAGCGCGGCCACGGTCAGCAGTTGTCGAAAGCAGCAGAGTGCCCCTGCTGCTCCTCCGCCCGCCGAGGTAGGTATCGTGGTGCTTCAGCCCGAGTCCGTCGTGATCACGACGGAGCTGCCGGGCAGAACCGCGGCCTACGAAGCGTCGGAGGTGAGGCCTCAGGTCTCGGGCATCATTCAGAAGCGGTTGTTCGAAGAGGGCCAGAAAGTCACACGCGGGCAAACGTTGTATCAGATCGATGCGCGCCTCTATCGCGCTGCTCTGGCGCAGGCGCGCGCCAATTTGCACAGCTCGGTCGCCGCGAACGAGGCCGCCCAGGTGAAGGCGCAGAGCCTCGGTCCTCTCGCGCAGGAGCACGCCGTCAGCGAGCTCGACTACTCCGAGGCTCGCGCCGCCGCCGCGCAGGCCGGCGCCGCCGTGGAACAGGCGCGCGCCGCGCTGCAGACCGCCACCATCAATCTGCGCTTCACCCAGGTACCCGCGCCCATCTCCGGACGCATCGGGCGATCGCTGGTCACCACCGGGGCGCTGGTGACCGCTGGCCAGGCGGCTCCCCTCGCGACCATCCAGCAGCTCGACCCGATCTTCGTGGACCTGCAGCAATCGAGCGCCGAGCTGCTGGAGCTGCGGCGCTCCCTGGCTCGCGAAGGAACGGATCCGGCTTCGGCCGACGTGCACCTGGTGCTGCCCGACGGCAGCAACTACGATCAGGTGGGGCAGCTGCAGTTTGTGGAGGCCGTGGTGGACCCGAGCACCGGTAGCGTGGCGCTGCGAGCGCGCTTCGAAAATCCGAATGGGATCCTGCTGCCCGGCATGTACGTGCGAGCGGTCGTCGGCCAGGCGACGGCGCGCGAGGCGATCCTGGCTCCGCAAGCCGGCGTGTCCCGCGATCCCAAGGGCAATGCCATTGCCCTGGTCGTGGGAGAAGGCGAAAAGGTCGAGCGGCGCGAGCTGGCGACCGATCGCACGATCGGCGACCGCTGGCTGGTGCGTGAGGGTCTGAAGGCCGGCGATCGCCTGATCGTCGAAGGCACCGACAAGGCCAAGCCCGGTCAGGTCGTCAAAGCCGTCGCAGCGCAGCAGAAGCCGGCGGCCTCCCAGCAATCGGCGGCCGCCCCCGCCCCAGACGCCAAGATGTGAACGATGATCTCGCGCATCTTCGTCGACCGTCCGATCTTCGCCTGGGTGATCGGCATCGTGATCATGCTCTGCGGAGCCGGCGCGATCCTGTCCCTGCCCATCGAGCAATATCCCGATATCGCGCCGACCAGCGTCAACATCCGGGCCACCTACCCGGGCGCCTCCGCCGAGACGCTGGAGAACAGCGTCACCCAGGTGATCGAGCAGCAGCTCGTGGGCATCGACGGCCTCCTGTACTTCAGCTCCAGCTCGAGCTCCCAGGGCTCGGCCAGCATCGTGGCCACGTTCGACAAGGGCGTCGATCCGGACATCGCGCAGGTGCAGGTTCAAAACAAGGTACAACAGGCGGTGCCGCGGCTGCCGCAGGCGGTCCAGCAGCAAGGCCTGCTCGTGACCAAGAGCAACCCCGACTTCTTGCTGATCGTGGCCATCTACGACGAGACGGATCGGCAGACCAGCAGCGACATCGCGGACTACCTCGTCTCTGAGCTGCAAGACCCGATCGGGCGCTTGCCGGGCGTCGGTGACCTGCGCGTCTTCGGCGGGCAGTACGCGATGCGCATCTGGCTCGATCCGTTCAAGCTCGCGAGCTTTGGCCTGATGCCGTCGGACGTGAACGCAGCGATCGCTGCACAAAACACCCAGGTGGCAGCCGGACAGATCGGGGCCCAGCCATCGCCCCAGACGCAGATGCTCAACGCCACCGTCACGGCCAAGTCGCGGCTGCAGACCCCGGAGGAATTCCGCCAGATCTTGCTGAAGACCCAGCCGGACGGCTCGCGCGTCTTGCTCTCCGACGTCGCCCGAGTCGAGCTCGGCAATGAGGACTATAGTACGCTGACCCGCGTGAACCGGCACCCCGGCGCGGGCATGGCCGTGATGCTGGCGCCGGGCGGAGATGCGCTGAAAACGGCGGATACGGTCAAGGCGGAGATCGCCAGGCGAGCGCAGGACTTCCCCCCCGGCTACAAGTTCGCGTTCCCGCGCGACAGCACGGACTTCATCCGACTCTCCATCGGCGAGGTGGTCAAGACCTTGGCCGAGGCCATCGCGCTGGTGGTTCTGGTGATGTTTCTGTTCCTGCAGAGCTGGCGCGCGACGCTGATCCCCGCCATCGCCGTGCCCGTGGTGCTGCTCGGCACATTCGGCGTGCTGGCGCTGTTCGGCTTTACCATCAACACGCTCACCCTGTTCGGGCTGGTGCTGGCGATCGGGCTTCTGGTGGACGACGCGATCGTGGTGGTCGAAAACGTCGAACGACTGATGCACGAAGACCCGCGCCTCGGTCCAAGGCGCGCGACGCTGCAGTCCATGGGCGAAATTCAGACCGCGCTGATCGCCATCGCGCTGGTGCTCTCGGCCGTATTTTTGCCGATGGCGTTCTTCGGCGGCTCGACCGGCGTCATCTACCGGCAGTTCTCGATCACCATCGTCTCCTCGATGCTGCTCTCGGTGGTGGTGGCGCTGGTGCTCACCCCGGCGCTCACGGCCTCGCTGCTGCGGCGGCCTGCGGCCAGGGCGCAGCAACTGGAGCCCGGTACCTTGCGCGCGCCCTTCACGTACTTCCGAGAGGGCTTCCAGCGCACGTTCGAGCGCGGCTCGAATGCCTATCGCAGCGGCGTGGCGCACGTGATCGGACGACGATCGTGGTTCCTGGGCGGCTACCTCGCGCTCGGGGCCGGGTTGCTCTGGCTCTTCCGCGCGCTGCCGACCAGCTTTCTTCCAAGCGAGGATGAAGGCGCGGCCATCGTCCAGTACACGTTGCCGTCCGGCGCCACCCAGAGCCGGACGCTCGGGGT
>JAICTU010000158.1 GCA_025936205.1 Polyangiaceae bacterium | reverse complement strand
GGGATGCGGAGATGTGGCAGCGCTACACTCAGGCATCGGCGACGTGGCAGACGGTGACGCCCGCGATTTTGACACGACGTCGTCGCCTCGAACCGACGACGCGCGAGACGAAGAACGCGGATGAGCGTCAGCAAGAAGAGCGGCAGGCGCGGCAAGCGGTGCTGCAGGCGCTGCGGCAGGCGGAGGTGAAGGGCGTGCCGGTGCAAATCGAGGTGCAGCGGGAGCCTTGGGGGAAGCGGGGCAAGCGCGCCGAGCTCTTCGCCAAAGACACGCGCTTCGAGAAGGAGAGGGCGTGGCACGTGCGTGTCACCTTCGCGCAGCCCGTGAGTGGTCCTATCGCAATTGGTGACGGGCGCTTCGCCGGCTTGGGCGTGATGGCGCCACCTCTGCACGAAGCGACCACGAGGCGCGTCGGCGGCGACGAGGTGCTCGTGCTGCGCATCGACGCAGGGCTCGAGAAGGGCGCGTCATCGACGGGCATCGCCGATGCGCTTCGACGTGCGCTCATGGCTCGCACACAAGAGCGCCTCGGCAACAAGGCGCTGCCGGCGTGGCTCACGGGCCATCTGCCGAACGGCGAGACCGTGCGAGACGACCGCAGCCGCCTGCGCCTGGTCGCCGACCTCGAGCGCCAACGGTTGCTTGCGCTCGTTCCCATGCTCAGCATGGGAGACCGTTCTGAGCACCGGGATGACGTAATCGCAGCGTTCTCGACGATGCAAGAGTTGAAGGCGGGCGCCGGCGGACGACTCATGCTTCGCCGCGCTGCGCTTGATGATGACGACGTGTTGTTCGCAAGCGGCCGACGCTGGCGCACCGTCAACGACTACCTCGTCGATCGCCATGACCACGACCGTGATCTGGGTGCGCTGATCGTCAATGACGTCAAGGCAGCGTGCGCGCGGCAGAAATTGCCGGTGCCGCATGTTGATGTGCTCTCGACGAGTGTCGTGAAAGGGACCGGCATTTTCGCGGCGCTCGAGCTGAGCTTTGCCGTGGATGTGGCCGGCCCTATCTTGCTTGGGCGCAGCCGCATGCTCGGGGGTGGATTGCTGAGGAAGTGGCCTGACAGAGCGCCGCCAAGGCGGGAGAGCGGCTCCGGGGGTTGACCCACCCCGGCTTGGGGCGTAGCTTGTCTTGGGTAGCCAATACCGAAGTTCGTGATCCCGCGACCGTGCTCATGGAGGCGGTGTCGCGGCTCACCCAAGGACTTCGATCGATCACTCTGACTGCGAGTCCGCGTCCTCACAGGGATCAGCGGTGGAGGTTGCCGGCCCACTCTCTGCAGGGTATTATCACAGTATGACTGTCGCTAGATTCGCAGTCTCCTTCGATCCGGAGCTCGCGCGCGCCGTCCGTAAAGCCGCCGGAGCCGAACCAACGTCTGCTTGGCTTGCCGACGCCGCCCGCCGGAAGTTACGGGCTCAGGGGTTGCTTCGTGTCATCCAAGAGTGGGAGGCCGAGCATGGCGAAATTACCAGCGCGGAGCTGCAGTCCGCGGCCGAGAAGGCGCTCCCCAGGCCAACCCGAAAGTCGACAGGGAGGCGGCGCCGCCCGTGAGGCGTGTGCTGGACGCGGGCGCGCTGCTCGCGCTGGAACGGAACGATCGCGAGCTGTGGGCCGCGCTGAAGTTGGCTGCCTTGAATGGGGAGGATGTCGAGGTGCCGAGCACGGCGCTGGCTCAGGCGTGGCGCGGAGGGCTGCGTCAGGCGCAGCTCTCGAAAGCCCTGGAACAGTGTGTGATCGGTGCTTTCGACCCTGTTGCTCGTAGCGTAGGAGTGCTCTGCGGTCGCACGCGCACGGCAGATATTTGCGATGCCCACGTCGCCCTCCTCGCGGCGGGGGAGGGAACCATACTGTACACTAGCGACCCAGACGATCTGCGACCTTTACTACGTGCCTGCGGCAGCCGGCGGCCGCGCGTGGTCGTCTGTTGAGCGAACGAAGCTCGCGTGCCGTCGAGTGAACGATGGCGCAGGCTGCGAGCGAAACGAACCAGAGCTTCTGGGCACGTTGAACCGCCCAGTGCCGTTCGAGCTCTTCGCGAATCCCGCGGCCCGTTCCAGAAGACGCCTGCCGTTACAGCCCGGCAGGTTGGCTCGCCACCAAGGCCAGGTGCGCATCGAGCGCGTCGAGGTCGCGCTCCAGCGGCGCGTGCAGCGCCAACATCTCGCCGCGAAGCACGTCCAGTCGTGGCGCCTCCAGGTCGACGGCATAGGCGTGGCGGAAGAAGTGCCGGAACGCGAGCAGACTCCGCAAGCCGCGCAGCGAGTCGTCCGACAACACGCGCGGGCGAACTCCTTCGATGTCCAGCGCCATGGCTTCCAGCAAGGCCACGTGCCAATCCCTGCCCGACGGAACGCTGCCCTCGATCAAACGGGCGACGCGCCCCAGCGCCGATTCGATCGCCCCGTAGCCATGGTGCAACGCCACGGCTGCTCGAGCAAGGATCGCCGCGTCGGCCTTGCAGAGATCGAGCCCGCGAACTTCTTCGACGCGGGCACGCCAGGCCCTGCGATCGCTCTCGACCTCGGCGCGCAGCCGTTGAACCGTGGGATTCAAAGCTCGCGCCCTTCGGACAAGACGCGGGTGCGTAGGCTCTCCGGGGCGTCCTCCAGCCGTACCAGGTCGACGGAACCATGAAACACCTCCATCAGGTCCGCCAGGGCAGCAAAATAGCGGGAGGCATCCAAGCCTTCTACGGCGAGATCGACATCACTTTCGGCACTGGGAAGGCCCGCGACGAGCGAGCCGAACAGCCAGACGCGACGCGCCCCGTGCCGCTCCACCAAGCGGCGGTGTGCTCGTGGCACGCTGGCGAGGAGGCGATCCGCCCGCTGCTGACCCTCGCGGCGCTTCGCCTCTGCGAGAGCCCGCAGGTGCAGTGCCGTTTTGTGCGCGGAGACGGTCATTGCGGCGCAAGTATACCACGACCTCGAGGGACGGGCTTTGTCTCGAGAGGCGCCCCATTTGCAGCGCATTTTAGTGGTGGCCTGGCATGTCCGCAGCGACCGAGCCCCGTCGCGGGGCTCAAGCGAGCAGCTCGAGCCGCCGTAGCGAGTGGACGGAGTGATGGGGCAGAGTCTGCGGCGAGCGGTTTCGGCGAGTTTTGCGGCATTTTTGCTGGCCGTCAGTTGTTCTGATACGGGTGAGGGGGTAGGCCACGCCGGCAGCGCCGCAGCGGGCGCTGGGCCTGAGAGCAATGGCGGTGCGAGCGCCGCCGCGAATGGCGGTGCCGCAACGGACGGCGGCTCGAGCAGCGCTGGTGCAACGGACGGTGGCTCGAGCAGCGGTGGCGCAACCGACGGCGGCTCGAGCGGTGACGGTACCGCGGGCGCTTCCGGCAGCGTGAGTCAGGGCGGTACAGGCGGGAACCCCGGCGACGCCACCGACGCCGGCTCGGACTCAGGCCTGGATGCCGGCGACGCCAGCGTGAGCGCCGCGGCGGACGGAGAGCCCTGCCCGAACGGCGACGAGTGCGGCGCGGGGCTCATTTGCGTGGGCTATGGCAATCCGCTGCCCAATGGCGAGAGCACGGCCTGCCGGCGCGTCTGCAGCACCGAGAGTCCTCCGCCCGATTGCACCTGCTCCGGAGCAGGCTTCTGCGAGAACAGCGGGAGCAGCGGCGGCTCCGGGGATGCGGGGGCAGGCGGCGACGCCGGGGTCGCCTGCGGACAGGTGATCACCAACGCCGGCTGTGCCGATGCGGATCCGTCGACCACCGACTTCCAGAGCGGCGAATTCCAGGGCTGTCTGCACTGGCGCGATCTGGGCGACGGACAAGGCTGGATCTTTTACGAGACCTTCGGCGGGTTTCACTACGATCTCGGTACATCGCTCGGCTGGGTAATGCGTACGGACAGCACGGTGACGCTGGCCGAGGCAGCCGATTTCTGTGCCAACTTCAGTGTGGTCGGGCTGTCTGATTGGCGCCTGCCCACGATCGACGAGGCCCGCTCGCTCGCGGGCGGCTGCGCGAATACCGCTCCCGGAGGCAGCTGCCGCCTGAGCGACTCGAGCTGCCTGAGCTCGAGCTGCGGTCTCGACGAGGATTGCTCATCGTGTCAGTTCGGGATGGGCCCCAACCTGCCGGGCAACTCTTACTGCCGCCCCGACGCGATGCTCTGCAGCAGCTTCCATACCACCTCGTCCTGTCCGGACTGTTCTACGCCCGGCGACTGGCGCTACAACCCGGGCAACGGCAATTTCTTTTCCGCCTCCGTCGACCAGGTGTCGTTCCCGGTCTGCGTCATGGAGAACATTCCGAAAGCGGTGCCCTGCCGCAATTGAGCCGCAAGATCACGCCCAGCGCTTGCGCGCGAGCGCGGCACCAGCGCCCAGCGCCTGGAGCTTGCCGACCGCGACCTGTTCCGGCAGCGGCGCGAGCCCGCAGTTCGTGCAGGGCAACAGCCGCGCAGCCTCGACGTGCTCGAGGGCGGCACCGATCCGGGCCTCGACCTGCTCGGGCGTCTCGATGTCCTGAGAGGCGACGTCGATCACGCCCACCATCAGCTGCTTGTCTTTCAAGAGCCGCATCAGCGAGAGCGGCACGCGCGAGTTGGCGGCTTCGAGCGAGACCTGGTGGATGCGGCTCGCGTTCAGCGCCGGGAAGATCTCCTCGTACTGGCGCCACTCGCTGCCGAGCGTCTTCTTCCACTGGATGTTGGCGTCGATCCCGTAGCCGTAGCAGATGTGTACGGCCGTGGTGCAGCTCAGGCCTTCCGTGGCGCGGTGCAGGGCCGCGATGCCCCAATCCTTGACGTCGTCCAGAAAGACGTTGAACGCGGGCTCGTCGAGCTGGATGGTGTCGACGCCCAGCGCGGCCAGTTCCTTGGCCTCTTCGTTGAGCAGCCCCGCGAAGGCCATGGCGAGGTCTGAACGCCGGCCGTAGTGGCCGTCTGCGATCGTGTCGCAGATCGTCATCGGCCCCGGTAGCGTGATCTTGAGCTTTCGCTTCGTCTGCGCGCGCGTGTAGCGCACCTCATCGGCGTGCACCGAGCGGCTGCGGCGCACCGGTGCCGTCACCGTGGGCACGTCCACGAAGTAGCGATTGTTGCGGATACCCATGCGCGTCTTCTTTTCCCAGTCGATGCCCTGGAGCGTCTGGAGAAAGCCGTGCACGAAATGGATGCGGAACTGCTCGCCGTCCGTGACGACGTCGATGCCGGCGCGCTCCTGCGCTTCAATCCAGAAGCGCGCGGCTTTTTCCTTGCCGCGCTCCAGCTCTTCGCCGCTCAGGCGCCAGGCGGCCCAGAGCTTTTCGGGTTCTGCGAGCCAGGCGGGTTTCGGCAAGCTGCCGGCGGTCGTCGTTTCGAGCATGGCGAGGTTGTCTCACGAAGCGCGGCGAGAACCAAGCCGGAGCAGGCTGGCGGGCAACGCCGCCTCCGGTCGCCGCGCCTCACGCCGCCCGCGCGCGGCAAGTGGCGCTTCTCCGTGGGCCTCAGCGGAGGCCGGGCCACGTCGTAGGCGATCTCCGATGCTGGAGGCCGCAGCCTCGTCGACCTCCTCGAAGATCCGTACCTTGCCGCCCTCCAGCGCCGCGATCGCCAGCCCAGCGCGGAACAACAAGGAATTGCTCGGCGTTGCGGTCACACGCTCGCCGGGCAACAACGTGCCCAGCAGATTCAAGGGATCGCAAGCGCTCAGGCACACTTCTCGTCCGTCCGGCGCCGCGCGGCGCAAGCTGCGCAAGAGCGGGACGGCCTCCGGCAGCGCGAACTGTTCGCCGGCGTGGCGTTGCACGAAACGCCCGCCGCGGACCTCGCCGCGCGCTTCCAGGCGGCGATATTCTCGCAACAGGTCGCGCCAGGGCGGCGCGTTTTCGCGATCGAGCAGCGCGCGAAACACCACGCCGTAGCGCCTGAGCAGCAAGCGCGCCCAGCGCTCCAGCTGATCTTCCGGCGGCGGTTCCAGCGCTTCGAGCAGCGACCAGCGGCCCGCGCTCTCCAGACCGGCGGGGGCGCGGCGCTGCGCGCGCTGGCGGCGCGCCGCGCCCGATTTCTTGCTGGGCAACAGCCCGCGCATGCCGCTGAAGCTGTCGGCGCTGATGCGGCCGGCGGCGACCAGCTCCGAGAGCGCCAGTTCCAGCTCGCTGCTGGTCGCCACGCTGCGCCGTAGATCATGAAAGAAGCGCGGCCCGCGCCGCAGCTGCTCTTCGATCTGCCGGCCCGGCGCCGAGAGCTCCGGCGCGGGCGCCTCCGCCGCGGCGGGCAAGCGAGCACCGACGATCCAGGACCAGTTTTCGCGCTGGGCGAGCACGATCGGCGTGGTCGCGAGCGAGCGCAGCGCCTTGGCGTTCATGGGCAGCTCCGCGCGACCCCACAGCAGCTGCCCCGACAGGCACAAGCCGTCGAGCCACGCCGGATCGTAATCGCCGACGCGCGCCGGCAGGAGCGCAGACTCCCAGCTGCCGGCGGAGGCTTCGAAGCCTTCCAGCTGCGCCAGCACGGCGGGCAATGAGGCTTGCCCGAGCTGGCGGTGATCGGAGGACACGCCTTGCCAGTCGAACAGGAAGCGCACGAACACCGCGGTCGTGACCGGCTCGATCTCGCGCCGCAGGCGCTCGAGCGTGTAGCGATGGATGCGAGCCAGGAGCCCGCGGACACACCACTCCGGCTCCTGGCAACCGGGAGTGAAGCGGCCCATCATCGCGGAGCCCTGCGTCTCCAGCGCCAGCAGCGCTTGCTCGGCGTGCCGGAGCGCCGCGTCGCTGCCCGGCGCGGCGAGCGGCGCCGCCAGGGCGCGCAGTGTGACCGGGCCCAGTGATTCGAGCCGCGCGCGCATCAGCTCGCGCCACGCGGTCTCGGGCTCGACGCTGGCGCTCAGCGCCGCGGGCAGGCTGAGCTCGGGGCGCGGCTGCGCGCCGGGGCACGCCGCCAGCAGCTGCGCGAGCCGCTCGGCGGCGGCCCATAATACCTCGCCCGACGGCAGCACCAGGCGCGTGGCGCGGCCCTGTTGCAGCAGCTGATCGAACAGCGCGGCGGCCTGCGCGGGCGTGGTCTCCGTGTGCGCGAGCCGCTCCGAGAGCTCACGCTGGACGTAGAAGCCACACAGATAGAGGGCATCACTCAGCTCGTCAGCGTTCTCGAAGCTGGGCCAGGCCTCGCGCCGCACGCGCTCGATCGCGTCCCCGTCGAGCTGGCCGAGATCGCGCGCGCTCTTCGGGTCGAAGAAGCGCCGGGTCATCACCGCCTGGGTGCGGCGCTCTTCCAGCGGCGCCGGGTCGAGGAACGCATACGGGTTCGCGTTCAAGATCTCGTGGGCGAGGGGAGAGGGCTCGGTCAAATCCCGATAGCAGACTTCGATCTCACCCCGTTCGATGCGCCGGAGTACCTCCAGGAATGCCCCACAATCCATCGCTTCCGTCAGACAATCCTGGATCGTCTGCCAGACCAGCGGGTGATCGGGGATCTCGCGCTCGCCGGGCAGGTTCTCGAGGCATGCCTGCTGATCGGGAAAGGCCGTGGCGAGCAGATCGTTGGCTCGGATGCGCACCAGCGTGGCCGGCACCTTCCTGCCGGACTGAAAGCGCGGCGTGGCCAGCGAGCGGGTGGCGTTGTGGCGCCAGCGAATCTCGAACATCGGCGCGTCGAGCAGCGCCTGGATCAACACGCTCTCCGCGGTCGCACTCTTCAAGAAGCCGCCAACGGTGCACAGCTCGAAGCTGTGCGTCGGGCCCAGCGACAGGATGATGGCATCCTCGGTGGCCGCCGCCTGCAGCTCGAAGTTGAAGGTCCTGCAAAAGCGCTTGCGCAGGGCGAGGCCCCAGGCGCGGTTCACGCGCGCCCCGAAGCTGGAGTGAATGACCAGGTGCGTGTTCTGCGCCTCGTCGAAGAAGCGCTCCATCACCACGCGCCGCTGCGTCGGCAACGTGCCCAGCGTGCGCCGCGCGGCGGCGAGATAGTCGAGCAGCTGCTGCGCAGCGGGCTCGGAAAAGTGGCGCTCCTCGATCAGCCAGCGCAGGGCGCTCGCGAGCGAGCTGCCGTCGGCGTTCTCGTCTTCGAGCCGCTCGGCGAGCTCGTTGCGCAGGCGCGAGACGCTGATGGAAAGCTCGTCGCTGCGCGCGGGCCCTTCGCCGAGCCAGAACGGGATCGTGGGGGGCTGACCCTGCGCGTCCGCCACGCGCACCAGCCCCGGCTCCACCTTCAGGATGCGCCAGGAGGCATTGCCGAGCTGGAAGATGTCGCCACCCATGCTCTCGATCGCGAAGTCTTCCCCGACGCTGCCGACGTGGGTGTTCTCGGGCTCCAGCACCACGCGGTAGTCGGTGTTGTCGGGGATGGCGCCGCCGTTGGTCAGCGCCACCAGCCGGGCAGCCTTGCGGCCCTGGATCTGCCGGGTCACGGCGTCGCGCCGGATCAGCGCGCTGCGCCGCCCGCGACTGGTGTTGTAGCCGTCCGCCAGCATGCTCAGCACGGCCTCGAAGCGCTCGCGCGGCAGCTCGCGATAGGGATACGCGCGGCGCACGCGCGCGAACAACGCGTCCTCGTCGCAGCTCTCGCAGGCGGCCATGGCCACGACCTGCTGCGCCAGGATGTCGAGCGGAGCGGGCGGCACGACCACCGCGTCCAGCTCGCCGCGCGTCACGCTGTCCAGCAGTGCGCTGCACTCGACCAGATCGTTGCGGCTCAGGGGAAAGAGCTTGCCGTCAGGCGTGCCGCCCAGCTGGTGACCGGCGCGGCCGACGCGCTGGAGCAGCCGTGCGATCGAGCGCGTCGAGCCGATCTGGCACACCAGATCCACGGCTCCGATGTCGATGCCGAGCTCCAGCGACGCCGTGGCCACCAGTGCCTTGAGCTGCCCGGCCTTGAGCTTCTGCTCGGCTGCCAGCCGCGTCTCCTTCGAGAGGCTGCCGTGGTGGGCCGCGACCTGCTGCTCTCCGACGCGCTCGGCGAGTTGTGCGCACAGCCGCTCGGAGAGGCGGCGGTTGCCGACGAACACGAGCGTGGTCGTGTTCTGTTGCACCAGCTCCGCGATCCGGTCGTACACCTCGCCCCAGACCTCGGCCGACATCACGGCCTCCAGCGGCGAGGCGGGCAGCTCGATGCTCAGCCGCATCTTGCGCTTGTGGCCGCAGTCGACGATGGCGACGTCAGCGGGCTCATCCTGGGGTTGTGTGTCGTGGGATGGCGCCGAGCCCACCAGGAAGCGTGCGACTTCTTCGATTGGCTTCTGCGTCGCGCTCAGGCCGATGCGCACCAGCGGCTGCTCGGCGAGCGCGGACAGCCGCTCCAGCGACAGCGCCAGGTGCGCGCCGCGTTTGTTGGTGATCAGGGCGTGGATCTCGTCCACGATCACGGTGCGCACGCTCGCGAGGGCGCGCCGGCCACCCTCGCTAGTGAGCAGGATGTACAGCGACTCGGGCGTGGTGACCAGGATGTGTGGCGGCGACTTGCGCAGCTGGTTGCGATCCGCGGCGGAAGTGTCGCCCGTGCGCACCACCGAGCGGATCTCGATCGGCGGCAGGCCGAGCGCTTCGAGCTGCGCGCGGATGCCTGCCAGCGGCTGGCGCAGGTTCTTTTCGATGTCGTTGCTCAGCGCCTTCAAGGGCGAGACGTAGAGCACGCGGAGCTCGTCTTTCAGTGTGCCCGCGAGGCCGCTCACCACCAGATCATCGATGGCCGCGAGAAAGGCCGAGAGTGTCTTGCCGGAGCCCGTGGGCGCGGCGATCAGCGTGTGGCGACCGGCGCGGATCTGCGGCCAGCCCCGGCGTTGCGGTTCCGAAGGCTCGCCGTGCGTGGCCCGGAACCAGTTCTCCACCGCAGGATGAAACACCTGCGCACCCTAGCACCCGTGCCTCGGTGTCACGGTGTCTCGTTTTGGCGCGAGTGTGCCGGTTTGGCCGGCGATTTGCCTGGTTTCTGCCTCGCGCACCCGCGGCCGGTCGCCTGCCGGCGGGATTTCAGCTACATGTGGGCAGAGGTAGTCGATCTGCATGCCGTGCTGGAAGATCGTGCTCTCGGGCGTGTCGCTTTCGCTGGTCGCCTTCGGCTGCAAGGCGAAGCCCGATGCGCCCGAGCCGCAACTCGTCACCGAGGTGCAGATGGTCAGACCGGCTGCCGAGCGCGCGCCGGTGGCGGCCGGCGCGGCCGTCGTACCCGTCGCCGCGCCCAGCGTCGACTCGGTGCAGGAACAGGCTGAATTTTGCCGAAAAGTGGAGCGCCAGGCGCTCGACACCAATGCCTCCCTGCCGCAGCGGCTCGACAAGGATACCAGCGCCACGCGGGTGGTCGCGTACGGCTGTGATGTGGTGCTCGAGTACGCGATGCTGGATCTGTCTGTGGACGACGTGGCCGTCGACGGCGTGCACGCCATGCGGCAAGAGGTGTTGCAGAAGCTGTGTTCCGACCCTGGCGCCCGTGGCGTGCTGGATCACGGTGGCAGTTTCACCAACGTGTATCGCGACGAGAGACTCGCCCTGATCGACCAGTTCACGATCACGACCGTGGACTGCGGCGAGCGCGTCTCGGTGGATGACGTGCCGGCTCGAGTCGACCTCTGATGTGACCCTCTGCGCGCCGGGCGCTCTCTTCTCGAACTGAGCGGGTCAGGCCGCGTCAGGAGCCGCGCGAGCACGGCTGTCCGCTCGACGGCTAGCTATGCTGAGCCGCATGGTGACGCCCGCATGGATGCAAAATTGGCCGGCCCGGCTCTGGCTCGTGCGGCACGGGGAAAGCTCGGGCAACGTCGCGCGGGCTCTGGCCGAGTCGGGCGGTCTGTCGATGATCGACATCGCCGACCGCGATATGGATGTGCCGCTGTCGGCGCTGGGTGAAAAACAGGCGCGCGCGCTGGGGCGCTGGTTCGGCAGGAGGCCGGAGAGCGAGCGGCCGTCGGTCGTGTTGTACTCGCCCTACGTGCGTGCGCTGCAGACGGGCAAGCTGCTGATCGAAGCCGCGCATCTCACCAGTCGTCCTGCCGACGGCGACAATGGCACGGCGGGCAACGGCGCAGGCGGCACTGGCGCCCTCAATGGAGCAGCCCGCAAAGGGCTGCTCGAGATCGCGGACGAACGGCTGCGCGAGAAGGAGTTCGGCGCCTTCCACCGCCTGACGAAGGCCGGCATCCGCGCCCAGTTTCCGCAGGAAGCCGAGCTGCGCGATCATGTGGGGAAGTTCTATTACCGCCCGCCGGGGGGGGAGAGCTGGTGTGACGTGATCCTGCGGCTGCGCAGCGTGCTGGATACGATTCAGCTACAATATCAGCAGGAGCGCGTGCTGGTGGTGGCACACGAGATCGTGGTGTTGTGCATGCGCTACCTGATCGAGCGCATGACGGAGCAGCAGATCCTGGCCATCGATGGCGCCGGCGACGTCGCCAACTGCTCGGTCACCGAGTATGAATATCAGCACGACGAGCAGGGCCGGCCGGGCATGGCCTTGCGCTGTTACAACCACGTCGCACCGCTGGAGGAGGAAGGCGCGCGCGTCACGGCTGAGCCGGACGCGCCGGCCGCGCCGCGCTAGCGCGGGCAGGAAGGCAGGGGCAAATACGCGCCCCTGTGGCACGAGACATGCAACTCCAGGACTGGGGTTCGCAGTTTGCAACACCGGGGAGACCCGGGGAGCACGGAAAGGAGCACAGCATGTCCATGGCAGCAGCATTTCCAGAGCCGGCGGTCGCGGCCCGGCCGGCGGCGTATCGGGTGGTGGCCGGGTGCGATTTTTCACCGCTCGGCAATCGTGTCGTGGTCGAGGCGTTACGCCTCTGCGCGGCCTATCCAGCAGCCGAGCTGCATGTGATCACAGTGGCGGCGGAGCTCACGGGCGGGTTGCTCCTGCCAGGCCGGGACGTGCGGGTCATCCCCAGCGATGAGGCGCAGGAGACGGCCCGCCTCCATGTCGCGCGCATCGTCGACGCCGTTGTGGCGACGGGGCAGCGGCTGCCGATCGAGAAGATTGCGGTGTACGTCGTCGCGGGCACGCCGTCGGAGCGCATCGTATCGCTGGCCACGGTGCTCGATGCGGATCTGATCGTGCTCGGCACGCACAGCCGCCACGGTCTCGGTCGCTTGCTGTTGGGGTCGGTTGCGCAGGAGGTGCTGCGGCGCGCGCCCTGCGGGGTCTTCGTGATCCGCCCGCGCGATTTTCTCGACGGAGAGAAGGTGCCGGAGATCGAGCCACCCCTGGGACCCGAGGAGCATCCACTGCAGCCCTTCCGCCACGCGCCGACGTACCACTACGTGCACCGCAACAACGAGGAAGCCAGTCGCACGATGCCTTCGATCTGAGCGGCGAAGCCGTCGTGATTGGGCAGCTGGCCTCGTCACGGGCATGCAGCTTGCACCCTCGTCCCTGCACGAGAAGCGAGGCCGGACGCGCTACCCCCGCGCTGAATCCTCTTCAGCGCGCGCGTCCGATCCCCCGCCGTTTCTCCTGGAGAAAGGCTCATTCGCCATGTTTTCGCGACTTCCTTCCCTCGTTTGCCTGAGCGCCATGGCTCTGGCGGCGCTGCAATGCAAGAGCTCCGATACGGCTGCCAGCAAGAGCCCAGACGATGTTCGACAGGGCACGGTTCAACAAGGCACTGGCCAGCAGGACTCGGCGGCGCCGGGGACTGCCTCCACCGTTCACAACGACCCGGCGAGGACTTCGAAGCCGGCCCAGCTGGGCGACGCCGAGATCCTCGCCATCACTGCCGCTGCGAACACCGCCGAGATCGAGCAGGGTCGGTTGGCGCAAGAAAAGGCGCACGATCCGCGCGTGCGGGACTTCGGGGCGATGATGGTCGATCATCACGGCGAGGCGCGACAGGATCAGCAGAAGCTGAGCGTCGAGCCTACACCGAGCGCCGAAGCGCAGCGCATGCAGCGAGATGCCGAGGATGCCTTGAGGTCCTTGAAGCAGAAGAGTGGCAAGGACTTCGATCGGGCATATCTCCAGCTGCAGATCGACGAGCATCGCAAGGTGCGCGACGAGCTGCAGGATAAGCTCTTGCCCTCTGCCAAGGACTCGGGATTGAAGGCCTACCTGGAGGACATCAAGCCCAAGGTCGAGTCGCATCTGGCACAAGCCGAGCGCCTGCAGGAGGAGATGAACGGCACCAGCAGCCTGGAAGACAACAAAGAGTGATCCTGGCCCTTCCTCGGCCCCTCGCCAGCACGGCCGAGAGCATGGGCTCCCGGCCGTTTCGCATTAGCGTCGTCACCGCTTCAGCGCCGGGAGGCCGCCGCGAGCGCAGCCGGGCGGGCTCATCAGGCTCATGCAAGGCTGCTGAGCGGCGAGGAACGGCCGCTCGAGCGCGTGAGCTGCCTCTTTGCCGAGGGTGCCCTGCGCGCGGGGAAAGAACTCTTTCTCCTCTTGCTCGACGTGCTGTTGCACCAGCTGGATCAAGCTGTGCAGGGAGCTCTCCCAGCTCTCCGAGTCGTAACCGAGCGCATCGACGCTGGCGATGGCCGCTTCCAGCTCGCGTGCGCTGTCGGCATGAGCGCGGGCGATGTCCGCCGACGTGGGGTTCTCCTCCAGCACCGGGTAAACCGTGCCGAGCTCCGCGCGCTCATGACAGATCAGCTCGCAGCGTACTTGCGACCAGAGCTCGCGACGCTTGCTGGGGTCGCTCGCCTGTTTGGCGCGGGTGAGCAAGCTGGCAGCTTGCTCGTGCTGCTGTGCCAGGAGGTTGAACACACCGACGAGCCCTTGCACGCGCGCGCGCAGGCCCGCGGCCTTGCCAGCCGTTTTGGCTGCGAAGTTTTCGACTGTGTTGGGCATGGGCCTCCTTGTTTGCAGCCTGTAGGGCTAGGTTCGTGGCGCTGGCGTTGCACGATGCGTGCCCCGCGAGCGGTGCTGGTGTCGCGGGTAGCGCGCGCCGCCATTCCTGCCGCAGTCGCTGCCGATTTCGAGTGAAGCGCGCTGAGTTGTTCACACCTTCTGCAGGATCTGTGGGTAAAGCAGCTGGGCGCCCTGCGTATCATTGCCTCGGCGAGCGGCTTTGACTCACCTCGACCAGGATGCAGTTTCATCCGCGTGACGCGTGTGGGGGCGGCAAGGTCGGCAGGAGCCGTGAGTGACTCCCTTTCAGGTTTGGAGCCCCGAGCTCGTGTGACCAGGAGCGCCAAAGTTCGACCGAGCTGGAATCGTTTCCAGGTAGAGGGCTTCCAGGGGCTCGCTGGGGGTTGTGGCGGCTGCGCAAATGCTGTTCTGCTCGCCGCCATGCAGACGGTCGGTAGCAGAAAGAGCAGTGTGGGGAATGGCTGGGTGGGGGCGGTACTGTGCATGGCCCTCGTCGGGTTCGCGTGTGGCTCGGACAAGGGCGCCAACGAGGACACGGAAGCGGACGGCTTGAAGCCGGCGGAGCCAAAGCAGCTGATCCCGTACAGCTGTCGCCAGGACGAGGCGCAGGAGAGCACCCCGCTCGGCGCAGGCGTCAACTCACCCAAGAGCTTTCGGCAGACGCAGAAGCTGGTCGGCGCCGCCGTGAACGCGACGGGTCTCGACACCCCGAGCTATGCCGATACGGTCGCGACGCAGTTCAGCCAGCTGACGCCCGAGAACGAGATGAAGTGGGAGGCGATCGAACCCGAGCGCGACGTCTTCGACTTCACGAGGGCGGACAAGATTGTCGCCTTCGCTCAGCAGAATGGTTTGAAGGTGCGCGGCCACACTCTGGTCTGGCATTCGCAGCTGGCGCCCTGGGTCAACGAGCTCACCGGGGATGACCTGCGCCAGGCGATGCTGAATCACATTCGCGGGGTAGTGACGCATTACCGCGAGAATTTCCCGGGCGTGGTGGTGGCTTACGACGTCGTGAACGAGGCCCGCGACGTGATGAACGGCACGATGGGGCAGACGCCGATCTACCGCGACAGCATTTTCTATCGCGAGCTCGGAGCGGACTTCATCCCCGACGCCTTTCGGGCCGCGCATGACGCCGACCCGGACGCGCTGCTGTTTTACAACGACTTCGGCGTGGAGGGAATGAACGGCGCGAAGTCGACCGGCATGTACAACATGGTGAGCGACATGGTGGCCCAGGGCGTGCCGATCGATGGTGTGGGCTTCCAGATGCACACGGGCCCGCTCGATCAAGGGCCCGGGGCTCAGGACTTCCGCGCCAACATTCAGCGCTATGCGGACCTCGGGCTGCAGATCGATGTGACGGAGATGGATGTCACGCTGTGCAGCGTGGGCGACAATCAGGTGGGGCGGGAGCTGCAGCGATATCGATACAACCGCATCGTGAGCGCCTGCTTTGATTCGCCGGCTTGCCGCTCCGTCAGCCTCTGGGGCGTGTCCGATCCCAACTCCTGGTTGAATGATAATGGCTGTACGCAGGGCATGATCGTGCTCGACACCGTGCCGGCGCCGCTCGCCTTCGCCGGAGACTTCGGGCGCAAGCCGGCCTGGTGGGGGATCTACGACGGGTTGATGGGTTGCGCGTATCAGTGAGCGTGCGCTGAGCGCTGAAGCAGGTCCCAGCTGCCGGAGACGAGCAGCTGGGCGGCGAGCGCGCTGATCACGATGCGCAGCACCAGCTTGAAGGCCGCGGGCCGGAAGTTGGCGAGCCAGCGGGTCCCCACGACCGTGCCCAGCAGGGCCGCCAGGCACAGCCCGAGCGTCCAGGCCAGGTAAGCGGTGAAGTCGAAGCCGCCGAGCCCGAACAGCAGCACCTTGGCCCCATGCTGGAAGATCTGGCAGCCGGCGAGCGTGCCGATCGTGCCCTGAGGCCCGAGGTCGAGCGCGACGATGAACGGACCGAGCAGTGGACCCGTTGCGCCCAGCAGCGTCGAGAAGAAGCCCACCAGGGCTCCTCCGACGGGAAGCCCGTGCCAGGCCAGCGGTGAGGCATGTCCTTCACGGCTCGACCTGGGGAGCCAGGTCGCCAGCAGCACGAAAGCGCCGATCAGGATGCGGCCCACAGCGGCGGGCATGCGTTGCAGCAGCAACAGTCCGAGCGCGCCCGCCGGCAATAACGGCCAGGCAAAGCGCGCCACCGCTTTCCAGTTCACATGCCGGCGCAGCAACCAGGCGCGCGAGCCATTGGAGGCCAGCTGCACGATTCCGTGCACCGGCACAGCCACGATGGGGTCCAGCTTCAACAGCAGGGCTGACAGTAAGATCAGCCCACCCACCATGCCGAAGATGCCGGAGACGATCGCTGTGCCGAACGCAACCAGCGTGAGCAAGAGCCAGAATTGCAGATCGGTCACGCCCGCGTCGATCTCCTCTTGGCCCCGGCGGGTGTAACCGGCACACTCATGAGAGTTTGCCATGATCTCGACGCGCTTCTCATTTCTGCTCGGATCCGTGCTTCTACGGGGACAGCCCGTACGCCGGGCTACCATGCTCGGGCTCCTCTTGGGAGGCGCGGCCGTGTTGGGAGGCTGTGGTTCCAGCGAGCAGCCGAGCAATGGCGCAGCGGGCGGGACGATGAGCGGGGCGCCGGCGCTGCCCGCGGCGCCGGCGAATCCGCCCGCGTCTCAGCTGCCGGAACCGGGTTCGGAACAGGCTCCAGTGAGCAGCGACGCGCCGCGCGGCGAAGTGCCGGCGAGTGGCCCGCTGCCGATCGGCGCCGCGCCCGGCCCAGCTCCCGCGGCGAGCGGCGCCGCGCCCGGAGCCGAGCCACAGCCCAGCACGCCGAGCATGACACCGCCGCCCGTGGCGAACGTCGATCCTGCGAGTTTACCTCCATTGACGATGTGGATCGCCGGCGACTCGACGGTGGCCAACGGCCAGACGCCGTGTCCGCGCGGCTGGGGCGGAGTGATCGGAGCGCGCCTCGATTCGCGCGTGACCGTCAACAACTCCGCCGCGGGCGGTCGCAGCGTGCACACCTGGCTGTACAACGTGGGTCAAGACAAGGATGCGGCGGGGGAGTGCGTGCTCGAGCGCAACGCCGCCGGAGAACCGACGCTGCAGCCGCGCTGGCAGGCCATGTTGGACGGCATGAAGCCCGGCGACTACCTGTTCATTCAGTTCGGCATCAACGACGGCGATCCCAGCTGCGATCGCCACGTGGGCCTGGATGCGTTCGAGACCGCCTACGGCATGATGGCGGACGCGGCCAAGGCGCGCGGAGCGCAGCCCGTCTTCCTCACCCCGGTGAGCTCCATCTCCTGCAACGGCAGTACGGCGCGCGGCAGCCGCGGTGAGTTCGTCACCCGCACCCTCGACGCTGGGCAACGCTTCGACGTGCCGGTGATCGATCTGCACGCGCTCAGCGTGGCGCTCTACAACCAGCGCGCCTTCTGTCCCGTTGCAGGCGGGGACGTGAGCGCCGACACGACGGGGCCCGTGGGTGATTTCTTCTGCGACGATCACACGCACTTCTCGCCCTCGGGCGCCGTGGAGATCGCCGGCCTGGTCGCGCAAGGGCTACGCGATCAAGGCATTCCG
>JAICTU010000379.1 GCA_025936205.1 Polyangiaceae bacterium | reverse complement strand
TGCGCCGGCGTCGGAGGCGCCGGGGCGCGTGGTCGTGGACCTCGGCTATGGGCTGCGGGTGACGCGCTTGCCGGAGACGGTGCAGCTCGGGCGCGCGGCGCGCGAGCGCCGCGTGCGCGAGCTGCGCGCCGAGGCGGAGCAGCTGGAGCAGGAGCGCGAGCTCGCGCTCGCCGAGCTGCGCGACCTCGATCAGGATCGCGCCGAGCTGGAGCAGCTCTGGGAGCAGTGGGAGGTCTGGGCCGCCGGTGATCCCGCGCAGGAGCTGGCGCAGCTCGGCGCTGCGCGGGCGGGCGCGCGCGACAAGCTGGCCGAGGAGCAGCGGCTGGGGCGCGAGCGCCGGCTGGAAGCCGCGCGGCTGAAGGGGCAGTACGAGGCGGCGCGGCCGTTGCTCGGTGAGCACCCGTTGCTGGATCCGCCCGATCAGCTGGCGGCGGCGGAGGCGGCGCGGCGCGAGCTTCAGCTCGCGCGCGGCGCCTCCGCCGAGCTCGCGCGCGTGCAGGGTGCTCGCGCGACGCTGGTCGCTCAGTTGCACATCCTGGATTCGCCGGCGCCGGATGGTGCCGAGCCCCAACAGCTGCAACGGCGCGCGCAGCAGCTCGATGCGCAGAGCGATCGTTTGTTTGCCGTCGCCGAGGCGCTCAGCGTGCTGGAGCGGGAGCGCGCAGCGTGGGCGTGGGCGGATGCGCCGCGCGCGCTGGCGGAGCGGACGCGGCTGGTGCCGGAGCTGGAGGCGCAGCACGAGCGCGCGCAGCAGGAGCTCTCGCGAGCGCAGGCGGTGTTCGAGAGCGCGGAGGCGGACTGGGAGGCGGCGACGGCCGCTGCACAAGGGGCCTCGGCGGCGCGCGCTGCGGCGGAAGCGCACGTGGCGCGAGCTCAGGCGGAGCTGGCGGCGGAAGGCGGCGATCCGGCGGGCGACGGGCTCGAGGAGTTGCGGGAGGAGCTGGCGCGGCTCGGGGAGGCGGTGGCTCGTCTGCGCGCTGAGGAGCGCGGGATCGATGCCGAGGTCGCGCTGTGCAAGGAGCGGCTGAGCGAGGCGCAGCAGGCTCGCGCGCGCGCGGAGCGGGAGCTCACGCGGGAGCGCGAGTTGAGTGAGCCCGTGGCACGGGCGTCGGAGGAGTTGCTGGCGGCAGCGCGTGCGGCGGGCATGTGGGAGGAGCACGAGGCCGAGAGTCGCAGCAGCGCGCAGCTCTGGCTGGAGGCGGAGAGCAAGCGCGCGTTGCTGGCGGATCGTTTGCAAGCGGCGCGCGGGGGCGCGGAGCTGGCGCAGGCCGTGAACGAGGCGCGCGCGGGTGGGAGCAATGTAGAGATCGAGTTCGGGCGCCGGGTGATCGAGCGCTGGGTCGAGGTGCGCGATTGGCTCGCCAGGCGCCTGCCGGCGCAGCTCGCGGAGTTGAGCCCGCAGCAGGGCATGCAGCGGCTGGAAGCCGATCTGGAGCAGCTGGAGCGGCGGCTGGAGAGGCAGGAGGGCGACTTGCGCGGTACATCGGGCGATGTGGCGCGCAGCATCGAGGTGCAGGTGCGGCGCGCGGTGGCGCAGGTGCGGCGGCTGAATGCTTCGCTCGAGGGCGTGAGCTTCGGCAGCATTCACGGCATCCGGGTGCAGATCGAGCGCGTGACCAAGATGGAGCAGGTGCTGCGCGCGCTGCGCGACGGCGAGACGCAGGAGCTGCTGTTCCAGTCGAATCTGCCGATCGAGGCGGCGCTGGACGAGATCTTCAAGCGGCACTCGGGCGGTCGCAACGGCGGCGAGCGCCTGATCGACTATCGCGAGTACCTGGAGCTCTGGGTGTGCATCCAGCGGCGTCCCGACGCGGAGTGGGAGCGCGTGAATCCGAGTCAGGTGTCGACCGGCGAGGCGATCGGGGTCGGCGCGGCGCTGATGATGGTGATCCTGGCGGAGTGGGAGCGCGAGGATCAGCTGCTGCGGCGGCAGAAGGCGCTGGGCTCGCTGCGCTTTCTATTCCTGGACGAGGCCAACCGCCTGTCGCAGGACAATCTGGGGGTGCTGTTCGATCTGTGCAAGACGCTCGACCTGCAGCTGTTGATCGCGGCGCCGGAGGTGGCGCGCGCAGAGGGCAACACGACGTATCGGCTGGTGCGGCGCGTGAAGGACGATGGGCGCGAGGAGGTGCTGGTCACCGGACGGCGCGCGACGCTGCCCTCCCCGCCCACGGTGAGCGAGGTGGTACCGCCGCCCGCGGCGCCCGTGCCGGTGCAGGCGGCCCTCTTCACGAACTGACGCCCCGTCCCTTCGGGATTGACAGGTTGACCCCGCTGCGCAGAGGGTTTGCCTATGCTCCGTTTCGCTATCGGCTTCGGAGTGGTTTTGTCCCTTCTCGTCCCGCGCGCCGCGCGCGCGGGGAACGACGATGCGGTTCTGCTCGGCAATCAAGCGACTCTGACCGGTGGGGCCGTGACTGCCATCGTTTCGGACGGCGCCAGCGCCTGGTTCAATCCGGCGGGACTGGGCCACGCCAGCCGCAACCAGCTCGACGTCACCGGCCGTGCCTACGGCTTCAACATCTACCGCGTCAAATCGTTGTTCGTGTTGCCGACAGGCGCTTCCGCCGACGCCCACTTCACCGATTGGGTGCTGGTGCCCAGCGTCTTATCCTATGCGCGCGAGGTCAGCGATGATGTGGTGATCGCGCTCGGCCTGTTCATCCCGCGCACCAATGATTTCGAGCTCCACACCTCGATCCAGTCGGATCTCGGCCAAACTTTCGCGGCCACTCTGGCCACGGACCTGAACGAGTACGACTATACGCTGACGGCGGCGAAGCGCTTCGGCTCTCGCTTGCGCTGCGGCTTCACCTTGGCGGGCATCTACCTGTCGCGCCGAGACTTCTCTCAGATCGCCGCGGGCGTGCCGGGGGCGATGAACGCGGACTTCTACAATGGATCCAGCTTCACGACGGAAGGCGACTACGGGCTGCGGCTGACGCTTGGCGTGCAGTGGGAACCGGGGCCCGGCTGGGCACTGGGTGCGGCGCTGCAAAGTCCGATCTTCACCGGCTGGAGCGCGGTCTATCGCACTCGAGCCGAAGGCGCGGTGTCGTCGGGCAGCAGTCAGAGCGGCTTCGGCCTCGTGGGCCAGCAGGGCCATATCGCGGTATGGGATTTCACGACCCCGGCGCGCCTGCGTTTGGGCGCAGCTTACCGGACGGGCAGTACGCAACTGCTGCTGGATGGCGACGTGTCCACGCCCGTCAACATCCCGTCGGAACTACCCGACGCGACCTTCTACGACCGCGCCTGGATGGGCAACGTACGAATGGGCGTGCTGCATGATTTCTCGCCCGCACTCACCGCGGGAGGAGGGCTGTTCACCGACTTCAGCGGTCGCAAGCACTTCGGGGCAAAATTTGCAGGCGTAGCCCTCGGCCTCGAGTTGCAAAGCCAGCACACGGCCGACTCGGGCACCCGCGAGCTGACCTTCTCGACGACCCTGGGCGTGCGTTACGCGTTTGGCTGGGGCGACCTGCAGGGGGTCAAGCTCTCGCTGGATGGCACCAGCCTCGTTCAAGAACCGATCGCCTCCCCAGTGCGAGTGAACGAGCTGGCTTTCAACCTGGGCGGCGGTGTTGACTTCTGACTACGCCGAGCGCGCGAGCAGCACCAGTCCGTACTCGCCGATGCGCTGGAAGCCGACGGCTTCGTAGGCGCGCATCGCGCTCGGATTCTTGGTGAACAGCACCGCCCGAGTCACGCCGCGCGCTCGCGCCGCCAGCAGCGAGCCGGCGACGCCCGCCCTGGCGTAGCCGCGGCCGCGCTGCTCCGGGGGCGTGTAGATGCCGCCGAGCTGCACAATGTCCGGCAGCACCGCGTTGAACGCGGAATACGAGACGGGCACGCCGCCGGCGAGGATGATCCAGGCGTTGCCTTCGGCGATCTGCGAATCGACGCTCTCGCCGGCGCGCTTGCGGGCGGACTCGGAGGGCTTGACGTTCAGGGACTCGACGTCGAAGCCGAGCCGCCAGTCACCGAGCAGCTGGCGCTCTTCCGGCAGCGGCGGGCGGCACTCGAGCGTGCCGTCGCGCAGCGCCGCGGGCACGACCATCTCCGACAACTGCAGCGCGAACAGGCTCTCCTGCTCCTCGAGCTGGGTCGGGACCTGATCGAGGCCGAGCGCCTGCCGCGCCCGCTGGATCTGCTCCAGCGGGCCCGAGAAGCCGTTCACGCCGCGCCGGCTGTGTTTCGCGACTGCGGACACCGTCTCGGCGAGCCCCGCGCCGGGCGCTTGCACCAGCAGCATGCCGTTCCAGCAGTGCGCGGCCACGCCGATCAGCGATCCATCGCTGAAGCAGCCGACGTAGGTCGCTTGGAGGTACTTGCCGCGATCCACCAGGCCGCCGCGGCGAGCGTTGGAGCGCAGAAACATGGAGCTATCGCGGTGCTGGACGAGAAAGGCTTCGAGCAGCGCCGCATCCTCGGGCACTAGCAGCCGTTGCTCCATACGAGCTCCCGCGGGTGAGCGAGCCTTCAGCGCTTGCGGCGCGCGCGCACGGCGCCGGCGAGCGTTTCGAGCACGGGGACGGTGCTGTCCCAGCTGATGCAGGCGTCGGTGACGCTCTGGCCGTAGGTGAGCGGCTTGCCCGGGGAGAGCTCCTGATTGCCCTCGACCAGGTTGCTCTCCAGCATCACGCCCATGATCGCGCGTTCACCCGCCGCGATCTGATCGGCGAGTGCCTTCGCCACCTCGGGCTGGCGGCGATAATCTTTGCGGCTGTTGCCGTGACTGCAGTCGACCATCAGCCCGCGGCGCAAGCCCGCCTTGGTCAGCGCCGCCGCCGTGCTCTGGATGGTGTCGGCGTCGTAGTTCGGGCCGCTGGCGCCGCCGCGCAGGATGATGTGGCACTCGGGGTTGCCCTTGGTGGAGACGATGCCGGCCAGGCCCTGCTCGGTCACGCCCAGAAAGTGATGCGGGCGCGCGCTCGACATCACCGCGTCGACGGCGATCTTGATCGTGCCGTCGGTGCCGTTCTTGAAGCCGATCGGCATCGACATGCCGGAAGCGAGCTCGCGGTGCACCTGGCTCTCGGTGGTGCGCGCGCCGATCGCGCCCCAGCTCACCAGGCCCGAGATGTACTGCGGGCTGATCGGATCGAGCAGCTCGCAGCCACAGGGTACGCCCATGGCATTCAGGTCACAGAGCAGGCGGCGCGCGGTGCGCAAGCCCGTGTTGATCTGGTAGCTCTCGTCGAGCAACGGATCGTTGATCAAGCCCTTCCAGCCGACGGTGGTGCGCGGCTTCTCGAAGTACACGCGCATCACGATCAGCAGATCTTGCTGGAAGCGCGGGATCGACTGCAGCAGCAGCTCCGCGTACTCGATCGCCGAGCGCGGATCGTGAATCGAGCATGGCCCCACGATCACCAGCAGGCGGTCGTCCTGCTCCGTCAGCACGTCTTTGACGGCCGCGCGCGTCGTCTCCACCGTCTGCTCGGCGGCGGGGGTGATGGGCAGCTCCTCGTTCAGGATCGCCGGGGAGATCAGCGGGCGGATGCCGAGGACGCGCAGATTGGCGGTGGGGGGGGACATGCTCGTTCGTTCCTTCAAAATGGGACGGATGCCGTTCAGGAGCGTCGCGTGGTCACGGCGCCGTCGGAGGCGGAGGCCACCACGGCCGCGTACTTGGCGAACACCCCCACCTGGAAGCGCGGGGGCGGTGCCTGGAACTGGCGCAGACGAGCCGCGATTTCCGTAGCGCTCACCTCCAGATCCAGACGATCGGCATCGGCGTCGATGTTGATCATGTCGCCGTCGCGCACGGCGGCGATGGGGCCGCCGACCGCCGCCTCCGGCGCCACGTGACCAATCATCAGCCCGCGCGTCGCGCCGCTGAAGCGTCCGTCCGTGATCAGCGCCACGTCCTCGCCGAGCCCCTGCCCCACGATCGCCGCCGTCACGCCCAGCATCTCGCGCATACCCGGACCGCCGCGCGGACCCTCGTAACGGATCACCACCACGTCGCCCTTCTGGATCTTCTTGGCCTGCACGGCCTCGAACGCCAGCTCCTCGGAATCGAACACCCGCGCGGGCCCGCGGTGCTTCGAACGCTCGTGCCCGGCCATCTTCACGACCGAGCCCTCCGGCGCCAGCGACCCCTTCAGAATCACGAGACCACCGGTGGACTTGAAGTGCTTGCCCTTGGCCGCGATCACTTCCTGACCCGGCGTCTCCTTCGCCAGCTCCGCCTCTTCCGCGATGGTCCGACCGCTCACATTGCGCGCGCTGCCGTCGAGTAAGCCCGCGTCGAGCATGCGCTGCGCGAGCAGACGGCTACCGCCCGCACGATGGAAATCCAGCGCCACGTATTTGCCGCCCGGCTTCAGATCCGTAAGGATTGGCGTGCGCTTGCTGATCTTCGAAAAGTCATCGATGTCCAGCTCGATGCCGCACTCGCGCGCCAGCGCCAGGAAGTGCAACACGCCATTGGTGGAACCGCCCGTCGCAGCCACGGTCGCGATCGCATTCTCGAACGAACGCCGGGTGATCAACTCGCGCGGCGTCACGCCATTGCGCAAGACCTGCATCACATGCTTGCCCGTCTCGACCGCCACATCGCGCTTGTGCGCGTCGGTGGCGGGCACACTCCCCGAGCCCATCACTGCCAGCCCGAAGAACTCGAGCGCCAGCGCCATCGTGTTAGCGGTGTACTGACCGCCGCAGGCGCCTGCGCCCGGACACGCCGAGTGCACCACCTGATTCAGCTCCTGATCATCGATCTTGTTCGCGGAGCGACGACCCACGGCCTCGAACACATCCTGGATCGTGATGTCGATCCCCTTGTGCTGACCGGGCAGGATCGAACCGCCGTAGAGCAGCACGCCCGGCAGATTCAGCCGCAAGAGCGCCATGGCGCCGGCGGGCAACGTCTTATCGCAGCCCACGATCACCACCATTGCGTCGAACAGACAGCCGTGGCCCATCAGCTCGATCGAATCCGCGACCACCTCGCGACTGACCAGCGAAGCCTTCATGGCCTGCGTACCCATCGACACACCGTCGCTCACGCTCACGGTGTTGAACTCCATCGGAGTTCCGCCGGCTTCGCGAATCCCCTGCTTCACCCGCTCCGCCAGCTCGCGGTGGTTGAAGTTACAGGGCATCGTCTCCGTCCAGCAGTGCGCGACCCCGATCAGCGGCTTCTTCAGATCCTCATCGCTGAAGCCAATGCCATGCAACATCGCGCGTGCGGCGGCGCGGCTCGTGCCATCGAGCAACGTGGAACTCTTGTGCCGCGGATTTTCCTTGGGATTCGTCATCAAAGAGCCTCTCCCGGAGGGCTAACCCGCCGCCCTACACGAAACCACCTCTTGCCGTCCAGCACCCCGCTTGGGCAAGGGCCGGCCGGGAGGTCATTCCTGGGAACGATCTGAGACGGATGGTGGCGAGCCTGCGAACGATTTTTTTGCCGAGAATTTGGGTGAGCGATTTCGGGAGGGCGTTGAATTTACCTGCGATCATCGAATCCAAGTATTCGATATCCAGCGCTTTTTGTTGATACACCAGCCGCCAGCCAGTGCCCACGTGGGCGCGCTTTCGAACGCTGTGCGCGACGTCAGCGCTGACAAATAGTGCGGCGGGCGCTAGTAGACGCGCGTCGCTGGGCATCCCCGTGCCCCGCGACCGCTCGCGCGAGTGGCGGAATTGGCAGACGCACTGGATTTAGGTTCCAGCGCCGCAAGGCGTGGGGGTTCAAGTCCCTCCTCGCGCACGATATCGAAAGAACACGAGAATCCCGAAACGTCTGGGAGACCGGCGCGGAGGAGCGCGGGGCAGACGTTTGCGCAGACGATTCGGCGCGGGGGCGGTTGGTGAGGGCGCTGACCGAGTTGATGGCGGAGGGGCGACGGTGAGGCGCCAGAGTCGTTCTGGAAGCATTGGGACGCCATGCCGTAGCGAACTTCGAATATGGCGCAACCTCGGCGTCCATATTCGAGGATAGGCCCGAGCTCGAGTGCCTCGGTGCCTTGGATTTCCCCTGCCCGCTTCGGACGCACCGTTGCCATCGCCGGTGCAAGAGTTTCTGCGGCGCTGCCCACGGCGGATCGTTTTCACGACCGGTACGGGTTCCGGCAACCCCGAGCTCTCTTTCAAAGCGGCTGCTGCTTGCTGCGCCGAGCTCGACATGCCCGGCACCTTCCTGAGCTCGTTCTGGCAACCGAGCGCGCGCTCTGGAGGAGCGCATCGCTCGCTTCGATCACGTAGAGCTCAACCGGCTGCTTCCGCATGTAACGGCCATCGTGCATCACCGCGGCATGGGCGCGACCGCGCGCGCTCGAGGCGGGCATACCGCAGGTCATCACCCCGACCGGCTTCGGATCGCGCGCGAGTCGGCGAACTAATTGGGGGGAGGCGCGCAGGCCTCGACACTCTCACGAGCGCAGCGCACGGCAAGTTTCGCAAGACCTTGCGCATGCGTAGCCGCCCGGTGGGGCAGGAGTAGCGCTCTCGAGGCCCCTCTGCGCTGCTCGACAGCGGGCATGGGCAGGGAATGTCACGGGATTGGGCGGTAGTGCCACGTCGCAGTTTCTGAGCAACTCAGCCACCGGATGCTCGACAAAGAACGCACGGTGCAACCGCCGAACATAGAAGGAAACTGAGAAAATGCTCAACACGATCACTCTCTCCGCACTAGACTCGAACCTGGAACTCTCGCTCGATGACCTCGATCTGGTCTTGGGCGGTGGCGCCAACAACGTATCGGCCACCGGTGCCGGTGATGACGCCCCGCAGCAGCACGGGCAGGCGGTCAACGCTTTGGACCTCCGCACCTCGCCTGTCAACGCCGACGTCCACGTCAGCGTCACGTCTACGGAGACCCATACCGATGGTGGGGGTCCGTTGGACTTGCTCGCCCAAGGGGGTCAGGCGGTCCTCAACACGGTGGCCGATCTGGGGCACCAAGCCGGAAACATCATCTACGATTTCGCGCACCCCATTGCCGAGGGTGCCGGCACGCTGATTCACGACGTGTTCCTGTCTATCGACCAGGCCCTTCCCGTGCACACAGACGCCTCGCACCGCTGAAG
>JAICTU010000685.1 GCA_025936205.1 Polyangiaceae bacterium | reverse complement strand
TCGAGCCCCGCCGCCACGCTGTGCGTTTCGCGCATCTGGCCGTCGCGGTTTTGCAGGAAGTACGTCTTGTAGCCCTGGGCGACGCCGACGGACGCATCGGTGCTGGCGAGCCGCGCCGCGTGGCGGCCGGTATCCAGCCCCGCGCCCCCTGCCTCCGCTCCCACCAACTCGGTCGCATCGTTCATGAAGGCGCTGAACAGCCCCAGCGCGTTCGACCCTCCACCCACGCAGGCGAAGACCCGCCGCGGCAAGCTGCCGGTCTGTTCGAGGATCTGCGCGCGCGCCTCCTGCCCGACGATCGATTGGAAGTAGCGCACCATCTCCGGGAACGGATGCGGCCCACACGCCGTGCCCAGCACGTAGTGCGTGCTGTCCATGTTGGTCACCCAGTCCCGAAAGGCCTCGTTGATCGCGTCCTTGAGCGTCCGGGCGCCGTCACGAACCGCCACCACCTTGGCTCCGAGCCGCTGCATCCAGAACACGTTGGAGCGCTGGCGCAGCACGTCGACCTCGCCCATGTAGATCGTACATTCGAAGCCGAACTTGGCAGCCATGGTCGCCGTGGCCACGCCGTGCTGACCTGCGCCCGTCTCCGCGATCACGCGCTTCTTGCCCATGCGCCGCACGAGCAGCCCCTGCCCCAACACGTTGTTCGCCTTGTGCGATCCGGTGTGGTTCAAGTCTTCGCGCTTGACGTAGATCTGCGCGCCGCCGAAGTGCTGGGTCAGACTTCCAGCAAACGTGAGCGGCGTGGGGCGCCCGGAATAGGAGGCGACGAGCCGCAGATAATCGGCCCAAAACGTCGGATCGCGCTTGGCCTCCTCAAATGCCGAAACCAGCTGCTCGAAGGTCTGCACGAAGACCTCGGGGATGAAGCAGCCTCCGAAGCGTGAATAGTAACCGCGTCCTTGCACGACCCGGGCGACTCTAGTCCCTCAATTCCGCAGAATCGAGGAAATCATGTGGCTCCTCGCCTCGAGCCGCGTCGCGCTTGCGTGCGCCGAGAACCTGAGCAAGAGTGGCGCCGTGATGCACGATCGCTTGCAAGGAAGACGCTCGGTTTCTGCGGGGGCAGCCCGCGCGCCGAGTCAAAGCGCCGGCCGCAGTGCCGGCCGGGGATTCCTTTTGGCCGGAATGGTTGGCGTTTTGGTTGCCTGCGGCTCCGATGACTCGGCCCCTCAGACGAGCACCGGTGGGAGCGGCGGCGGCCAGAACGCAACCGGCGCTGACGCGGATCGGGCTCTGCCGGGCGAGGGCTTCGAGGCGACGCCCGACTTTGACATCACCGATCCACAGAAGCCCGTTCCACCGCGTGACGAACTGGTGGAAGGCATTGCGAACCTGAATGGTACGGGCGGGGCATCCAATCGTGGCTCGGGCACGACGGATGCCGGCGCCGGTGACGCAGGCGCGCCCTGAGCTGCTTCTGCCCCGCTAGACTGACTCGACGATGACCCTGGAGACGCTACGCGCCAGCGATCACCTGCGCGAAGTTCGCTACGAGATCCGCGGCAAGCTGGCGCGTCGCGCCGAAGAGCTCGAGCGAGCTGGTTATGAGATCACCAAGCTGAACATCGGCAACCCCGGTGCGTTCGGCTTCCGCATGCCCGAGACGATGCGCAGAGCGATCGTCGAGAACCTGGCGCTGGCCGAGGCGTACGGGCACCAGAAGGGTATCTTCCCGGCGCGCGAAGCCGTGGTGATGCAGCAGCAAGAGCGCGGCGTGATGGACGTCAGCGCCGACGACGTGTTCATGGGCAACGGGGTCAGCGAGCTGATCTTGATGTGCATGCGCGCGCTGTTGAATCCGGGGGACGAGGTACTGATCCCGAGCCCGGACTACCCGCTCTGGACGGCCTCCGTCGTGATTCACGGCGGGCGTGCCGTGGCCTACCCCTGCAAGCCGGAGCACGGCTTTCAGCTCGACCCGGACGACATCGAGAGCCGCATCACGGAGCGCACGCGCGCGATCGTGGTCATCAATCCGAACAACCCGACCGGCGTGGTGTACGGGCGCGACGTGTTGAAGCGCGTGGCGGAGATCGCCGAGCGGCACCGCCTAGTGCTGTTCTCGGACGAGATCTACGACAGCATGCTGTTTGCGCCGCACGAGCACGTGCCGATGGCGACGTTGGTGCGCCATACGCTGTGCGCGAGCTTCTCGGGCTTGAGCAAGGTGTACCGCGCGTGCGGGCTGCGCGTCGGCTGGGTCAGCTTCAGTGGCGAGAAGGCCCACGCCCGCCCGTACCTGGACGCGCTGGAGTTGCTCGCGAGCTTGCGGTTGTGCAGCAACATGACGGGGCAATGGGCGGTCCAGACCGCGCTCGGGGGCTACCAGAGCATCCATGAGCTGGTCGGGCCCGGAGGGCGGCTGCTCGAGTCGCGCCAGGCCGTGATCGAGTCGGTGGCCGCGAGCCGGAATCTTTCGGTCGTGCCGCCGGGCGGCGCCATGTACGCTTTCGTGCGCGTGAACACGGAGCGGCACCCGAACTTCAACGACGAGCAATTCGCGCTCGAGCTCCTGGAGAAGCGCGGCATTCTGGTGGCCCCAGGCGTCAGCTTCAACGTGCCGTATCGGGATCACTTCCGCATCACCCTGCTGCCGGACGAGAAGGTGCTGCGGCAGGTCATCGGAACGATCGACGAGTTGCTCGAAGAGTCGCTGGCCTGAGACCGAGCCCGCCGGGTTTCAGTTCCGGCGGAAGGCGCGCTGGTACTCGACCGGCTTGTCGAAGAGCGGGGCAAGCTCGCGCAGGTACTCGAACGAGTAGATGCCGCCCGTGTGTCCGTCGGCCCAGGCGAGTCCGATCGCGTAGTTGCCGACCTGCTCGATCTCCGCGATCTCGAGCATGAGCTTCGAGGCGTTCTCCACCGACTCCAGCCAACGGATGCCTCGGTCGTGACCCTGGCATTGTGCGCACGGGCACAGGCCGCGCAGCGTCTGGTGCGCATAGCGCGTGGTCTGACCGTCACTCCAATCGATTTCGGTGACAGAGGCTCCGCGGGGGGAACGCAGTTTCGTCGGGTGAGGGGCTCGGTTCGCGGGCATGGGCCCACATATACCGCCTTTCGCGCGATCCAGGGCAACACACACGGCAGCGGCTCCATCCGTTGCAGCATGCGCAGAACCGGCCGGCGATCACGGGCGCGTGTAGCGCTTCGAGCGCGATCCCGGAGTGAACGTTGTCGTGGAGCGCCCCACTCAGTGGTGTCGGATCGCGCGTGCAGCGCATCCAGACAGACCGCGCGACGTGAGACACCCACGCGCGACGCTGATGTGTGCGCGGCGCAAAACCGCGCAAACACACGTGGGCGACCCTGCATCTCGATGCTATCTTTCTAGTGAAAATGCAGTGCGGGGCGCTTCGGGGGTGTGACTCCCCGCGCCCTACTTTTTTTTCAGGCACTTCCATTGAGCTCTCAGCAGTCCAGCATTCCACCCGCCATGGGTACGCGGCGCATGCCGCGGCGGACTCCGCCCTTGCGCGCGAAGCCGGCTCGCAGCGCGTCGGGTAGCTGGCGCTCACCCGTGCAGAGCAATCGTTGCGGCCGCTACCGGCTGCTCGAAGTGCTCGGGCGCGGCGGCATGGCTGACGTGTGGCTCGCCTGCCGCAACGACGTCGAGGGGCCGCGGCCTCGTTACGCCCTCAAGCAGCTGCAGCGCAAGTGGTCGATGGACCCACAACTTCGCGCGATGTTCGCGTCCGAGGCTCGCCTCACCACCTCGCTCCAGCACCCGAACCTGGTGCGGGTGTTCGACGCCGGCGAGCACCTG
>JAICTU010000738.1 GCA_025936205.1 Polyangiaceae bacterium | reverse complement strand
CTGTTATCGCTGCCGGCTAGTGCCCCGACTCCTTAATTCGCTGTCCAATTCCGCGGCTCCTCAGGAGAGGGCCGCAGAAATTGGCGGCAATCACCCTCTTTTTGACTCGGGGCACCCCTGTTTCATGGTTCCCGAATGAATCATTCGGGACACTAGCCTCCGACGCCGAGCCGGGGCGCGTACGCGCTCCTCAGGCTGGCTCCGCTCGGGCCTGCGCCGCTGCGAGCAAGTCGAACAGCGCTTGGGGGCGCTGCAGGGTGCCGGGATTGACCACTTGCTCCAGGGGCGCACCGCCGAGCAAGCGCTTGATCGGGACTTCCAGCTTCTTGCCGCTCAACGTGCGCGGCACCTCCGAGATCGGTACGATTTCATCGGGGACGTGCCGGGGCGAGAGTTTGCTGCGCAGAGTGCGCTGGATGGTGCTGGAGAGTGTTGCGTCGAGGGCCACGTTGGCCTGCAGCACGACGAACAGCCAGAGCTTGCCTCGCCCCTCAGCGTCGCTCGTGTCGACCACGACGCTGTCGCGGATCTCCGGCAACTCTTCCACGACGCGGTAGAACTCACTCGTGCCCATGCGCACTCCACCGCGGTTCAAGGTCGAATCGGATCGGCCGGAAATCACCGCGCTGCCTCGCTCCGAGATCAGAATCCAGTCCCCGTGGCGCCACACCCCGGGATACTGCTCGAAATAGCTTTCGCGATAGCGCTGCCCGCTGGGATCATTCCAGAAGAACACGGGCATACAAGGCATGGGCTCAGCGATCACGAGCTCCCCCACTCGCCCGATGACCGGTTTTCCCTGCGCGTCGAACGCCTCCACCTTGGCGCCCAGCCCGAGGCACTGCAGCTCGCCGGAGTAGACCGGCAGGATGGGGCATGAGACCACGAACGCGGTGCACAGATCGGTCCCGCCGCTGACGGAACCGAGCAGCAGATCATTCGATACTTCGCGGTACACCCAATCGAAGCCGCCGCTCGGCAAGGGTGCCCCCGTGGATCCGACGGAGCGCAGCGAGCGCAGATCGAAGCTCCGCCCGGGGGTGATGCCCGCCGCTCGGCATGCCATTAGAAACGGCGCGCTGCAGCCGAAGTAGGTCAGCTTCTCTTCAGCGGCCAGGCGCCAGAGCGCGTTCAAATCTGCGTAACCCGGATTGCCGTCGTAGAGCACGATCGTGGACCCCACGAGCAACCCGCTCACCAGGTAGTTCCACATCATCCAGCCCGTCGTGGAAAACCAGAAGAAGCGATCAGACGGCCCCAGATCGGAGTGCAGAGCGAGCACCTTCAAGTGCTCCAGCAGCATCCCGCCATGCCCGTGCACGATGGGCTTGGGCAGCCCTGTGGTGCCGGACGAGAACAGGATCCAGAGCGGATGCTCGAACGGCACCGCCGCGAACTCCAGCGGTTCTCCGGCGCTACAAAGCTCCTCGAAACTCGTTGTACCCGGCGCCTCGGGGCCCGCCGGCGTAGCGTTTGGTCCGACCAACACCGTCGTGTGCAAGGAGGGGAGCGCGGCGCGTAGGCGCGCCACTTCTTCGCGCCGATCGAAATGCTTGCCCCCGTACTGGTAGCCTCGGCACGCGATCAGCACCTTGGGTTCGATCTGAGAGAAGCGATCGAGCACGCTTTCGACCCCGAACTCCGGCGGGCAACTGGACCAGATGGCGCCCAGGCTCGCCGTCGCCAAAAATGAGACCAGCGCCTCGAGCCCGTTGGTCAAGTAGCCAGCGACTCGATCCCCCTGCACCACACCGAGCCGCCGCAAACCTGCTCGACAGTGGGCAACGCGTTCGCGCAGGGCGCCGTAGCTGAGCTCTCGCCGGCTACCGTCTTCCGAGCGGTGGACGACCGCGATTTGTGCAGCGGGCCAGCGTTGCATGCGCGCGGCGTAGTTGAGTGTCGCTCCCGGAAACCAGTGCGCTCCCGGCATCGTGCGCTGGTCGAGCACTTTCGAGAAGCTGCGGGGGCCGAGCTCGAAATAGTCCCAAAGACCACCCCAGAAGTCTTCGACGTGTTCCACGCTGTAACGCCAGAGTGCTGCGTAGTCCGGGGTGGACGAGCCGCGTCTGGCGTCGAGCCAGCCCATGTAATCGGTCATGCGTGCTGCTTGCGTACGTTCACGTGTCGGAGCCCACAACAGTTGACCTGGCTGGCTTGGTTTCTGGTCCATCGGCAGTCAGTCTAGCGAATGCCCAGCACACGAGCGAGGCGCTCGGATGAACGCGTGTTCGGGCAAGTTCATCGCGCGGCGGCAGGGCAAAACGGCCACGCCCAGCCAGCGCGCCTCATCTTCTTCGAACCGCTGGCGAGCTGGACGGGCCCTTCCCTGCGACTGAAGCGAGCACCGCTCCCTCGCCGGGGCACGAGTGCTTCGGCGCGCGCGACTCGAGGTATCGTCCTGACTCCCTGGGTTCCAAGGATGCCCCCCCGCCCACATCTCGCGCCTGCTCGATGCAGGCGTCGGAGCAACAGCCACGACTGCCCGCCCGGCAGGAATTGTGCTTGCCTGCTGACCACCCGGGCGAGCCTCGAGCTCAGCAGACGGTGACGCATGTGGATAAGACCGCCCAGCGCTTCGACGGGGGCGGGCGCTGGTCACGCCTCGCTTCGGAAAGGACGAAGCAAAAAGGCTAAAGGCGATACAGACGATCAGCTGTTTGGTGGCTGTGGACGATCGGTGGATAACTGTGGATCCGTGCAGCTACACACTTACCTTTCCATCCAGATTCGGAGCAGTTGGGGCTTTCAACTTGCTCGACCACAATAGGTTGGGGTATACGGTTGTTCCCGGTGAGCGGCTCCTGCTGACCAGAGTAACCCTGAGCAGGCGCTTCACCCTGATCCCCTGTATCCTGGTCTGAAGTATAGTGGTCAGTTGATGGTTTGCTCCGCACGATGGATCAAGCGCGGCGGATCGAACGCGATGGATCGAACGCGGCGGATCGAACGCGATGGATCGAGCGCGGCGGATCGGAGCCGATGGTTCGGAACTGGTTCAGAGCGCGGTTGTCGCGGAGTTGCGGTTATCGGAGTACGAGCTCTCGGAGAGCGGCTCTTCGGGAGCGGCGGAAGGGCATGCAGCCTTCCGAGGAGTGCCTCAGAACTCCGAAGAACGAATGTTCCTTCACGGAGATGGCTTACGGCTTGGTGGTCCAGGCGACTGGTTTCTGTGGTGCCTTAATTTGCGATCGCTCGG
>JAICTU010000003.1 GCA_025936205.1 Polyangiaceae bacterium | reverse complement strand
CGATCCCAGGCAAGACCTCGGTCCAATAGAAGCTCGAAAAGCCAGCAGCCGTGAACACTTGCTTGATCTCGTCTCCGGTGCGGAAGGTGATCCAACCCGGATCGCCCCACTTGGACATTGGCGATGCCAGCATCTTCATCCACCAAGGGCCAGCGTCCACGACGACGGCGTGTCCTGCCGGTCTGAGGCAGCGATACATTTCGCGAACTGCGCCGGCACCGTCCGGATAGTGATGAAAGGCGAGCGAGCAGTAAACGAAGTCGAAGCGACCGCCGAAGTGCTCGGGCAGCCGCGCGACGTCTGCCTGAAAAAAGGCGACATTGTCGAGTTCGCGACGTGCAGCTGCTTCAGCCGCGGTCAGCACCATGCGCGCTGCCAGATCTGAACCCACGACTTCGCCGTCCGGGAACATCTCCGCGAGCAGCTGCAGCTCCGTGCCGGGTCCACAGCTGCAATCCAGGATTCGGCTGTTCTTCGGGGCCAAGGGACGCAGTGTGCGGCTGACCTCCTCGAACACAGGACGCGAGAAAGGTTCAACGGCCTGCTGATAGGTGGATGAAATGGCGTCGAAGTCTTCTACCAGTTCGTAGCTCTCCGGGGCCGTTTCCAGGAGCACCGGCTTCTTGAATTTGCGCGAGTAGTAGCGACCACCGCCGCGCTTTCTCGGTGGGATTGCAGCAGGCAGGACGCCGATATCCGAACGGCTGCGGTACCAACCGAACTGCTTCATCGCCTGCGCTGGCCGCAGCACATAGAAGGCGTACCACCAGACATTGGCCATCAGCACTGTGCCGGGAATCGAATACGCACTCATGGATACTCCCTGCCTCTCCTCGTCACTGGCGCGACAGGACCCATGTCGGCAGTTCATGCAGGAACTGCAGGTCCCGGGTTTCGGGTAATCCGGAAAAACTCAGCTCAAACTCGCGAACAGCCGCTCCTGCCAGGCCATGTGCAACCTGTTGCGAGTACTCCAGGCTGCCCTGGCGATCCAGCAAGCGCCTGACCCAGGCCACTTCGTCCTCGCTCTTTTCGTCGCGCGCCAGAGCCAGAAAGGCCTGCAGTCGCTCGCGCTCTTCATTCGAGACGCTGTTGAGTAGGTGTACGATCATGAGCGTCCGCTTGCCTTCCCACAGGTCGCCGCAGCGCTCCTTGCCGTAGTGCTTCTCGTTTCCCACCAGATTGAGCAAGTCGTCTTGAATCTGAAAGGCAGCCCCGACGAAGAAGCCGAAGTTCAGAAACCTATCCAGATCCGCGCTGTCGCGAGTTCCTATCAGCGCACCGACACGACTGGGAAATATGGTCGTGTACCAGCAGGTCTTCTTGAGGACCATGCGCAAGTAGTCCTCTTCCCCGAGGTCGACTGCATTGCTTCTCCGCCAGCCGAGCTCGATCGCCTGTCCTTCGACCGTCTCTCGCGCCATGCGCTCGGCTTCTTCCAGGATGCGCATCGCGACGTGGGGGCCGAGCATCCTGCGGTTGTCTAGCAGTGGGCGCAAGCTGAGCACCGTCAAGGCATCACCGACGTTGACGGCGATCGGCACTCCATGGATGGAGTGCAAGGTGGGGGCTCCGCGGCGCTGCTCGCTGGCATCCTCGATGTCGTCGTGAACGAGGAAAGCGTTATGCAGGAGTTCGATGGCAACGGCAGAGTTGATTGCCTCCTCGGTTGTGGCGCCAAAGGACCGTGCAACAGCCATGCACAGAACGGACCGCAGAGACCGCCCGCCACGTTCTGGATAGTCACGGATCGCGCTGGGAAAGTACTCGGCGCCTCGTGTTACCCGGAGCTGGAGATACTTCTCCGTGGTGGTGCGAGCGAGCGAGCCGTACTCTTCCAAAAGTCGATGGGCTATCCCGGCCATGCCGCCTCAGGTGCCAGGGTCAGGGCCTACGATGACCGTGAGCCGCCCGCGTGGTTTGCCGGATTGAGCCTCCAGAATCGCGCCTGTATAGCGTCCTCGCTTGCATTGCGTTGGAACGTTGACCTTGACACGTATCGCACCAGTAGCCTCGGTCGGCAATTCGACCACCACGTCCTCGATAGTCGTCTTGCCTGCTTGCACCCGGAGTGGTTCGAGCTCGAGCTGTTCGCCGGGAGCAGAACCCTCCAGGCTCAGCGAGATCTCCGCCGGGTGCTTGGAACGGAGCTCGACCGAGACTCTCAGCTCGGCAGGCCAGGCACGTGACGAGTTCGAATCGTTCGTCACGTCATTGACCTTGGCAGAATTGCCCGTCGCGGAGCCGACGCTGGCCGCCATCATCGTCATCGCCTCGAGCCATGCAGCGCTGAAGTCGCTAGCATAGCGCAGCATGCGCTCTGCGAGCTGGGACAGGTCGGCGCCCGCCGCGCCCTTGGCGCTGTTGCCGCTGAAGCTAGACGCAACCGCTGCGCCCTGACGGACATACTCGTCGATGACCCTATAACCCATCTCGACACCGCGACTAATCGGATCGCTCGCCCGCGGCGCGCCAGCCTTTGCTTCGCTCGTTTGCGATGGATCGCGCGCGGAGCCGAAAAGTGTGGACCACGAGCGGATCGGCTCGGTCCGCGGCAACCGAGGCCTTCGCACCCGAACTTCCGACGGTGGGTCTTCCAAACTCGAGGGCTGAGCGCGTGCAGGGCGTTTCCGCTTGGCGGCCATGTCCTTACCTTGATCAGGGGTGATCGAAGCCAACTATCTCTTCGAGCGGAGGTGACTGCGATAGCGCGTGCGACGCGAGCTTACCCGACATCACAGCAGCCTCCACGCAACCCTCATTGAAGCCGCAGTCCGTCCAGTCGCCGGCAACCGTCAGGTTGTCAAATGCTTCGTCCAGCGGCGATGGGCGCAGCTTCAACGTCCCCGGCAGACTCAAGCAATACCGCGCGGTGGGGTCCACATTCGCCGTCAAAAACTGTGAATCGATGCGCGCTTCACCGCGAGCCCCACGAGCCCGAACATCCGGTGCCACCAGGCGCTCCCAGCGGAAGCGACCTTTCTCCACCGCGTTGGGCCAGAGCTCATGGATGTCTTCGTTCAGAAACCGGATGGCATTATCTCGAACTTCGTTCCGTCTGCGCTCGGGGTAGTTGGGGTCCTCGAGCTCCTTCCGTGAGGAAGCATCCGGCAGAACGCTGCAGAAGTACGCGACTGCCTTTACTGGCTCGGGGAACTTCTCTTCCGCGATCAGTTGCGGCATATCGGCCCAGGTATCGAAGGGCTCGACATAGCCCGAGATATTGATGGAGGGCCCCTTCCAGCCGAGCTGGTGAATGTCCGAGTCGAGCCACAGCTGCAACGCCTGGGTGGGCACAGACTTGGCCTTGGCGGCCCATTCCCTCCAACGCGGCTCTCGTTCGATCAGTTCTCTCGCCACGAATGGCACCGCGCCGCCGCCAACGGCGATCACGACGAAATCGAAGTCGTGCCCGACCTTCAGGACGCGCGTGCCAACCTTGCGCTTTTCCCAGTGCGACTCGAACTGCCAGCCCTCTCGCTTCAGACGAGGGCCATTGGCGAGCTGTGACCAATCCGGCTCCGCTGGCCAGCAGGGTAGTCCCCGAACATCTACCAGCGGTCGATAGGACCCGCCGCTGCGAACACTGGCTTGAATGTCGAACTCGAGGGTCTCCACGGATGACTTACCGTCCGCTTCGCCTGGACCCTGCGCTGCGAGACCGACGTTGGTCAGCCGGTGAAAGAATTCGAATTGGACTCCGCGCCGTTCCAGCACCTCGTAGAGCGGGGCGAATACGACGTCACCCATGCCCGCCTGCATCTTCCAGAAAAACGCGCCGCGGTAAGTGAAAAAAGCTCGCAAGGCGCCACGCAAGGATTGGCCGGCGGCGATGCGGGGGCGTTCGACGTCACCATTCTCGTAAGCAAACGCGAGATCATAGAGAGCGCGCAGAAAGCCGCTGTTCACGGAGCGCTCGGAGGCGCCATTGAGCAGTAGCCATTCCCGACAGTCATAGTCGTCGATGGCATCGAACCCTCGCGGGTCGAGTACCAGGCGCGAGCGAACCATGCCACGGATCACGGCCAGCACGAGATCGATGATCTCTCCCAGACGCCGCAAGCCGGTATCTCGACGGGTCAGATTTTCCAGCTGCGAGCGCGCCGCTGTGGCGACAGCCTCATGGAATTGCAGGATGAGCTCGCCGGGAAATCTCGGCATCAGGCGCACGACTTCATCCAACACGCGCAGCGCTTGGATGAGCCCGCTCAAAGTCGCGAGCTGGCCGTATCCCATCAAGCGGCGCATCCACTCCTGGAGCTCTCCCGGGGCGGAACCGATCGGACTCTCGGTCCGCTGAGTCTGAGCCGCGGGCTCGGCGCTGCGAGCGATGGTCTCCAGGAGCGTGCGCACCAAGCTCACCGAGCGCTGCAAGTAGTCGGCGACTGTCCAGCGCCGGCCAACGAAATCTGGATCGCCGGGGAGCCCCGCAGTGGCGGGGAACGTCACCGTCCAGGGCGACCACCTGCCATCCGGGGCGTGGTCCATCACACCGCAGTAATGGTCGGGTGCGAAGGCGTCGTTCCACTTGGCGATCCGACACACCGCCGGGTCTCGGTTGAGCTCCGCGTAACATTCTCGGATCATTCGGAACGCGTTTTCGTAGAAGCCCATCCACAAATGCAGCCCGTGTTCTTCGATGCGGTCTGCAGGCCCCCGCCCGGAGGCACCCTTGCCGCCGAGACGCCAGCCGAGCTGATAAACAGTAACCCGGTACTTGCCCTGCAAGCGGGGCTGCGTGAGCTCGAATGCCGCGGCCATTCCCCCGCAACCTCCACCGATAATCGCAACTCGAATCGGTTTGGCGCTCATGCAACTCGTCACCCTAGCACGGAGGGCAGCACTGACTGCAAGCCATGAAAGCTCCGCCCAGGCGGAGCTCCCGCGCGTGGCGCCTCACTGCACTGATGGCACACGCGCCATGTCGGCCTCGATCGCCTGCTTGAGTTCGGCTGCAGAAGACAGGATCCATGCGTCCTTTCCACGGACTGCGGCGCAACCCTTGGCGAGGATGTCGAGCGCTTGCTCGGCGTGACCGCGCGCCCAGCGCGAGCGCGCGTATGGAATCGAGCTGCGGAGCTTCCAGAGACCGGCGCCATCGGTCTGGGCTACCTCCAGTGCTCTGCGGAAGCAATCTTCTGCCTCGTCGCGAAGCCCCTTCTTGACGAGTAGCTCCCCCTCGAGTCGCAGCAGTTCTGGGGTGCAGTTCCGATCGACGATCGATTCGGTCAGGCGCAACCCCTCTTGCGCGGTCGCGAGCCCCCGGCTGAGATCATCCGCGGCAAGATAGCCCTCCGCGAGGTAGCACAGATAATAAGGCAATGGGGCAACAGCGCCGGTAGCTCGGAACAGGGAAAGACCGCGTTCCATTTCATCGATACCACTCCCGATCTCGCCCAGGGCGGCGAGTGCGGATCCATGCTGCATCTGAGCCAGCGCCAGCCAAAACACCAGCTGATGCTCCGCAGCAATGGCTAACCCCCGTTGCGAGCGCTCCAGCGCCGTTTGAGCGTCTCCGAGGTCGCGGGCGATCGCCGCACCGAAAGAGAGGGTCATCACTTCCAGATAGGGTGAGCGGCCCAGCTCCGTCAGACGCACCACTTCATTCCAGGTCTCATGTCCCGCGGTCAGATTCCCCACCATGTACTGCGACCAGGCCAGCAGCAGATGGGCATACAATGGATTGTCGTAACCATAGTCGCGGCCCAGCGTCGTGAGCATGTGATCCTCGAAGTGAGTCACGGCTTTGCCGAGCACCTCGATCGCATCGTGAAAGCGCCCACGCCAGAAAGCGCGTACGCCGATCGCGCTCAGAGCGATGTTCTTTTCCGCGCTGCTCGCGCTCTTGCTGACTATCTTGGCGAAGTGCTCGACGAGCAGCAGGGTCTTCGCGTAGTCGGAGCGCACTGCCTGGACCACCCACACGCCATAGAGAACGCGCAATGGCGGGTCTACTTCGGCACAGAGCTGTAACGCTCGACCGTAGGTCGACTCGACTTCCGGTGCAGCGTATCCCTTGGTCATCAAGAGTGGCAAACCGAGCCCAGCCAGGATTTCCAACTCGGTTCGGTCGCGCTCTTTCCCGGCATTGACGCGCTGCAGTTCATCGAGTGCGGCCCCGAAATGGCTCGTGGATTCCGTGTATGCTTGCGCAGCGAGCGCGTTGACCCCTGCGCGCTGGAAGTACTGCGCCGCGATCGACGGCAGACCGGCTTTGGAATGATGGACCGCGATGACGTGGGGATAACGCTCTGCAGTCTCAGGAAATTGATCGCGAAGGACACTCGCGATCCGGTGATGATATTGCTGGCGCCGACTCTTGAGCAGCGACTGATACGCCGCTTCCTGAATTAAAGCGTGTTTGAAACGAAAGGAGCGTGACTGGGCGCTGTCCACCTCGAGCATCAAGCCCGACTCCGTCAGGCGTCGCAGCGCGGCGTTCAGCGCGGATTCGTCGATCAGCGCGACGGTCTTCAAGACCTCATGCGAGAACTCTCGCCCCAGGGTGGCGGCCAGCTGTGCCACAGCCTTGGCCTCTCCCATGCGGTCGAGGCGGGCCATGAGCGAGTCATGCACCGTGGCGGGCAGCACGCCCTCCGGCAGCGGCCCTGAGAGCTGATATTCTCCATCGACGAGCTGCAAGACGCCTGATTCCAGTAGCGCCTTGGTGACCTCCTCCAGGTACAGGGGAACGCCATCGGTCAGATCGATGATGTGTGCGAGCACGGCTCGAGGCAGCTTGCCCCCGGCGACGGTCTGAACCAGCGTTTCGGCCTGCGCCGGCCCTAGCCGCTGCACTGAAACGAGCGTGGCGGCCGGCAAGGTGGCCACAGTCCCTTCCAGACGCGACGTGGCCAGAATCAGTATTGGACCGCGCGCTGCAACGACGTGATTGCCCAAGAACTCCGCAGTGGACGGGTCGGCCCAGTGGAGATCTTCGATTACGAACAATACCGGGGCAGTGCGCGCGAGCCCTTCCAGCCAATGCACGAGTGCCTGCATCGTGCGCTGTCGCCGGACCTGAGGCGCGAGCACGAGCGGCGTCGACTCGGTGGGGACTTGAATTGAAAGCAGAGGGGCCAAGAAGGCGGCAGCGTTCGCATCCACCTCCAGCTTGGCGAGCTGGCCCTGAAGCTGGCGGAATCGCTGCTCCGAGGGGACCGCGCCCAGCCGTAGGTTGGCCTCCAGGGCCTGCGCGATGGGCCCCAGCACAGCGTTGCCGTGCAGCGCCGAGCAATAGCCCTCGAGCAGGTGCGGGGTGTGCGCCAGACTTGCCTTGAAGGCTTCGACGTGGCGTGATTTTCCGATCCCGGGCTCGCCGACCAGTGCCACACAACGCAGAGACTGGGACTGCTGGCACGACGCCCATTGCACCTCGAGCGAATGCATTTCACACTCGCGGCCCACGAATGGCGTGAGATGGGGACCGGTCGCCGCGATTCGGCTTTGAGCCCCCGTGGACGCGAGGAGCTGGAAGACAGGGACGGGAGCCTCGTAGCCTTTGAGCAACTTGTCCCCGAGGGGCGTAATGACGAAGAACCCTTCGATCAACCGCCGGGTCGCATCGCTGACCAGCACGGTTCCCGGTTCCGCGAGTTGCTGGAGGCGCGCTGCCAGATTGGGAACCTCGCCGAGCGCGAGGGGCTCCCGACCGTTTCCCAATTGGTCGACCACCACGACACCAGTGTGTACACCCACGCGGATCTGCGGAGGTAGAGGCAGCTTCAAATGCAGCCGCTCCTGAATGGAGCCCATCCTCTCGAGGATGGCGAGGCAAGCGCCGGTGGCGCGGCGGGGGTCGTCTTCGTGAGCTTCAGGGAACCCGAAATAGACCATCACGCCGTCGCCGAGATACTGGGCGACGTGACCTCCGAACTCCGTTACAGCCTCTTCACAGACTGCCTGGTACTCGTTGATCAGGTCGCGAAAGTCTTCGGCGTCCATCTCGCGCGAAAGGGGAGTAGAGCCCACCAAATCACAGAACACGACCGTGAGCTGACGCCGCTCGGCACCGCGCCGTGACTTCGGCCCTGGCCCGTTGGAGAGCGACTGCCGGCAGGAGTGGCACGTCCCTTCTGCGACGGTGTTCGGTAACCCACAGTGGACGCACGAAACGATCAGCTTCGCCGAGCACTGGTTGCAGTACCTGGACCCCGTTGGGTTGGTGGTGCCGCAGTCTCTGCATTCCATCGCGCAATACCTTTGCTGACTTCCGCACCGATTGCCAGCCCACTGGCTCTGCGGGCCAGTTAGCCAAGCCGCTCATCTAGGTGCGCCCGTGTCGGGAAGGCTTCATCTCGAGATCAGCTGCTGCGGAAGACCGGTGCGCCAGGTGACGTCACGCAGTGCGAGACCCCGGCCGGCGAGCGATCGCGTCTCGAGAGAGCCGAGCGGGCCGTCCCAGTGGATCTCCGCTTCCAGCGCGCGAACGCTGGCACGTGTGAGGTCCCAGTCGAAGCTCGATCGGACAAATTGACCAGAGGCACGCTGCCCCAAAATCGGCAATCCGATCAGGGAAGTGAGCCATGACAAAGCGTTCGCGTCGAGGCGCAGCGGACGCAGCCATGGACCCGAGATGCTGCCGGTTCCGGAGAAGAGCGTGCGCCCCTGAAGACGACACTGGTACGTCGGACCTGAAGTTTCGATCTGTACCAGCGTTTTTCTGTATCCATACACGGTGTTGCCGAGCGCTACCGCCGATGGATGGTCCGCGAGCATTTGCAGAGTAAAGACGACTGGAGTGCGCTCCACCCCGAGCTGGACAAACGGGACGAGCACCGCGACCTCGCGGTAACAAACTCCCGCAGAGAAGCTGAAGCCCAGTAGATGCGCTCCACCTTGGACCAGCTCACCAAAAATGAAGACCACTGGATGGTAGGACGGGCGCACATGGTCGGTGCTCTGCAGCGAGAGCAATCGGGGCAGAGACCGGGCGATAACGTGCTCGGGTACTTCCGCCAGCACGACGGCGCCGTTGAAATCAGCCTTTCCTCCCCAGGACATGGCGATCGTTCGCGTGCTTTCGCTGCCCAGTGGAGTCCCCTTCCGTCAGCACCGCTGTTCGCCTCGAGGCAGGCGACAGAACTGCGACAGCAGCCTAACGTCCATGTTAGGTTGCCCACAACTCCTCTGATCCATCTCTGAGCCAATGGCAGACCGCGCGCTGATCTACGGAGCAACCGGGTTTACCGGTGCGCTGATCGTGAGGGAGGCCGTCGCGCGGGGCATGAAGCCCATCCTGGCAGGCCGCGCTCCGTCACGCCTGGGAGCGCTGGCAAAGTTGCACCGACTGCCGCACCGCTGCGCGGCTCTGGAAGACGCTCCAGCTCTGCGAAAAATGTTGCAGGGGGTCGATGTGCTGCTCAACGCGGCAGGTCCTTTCCGGCAGACGGCGCCAGCGCTGGTGGCGGCGTGCCTCGATTGCGGCGTGCACTACCTCGACATTTCAGGCGAGTTTGCGCTCTTCGAGGCCCTGGCAGCGCAAGGACGATCGGCATTGCAGCGGGGGATTCTGTTGCTGCCTGGAGTCGGCTTTGACGTGGTCGCAACGGATTGCGCGGCAGCGATGGCTGCGGCCTCTATCCCACATGCCAAGAGCCTGTGGCTCGCCCTGAGCGGATTAGACGCGATCTCGCGCGGCTCGGCAGCCACGGTATTTGACCAATACGGTCAGCTGGTGATGGTGCGGCGCGACGGACGACTGGTAAAAGTTACCCCCGGTACACTGACGCGCCTGGTCGACTTTGGGCAGGGCGCGCGCAAGGTGACCGCCATCACCTGGGGAGACGTGGCCTCCGCCTACCACAGTACCAAAGTCCCCGACATCACCGTCTATTACGAAGCAACCCCCATCGTGCAGCTAGGGCTACAGCTGAATCGTTACGGCTCCTGGCTGTTCGACACTCCCGGCTGGAAACTCTGCAGAGAGCTAGGGGTCCGAATGCTGCCGCCGGGGCCCAACGGCGAACAACGCGCGACCGGAGCGGCCATTGTCGTTGCCGAGGCAAAAGATGAGAGCGGAAATCATTCTCAGGTGAGGATCCGGACGCCAGAGGTTTACTCGTTCACTGCGACCACCGCGGCCGCTCTGATCGACCGTGTGCTCGCCGGGCAATACGAGCCCGGCTTTCAAACGCCCGCACGCCTGTACGGGCCCGAGTACGTGTTGTCTCTGCCCGGTGTCACGCGGGAGAAGTGACGCGGGAGCGTCCGGGGTCAACTACATCAGGAACGCCTGCGCGCCAGCGCTCCGGCGATCGTTCGCACCATCCAGCGTGGTTGATAGCGGATCACTTGCGCCGCCAGCTGATTGCCCAACCCGCTGACACACAAAGGCGCGCCGCTCATGCAAGCGCGGTAGGCATCCCGGGCGACCTCTACCGCGGAGCCGATGGCAAGACCCGGTAGCCGCTCGACGTCTGGAGCTTCATACAGAATCTCCGTATCGGTGAAGCCCGGACAGAGGGCGGTCACCGTGACACCGGTCCCACGCAACTCTTCCGAAATCGCTTCCGTCAGATGCAAGATAAAAGCCTTGCTACCGGCATAGGCAGCGAGGCGGGGCAGAGGCTGGAAGGCAGCCATTGAAGCGACATTGAGAATTCTGCCTCGCTTACGCTGCAGCATCGGTGCGAGAAACAGCTGAGTGAGCTCCAGTGTCGTCGTGATGTTGAGCTGGATCAGCGCCTGATGGCGCGCCAAAGGAATGCGGGCGAAGTCGGAATTGATCATTGTTCCCGCGTTGTTCACCAGGATCTCGATCGCGAGCCCGCTCTTCGCCACGGTCGTGTGCAGCGACGCCGCCGCTCCTGGACGGCCGAGGTCTTTGACGATGGTCTTCACGCGTACACGGTGTGCACGCTCCAGCGAACGGGAGATCTCGAGCAGACGCTCTCGGCTGCGTGCAACGAGCACGAGATCATGCCCGTTGGCGGCAAAGATCTTGCTCAGCTCGAGTCCGATGCCTCGAGAGGCACCGGTGATGAGCACAGTGCCCGGGCCAAGAGGCCGGGTGGGATTCGGAGCCTCACGGGCCTCTCGAGCGTGTCGCACCTTCGCCGTGGGCTCAGCTGAAGGCCGTGTTTTCCGAGCCGCCGCACTCCGGGTGCGTGTCGCCCGCGCAGAAGGTCGTCGAGTCAATGGGGTCTTAGTCGCTAGGCGCAACGTCTACGCGTCATGCTAATATTGCGGTCGTCTTTCTGCCATCACCGATTCAGCTCCGGCTCGGACGGACTGTAGGGGAACGAGTGCCATGGACAAAGCAGCCGCCAGAACCTACTCGGCCATCCTCGCAGCGAGCAGCAATCTGGTCTCCAAGCACGCCGTCTTGCGCGCACCACCACCATCGAGCGTGCCAGACCAGTTGAGCACGCCCCACGTGAACGACGTCCCCCAGCTGCTGCGGGGCGCATCTTCGGGTAGACATGCAAAGGAAGCCGAGGTCGCTCGGGCGACGGCTGCCGCGCTGCACTACTCGCTGGCCAAGAGAAGGACGGGCCTGACGCAGCGCTTGCTCAACCCCGAGGGACACAAGCACCTCGAACAGGTGGAGCAGCTCGATCGACCTGGCGACGCTGGGGCAGCCAAATCGCAGCGCCTGCGCCGCGCTCGGCGTGAAAAAGGCGATCGTACTTGCCGCTACTGTACGCTGTTCAACGCCATGCTCTATGGCGCGGACGCCACCCAACACCCCGTGGAGGTGGTGAATCACTCCGCTCACGTACGGGCGAGCTTCGATCCCGACTCGAACGTGTCTTCGGCCGGCATTGGTGTGGACGCGGAGGATGACCCCCAATTTCAGGTGCTGGTGCCCGAGCAGATCGCGCGTGCCATGATCCGTCTGGCCCACCCCCTCGCGTGGCCCTTCGCGGCGCCGGATCTGTTTCAGGAGACGCGCCAGGTTCTGCGCAAGGGGAATTCCTGGAACATCGATCGAAGTCCACTGCCTCTGGAGGAACGGCGCGATCTCTGGTTGCATTCCAAGGAGCCAAGGTACCTGTACGAGCTTGTCTCCTGGCCCTGGAATGAGCAGAGCCGCGCGCAGATCGAGAACGTTCTGAGGGTCGACAACTTCAAGTGCCGGGAGGACGACGACGAAGTGTCGATGAGCTACGAGTACTCGCTCGAGGAGTGCCGGCAGACCAGCTTCGGCCTGGGCATCGAGCGGTCCGGTCTGGATATTGACGCGGGAGAATACGGTGGCATTGCCAAGCGCGTTTTTCGAAATGGGAAAGTCCTGCTGAAGAAGGAGGACATCGCGCATGTGTCGCGCCGAGATCTCGTGCATATGAAGCTGGCCGGTGAATATCCGGCCCAGCCTACGGCGCGTACGAGCGCGGAGAGTGACGGTCATATCCAGCAACTCGCTCGCGGTTGGGATCCGGCTCATGAGAAGCTGAAAGACAACGTGCTGGAGCTCATCGCGGAACGAGCGCGCTCGATGTCTAGGGTCTGGTCCGAGGCGGGTGATTATTGGTTGGTCAGCTTGAAGGCGAGCAAGCGCCTGCGCTTCACCACACCAGTGGACGGCCCCCCCGAGTTATGGGCGCTGCTCACCTGGAGTGCTCCAGCGCTATTGTTTGTCTTCATCAATCGCGGGACGCTGCAGCTGCCGCACTTCCTGGTGGACTCGCTTCTGAAGGGACACGAGCCGCTGCTGCAAGAATTCCCCAGGCTCACACCTTAGTGCGGATTGTGGCTGCACCGGGTCGACGCTCGAGCCACTCTGAAAGTCGGAAGAGCAAGCAGGAGGAACGATGGCGAACGCTGGCGAGGAATTCGTTCGGAACTTTATCGACGCGCTGCAGGCGCGGGGCATCGGCGCTCGAGACATTGCAGCGACGGTCGCTGGTCGCGTGGGGGGAGAGCTACCGCCGGCGACGGAAAACATGCCCGGCTTCGAGTATTTGAACCGCGTCGGTTCCGCAGGCGTGATGGCACTCTCTGGCCAAGCCAAGGTGCTGAACAACGTCTGGTCCGAGATGCGAAAGGGTCGGTACGGACTCGCGACGGCATTGCGCACCTGGGCGGGCATGGTGGACAGCTACCTGAGCGTGCTCAAGGAAGCATCGCGCTTACCTGGCACGGTGCAGGCGCCCACGTGGGTGCTGTTTCAGTTTGAGCCTCTGGAGAAGAACGCGCAGCAACAGCTCGTACGCGTCGACCGGCGTCTGATCGCCAACACCCAGTTCGATCACACACCGTTCGTGGCCCTCGATGGTGCTCAGCCTGCCGCTGACGTGTACTTCGACGCGCGGCTGGAAGGCCCTGGAATCCTGATCGAACTCGATCGGGAGAAGGTTTCCAAGATGAATCCCGGCGTCTACATGAGCTTCATCTTCGTCAAAGGTCAGGGGCCGCAAACGCCGCTCGTCAATCTGGTGCTCCAGGTGAAGACGCCGTAACCCGGGCTAACCACGGGCACGCTCAGCGCCAGTCCCGCGTTAGTCCCCTCGGGGACGTGCCGGTTTTATAATCTCCGGCTTGACCCCCTCCATCAACTGAACGAGCTCACCCTGCTCGCCCGGCGCGACTCCGAACTCGTCCAGGAGCCGCACGGTATCGTCGACGAACACATTCCAGTCGGCTTCGGTGATGTCGAGATGCACGTGGCTGTCACGCATCGTGCGGCCGCGATACAGCGCGGGTCCGCCCGTGAGCTGGCAGAAGTAATCGGTGACGTGTTCTTTGATCGCCGGGGTGGGCGGGATTGCAGCGATGGCCGCGAGCTTCGGGTTCTGGCGCTGCAACTGTGGATGGCTGTGCAGCGAGTCGATCGAGGCGCTCATGAGCTCCGCGATGCGCTCTCTGCCTCCGAGGCGCTCGTAGAGTGAGCGCCTGGCAACGGGCGAGATGAAGAAAAGGTCGTAGTCGACCCGCGTCTCGAGCGGCCGGAGCTCACCAACGCCCACGCAGAGCACGCGGTTGAGCCAGAGGTAGCGTGGGTCTCCGGTCAGAAATCGGGGGCACCAGCCCAGCGCGGAGTTGGGTAGGTCGAGCGCCGTCGCCCGCTGGTATCCGTCCTCGCCAAAGTCATATCGACCGACGGCCTCGAGCTCCGCCACCGCGCCATCATTCAGCAACAATGGGGCGCGCACGTTGATGGTGCCGATGCCATCGCGATCGATCAGCAAGTAGGCGGCGCAGGACGGAAACCTACCGTTCAACTTGGGGCTGGTGACGCTGCCCTGGACTTGAAAATCGAAGCGTACGCCGTCGGCCGTTTCCCCGATGGCGCGCGGGGTGTCGAACCGGAGAGCGACGCTGGCCAGGAATTCGAGCGCCGGAGGTTGGCGCCGCACAGAGGTCGAGAGCGACGCATTTCTTCGCCCGCGCGAGCATGAGGACTTCCTACGGATCCTGTCGCTCCCAGATCTCGGCAGGGAAGCCGCGCGGCTTCTCGCGCCAACAATCGCGACGCTTGCTCCAGCAGTTCTGGCACGACCGCTCCACCCACTCCGCCCGACCAGGGCTGATGCCGTCCGCTCCAGTTCATCGCCCCGGAGTACCGAACGAGCGGATCGGGGTTCACTTTCACGCCCATCTTGTTACGACCGAGCAGCCGCGGCAGGCTCAGCCTGGCCTCGTGCGACGCGCGCATGCCTGCGCGCATCGATCCGCGCTATCTGAGCACGGAGCACGACGTCGACGTGCTGGAGTATGGCGTGCGCCACGCTCGTGAGCTGGCCCACACGCGGCCCTTTGAGCCCTTGAGCGGCCGAGAGCTCGCTCCTGGCAACCGCATGCGCAGCAAGGCCGACCTGCGATCCTATATTCGAAATGCGACGGTCACTGTCTGGCGCCCCTGCGGCACGTGTCGCATGGGCAAGGGGCCCGATGCAGTCGTCGACGATCAGCTGCGGGTCCATGGCATCGCCGGACTGCGCATCGCGATGTTTCGATCATGGCCCCGCCTGGTCAGCGGCAATCCCAACGCCGCCGTGATGATGATCGCAGAGAAAGCGGCGGATCTGATCGCGCCTCAGCTCTGTCGCCAATCCTCCGCCGCCAACCCCGGCACGCGCGAGAACTCGCTCAGATTTGCCGTGACCACCGTAAAGCCATGACAGCGAGCAATGGCCGCGATCATGCAGTCGCGGTCTCCGATCATGTTGCCATGGGTCTCGAGGTGGGCGCGGATATCGCCGTAAGCCAGCGCCGCGTCGTTGTCGAACGGGAGGATCCGTTCTTCGAAAGGAGCTAGGAAGTATTCCCACGCCGCCAGCAGTCGGTCTGGCGTCGCGCTTCTCAGGGCTCCCGCTCGCGCCTCTGCTACCGTGATGGCACACACGTGAAGATCGGCAGGAGAGAGGGGCCTCAACCGCTCCGCCAGGCCGAAGCGACGTTTGAGACATATGAGCAAGTCTTGGTATCGAGGAGCCAGCTCAAGGCAGTTCGCGTTCCTGTTCGATCGCGAGAGGCGGCGGATCTTCGGGACGCGTCCAATCCGCGTCCTCGATGCGCGGGAGCCGTGCCCAGTAGTTTGCCGGCCAGGAGCTGGGGGTGACCGGCCCGAGCACGATCCCGCGCCCCAGCCGGCGCACCGAGACCTCTTCGCCTTCGAACCGAAAGTCCTTGGGCAGACGCACTGCTTGCGAGCCGCCGTTGCTGAAGAGCTTGGCCCGGATAGCCATATATACTAGTATATAGTCAAGAACGGGGTGTCAAGCGAGCACGGCCGCGCAGCGGGCCCTCCTGGGGTCGCTCGGAGTCCGCTCGGTGCCGAGCCCTCACTTCGGCGGATTCGACGCCTTGTCTTCGCTGTCCCGCACCCGCTTCGCCAGCGATCTGACGAACGCCGCGACCCACGGATTGCGGTCGAGCTCCAGGTTCAACGAGGCACCGGTGATGACTTTGACGGTGACCTCGTCCACCGCCTTCACCGTGGCCGTGCGGGTGCCGCCGGTGAACACTGCCATCTCCCCGAACACCGCTCCCTTGCCCAGCTTGCGAATCAGCTGCTCGCGCCCGTCGATCAGCTTGTAGACCTCGCAGTGACCCGACTCGATGATGTACGCGCTGTCGCCGCCTTCGCCTTCCGTGACGATGGCACTGCCCGCCGCGAAGACCTGGGTCTCGAACCAGCCGCCGCCGTCGAGGAATTGTTCGAGGTCGGCGCGCAGGGCGGTCACGCTCGGGTAGCGGTCGTCGCGGCGGGGCGCGAGGGCCTTGCTGGCGATGCGGCAGAGCTCGGGCGGGAGTTGGGGCCAGATCGGGCTGTGCGAGGGGCTCACCCAGGGACGGGCGGCGCCTGCCGAGCCGATCAGGATGCGCTGGTTGTTCGGGGGCTCGCCGACCAGGATTTCGCACAGCACGCCGCCGAGGCCGAAGACGTCGGTGCGTTCGTCGATCTCGTCGATCAAGCCGAACATTTGCTCCGGCGCCATGTATGCGGGGGTGCCGCGGGCGCGCCCGGCTTCGAGGGTCTGGCCTTCGGCGCGCACCAGTGAGTCTTCGTCGAAGGGAGGGCCCGGAACGATGGGCGTCGACGTCTTCGAGCTCGGCTCGCTCGGAGCGCGCCGGCGGCTGCCGACCAGGGCCATGCCCCAGTCCATCAAGTAGATCTGCCCGTGCTCACCCACCATCACGTTTTCGGGCTTGATGTCGCAGTGGATCACGCCGCGGCCATGCGCGAAGGAGAGCGCGTCGCACAGGCGCAGCAGGATCTGTACGAGGTGACGGAGGCGATCGAGGGGCTGCCGGGAGTGGCGCTCGGCGCGCAGCACTTCCGCCAGCGTCTTGCCCGCGATCCACTTCATCACCAGGTAGGGGCCTCGGCCGCCTTCGCCGAAGTCGTAGATGGGGACGATGTTGGGGTGGTCGAGCTGGCCCGTGACGCGCGCTTCTTGCGAGAACTCGCCGAGTACGCGCTCGTCGTTTTCGAAGTCCGTGCGCAGGACCTTGATCGCCACCTTGCGACCGATGATGGGGTCGCGTGCGCCGCGGATCACGCCGACTCCGCCGCGATTGATCTCGCTCAACCAGCGGTAGCGTTCGACGGCGCCTCCGAGCTCTTCCGCCACCGGCCTCTCGTCGCTCTCGACGCTCGGCAGTTCGCCGAGCATTTCATCCGCTGGGTCTGGCACTGTTGGCTGCTCATCTCTGCGAGCGCCGCGACGCTCGGACCGGGCATCGTATCCGCTTGTTCTCGGACGATTGCAGCAAAAAGAGTGTCGCGCATCGGCTTTGCGGCCGCCCATCACCCCGCGGGTGGCCTCGTATCACCCCGGAGCGTGAGAGGCGCGCGCGGCGGCCTGTGTCTCTCCGGTGCGATCGAGCGCGAGCTTGAACAGTACCGGTCCGACCATTTCGTTCAGCGCAACGCTGGCGATCGCGAGTGAGCGAAAGCCCTCTCCGAACTCCGGAAAGGTGCGCGCGATCACCACGCTGAGTCCGAGCGTGAGGCCCGCTTGCGAGATCAATGGCGCCCAGCCCCAGCGGCGGATCACCGGGGGATCGTTCGCCGCACGGCTCGACCAGCGCGCGGTCGTCACCACGGTGAGCGCGCGTACGCTGCACAGCGCGAGCGCGATGGGCCAGAGGCGCTGCAGGAGCGGAATATCGAGGTGCGCGCCCGCCGTGGCAAAGAACACGGTGAACACCAGGCTGCTCGTGGAATCGACGGCGTGTAGCAGCTTTTCGCCCTGAAAGGTCAGGTTCTGCACCACGAAGCCGGCGGTCATAAAGGACAGCAGCGGATCGATGTGAATGTAGGTCATGAACTCGGTGAAGCCGAAGCCGAGCGCGAACAGGACCAACACCAGGTTGCCGCCGATCAGGCGCTGATACGCCGCGAGCACCAGACCGAGGGTGGTGCCGACCGCCACGCTGCCGACGATCTCGTGACCCAGCTCGCGCAGATCGCTCATCGACACGCCGCCGCTCTCGCTCATCAGCGGGCGTATCGCCACGATCACGCACGCCATCAGCACGACCACCAGCACGTCTGAGGCCATGATGTGCGCCAGGGAAGTCGAGGCGAGGGGGCCCTTGGCGCGCGTCTGCGAGAGTACGCCCAGGCATGCGGAGGGGCTGCGGCTGACGGCGAGCGTGCCCCAGAGCAGCGCGACGGAGATCAGCGCCGGCGTCGCCAGACCGTGTGTGAAAGGAATGAAGCGTGTGAGCAGCAGGAAGGCGGCGCTGATCACCACGAGGCCTACCGCGCTCTGTAGCAAGAGCGCCCAGCTCACGCTGCGCCCTACCTCGCGCACCGTGCTGACGCGCAACTCCGCGCCGCCGCCCAGCGCGATCAGCGCCAGCGCCAGCGTGTTGACCGGAGAGAGGCGTTCCACCGTGGCATGGTCGACGAGGTGCAGCACGTGCGGACCACCGACGATGCCGGCGAGCAGGTAGCCCGAGAGGTGAGGCAGGCCGATCGTGCCGAGCAGCTCGCTGAGCAGCGTGCCCCCGAGCAGCAAGAAGCCGATGGCGGTCACCGTGGGCAGCGCGCGGTCGCCCTGCGGCGCCGTGAGCGAGGCGCCGAGCACCATCGCGAACACCACGGCGAGCGCCAGCGCCTGCGAGAGGCGTGTGGCAAGGCCGCCCTTGTGTTGAACCGCGGCGCCGCTCACGCTTCCGTCCCTTCCGGATCCAGCGACAAGCGCGCCGGCTCGGGCACTCCCGCGTCCAGCTCGCCGGCGCGGCTCAGCGCGCGGCGCAAGGTGAGGGGGCCGAGCAGCTCGCCTGCCAGCACCGCGACCACCGCCAGCCCGAGGACGCTCTTGGCTGCCGGGCTGTGGAACGAGAGCGCGATGGCGACCGCGCACGCCAGCGTCATCTCACCCATGGCCATCATGCCCAGCCCCACCAGCGGACCCGCCGGGCGCGCCGGCTTCGAGCACAGCGCGAGCAGCGCGCCGCGCACTAGCTCCACCAGGAAGCGCGCGCCGAGTCCGAGCGGGATCAGCAGCCAGAGCGCCGGCGCCTCGCGCAGGTTGACCAGCGCGCCCGCCAGCACGGCCAGGGGCAAGAGCACCGCCGACTCCGTCGGGCGTAACATGCGGACGAGCTCCGAACGGCGCGAGGACAAGCAGCCCAGCGTGAGGCCGAGTGAGAACGCCGCGCTGAGGCCCGAGAGGCCCAGCTCGGCGGCGACGCCCGTCGCGAGCAGCAGCGTGCCCACGACCACACCCCAGATCTCGTCGCGCGTGAGGCCGCGCCCGATCAAGAGCACCGCGACCAGCCCCAGAATGAGCCCGATGCCCCAGGTCAGTGCCGCGCGCCCCAGGAAGCCGAACACGACCAGGCCAGGCACGGAGCTCTGCGCGAGCAAGAGCGACAGGCCGAGGATCGGCACCAGCGCGCTGGCGCGCGCGTAGTCGGCGAGCGCATCGGAGAGCGGGCCCTTGGCCGCGTAGCGTTGCACCACCCAGCGCACCGCATGGCGCGTGCTGGCGCAGGAGACGATGGCGATGCCACCCGCGAGCAGGCTGCGGTCCGCAGCGAGATCGGGTCGCAGGCGTCCGATCGCGAACCACACCGCCGCGCCCACCGCGCCCGCCACGAGCAGCGCCGAGAAGACGCCGATCAGCGCGCTGCTCAGCCGGATCGGTCGATCGCCGATGCGCGTGTAGCCGAGGCCTGCCACCAGCGCGATCCAGGCAGCACCGACCAGCAGCACCGGACGAAAGGTGTCGATCAACGACTCCGAGATCAGGCCCAGCACGTGCCCGCCGCACACGAAGCCGAGGCACAGGTACTCGGCGCCCGAAGGCAAGCCGAAGCCCTGGATGGCGCGTCCGCCGCGCACGATGCCGCCCAGGTAGGACAGCACCAGCAGGCCGAGCAGCAGAGCGATCGCGCTCATAGCGGCCGCACACTCCCGGTGCGCGCGGCGCGGACCTCGTCGCTGTTGGCGGGGAGCGCATCATTCTCCGCCCGATTCGGGTCAATGCTCGCGGCGATGTTCGAGTCAGGGCCGCGCGCGGCGCGCAGGCCCGCGTCGGTCAACGCTTCCAGGCACGCGACGAGCAGCTCGGAGCGCCCGCTCGGCGAGCTGCAGGTGGCGCTCACGCGGTAGCGCGTGCCGCCCGCCTCCACGGCGACCAGCTCGGCGGCGGCATCCTTACCGGCGAGATCGCCCGCGCGCCGCAACACATCCAGCACGCGCAGCGGCCCGGCATCGATCGTGACCAGCAGCTCCACCGAGAAACGCGGCGCGCTGCCCAGCCGCTCGAGCGCACTGCCCAGCAGCACCAGGTGGGGGATGCGGTACTCGGTGCGGTCGACCGTCTCCAGGCGTAGCTCCAGCAGATTGATGGTGGTGATGCGGCCCAGCTTGCCGCGCACCTGGATGTAATCGCCCAGCCAGAGCCGGCGACCGAACAACGTCACGGCACCGAGCAGAGCCGAAGCGAACAGCGGCGTCGCCGCGAGCCCCAGCGCGACCAGCAGAATGGCGCCGCTGCGGCCGAGTGAGCCATCGGCGCTGCCGGTGACGATGGGCGCGCCGAACACCAGCGCCGCCACGACGATCGCGGCGCGCACGACCACGCTGGCCGGCTCCGCCAGATCCGCGGGCAGCCAGGAGAGCACCGTCTCGCGCCGCGCCACGCTGGCCAGGAACAAGCCGGCGAAGCGCACCAGCACGAACACCGCGAGCGCCGCCACGCCGGCCACCACCAGCAGCGGCAGGGCGGTGATGCTGCGGCCCATCAGCTGCGACAGCGGGGCGAGCACGAAGCCCGTGAGCCGCTCGGTGTAGCCGCGCGTGGTCTCGAACAGGGACAGGACGATGACCAGCCAGGCGTAGAAGATGCCGAACTGCCCGACCAGCTTCAGCAGGCTGAGCAGGATCAGCGCCGAGCTCTTGAGCACCGCCGGGCGCACCAGCTCGATGTTCTTGACGCTGATCGCCAGCACGCGATCGCCGTGCTCTTCGAGCCAGACCCGCAGCCGGTCGGCGATCGTCGCGACGCGCTTGATCAGATAGAAGGCGATCAGCGCGAAGAAGACCAGCAGCGAGACCGAGAACACCGTCTCGGCGATCTCGCTGCGCTTGTGCTCGGAGGCGAGCGCGCTCTTGACCGAGCCCGCGGTCTTGGCCGCGTACGCCTCCAGGTTGGGCTCGCCAGAGGCGCGTGCGTCTTCGCTGCCGAGCTCGATGATCGTGCTCGAGCCGGCCGCGAGCAGCGCGCCGTCGGCAGACAGCTCGACGCGCACCTCCGGCAGCTCACTCTCGCGCGCGAGCCGATCCAGCGCCTCGCTGGCGCGCTTGGCGCGCTCGCTCGCAGCCTTGCCATGGTAGGCGCTGGACAGGCTGAATACGACATTGTCGCCGAGCCTCACCGCGCTCGCAGCGGCGCTCGCGCCACCCGGGCCGGTGGCAGCACCAGGCTCGGCAGCGCCCAGGCTGAGTGCGACACACACACCCAGCAAGAGCCAGCGTGCACGCAGGCGCAGCCAGGTGGCGGCGCGGAGCCATCCAAACAGTATTTCTAGGGTGTTGGCCAAGCGGATCCGGGGGCTGTGGCGCGCCGTCGGTTCCGCGCCCCTCAGCAATACGTTCGCTCGGGGCCGCTCAAAAAGCCCGCAGTTGCACGTTCCCGAGGGCGCCGCCCGCCAACGGCAGCACGCCGAGCTCCAGCACCGGCTGCTCCGTCGTGGCCTGTTCGGGCTCGCTCAGCAGGTACAGCGCCGCGGCGCTGGCCAGCGAAGCCAGGCCGACGCCCAGAGAAACGTTGGCCATCAGCGAACGCTGCCGCACGCCGTCGATCTGCTCGTTGGTACACAAGGGGGCGCAGGTGCGTTCCAGATCGTGTTCCAGCGAGCGACTCGACAGACCGAAGACGAGGAAACCTGCAGTGCCCGCGACGCCGACACCCCCCAGCACCCAGCTCAGCGTCGGCACGCGCCGCGCGGGCAGCTCGAGCGGCTCGAGCTGCAGAGCGAGCTGGCGGATCGGATCACCCGCGCGCAGCGTCAGCGCACCCTCCACAGCTCGTGCTCCGGCGAGACGCACGCGATAGCGATGCAGACCGGGATCCAGCGCCACGGCGGAAGCGAGAGCGTCGGCCCTCGGCTCGTCATCGATCTCGACGCTCGCGTCGTTGCGCGCCTTGCCCGCAAACTGCACGCGAATCGTCAGCTGGGGCAATTCGGCCGAGACCTCGCCCGCCCAGCGATCACAATCTCGCTGCACCGCCGCGGGGCAGTTGCTGGCGCACTGCAGGAACGCCGCGCGGCTCTGCACCAGCTTGCCGGCTTGCCGCAGCTCTTGCCCCAGCTCGTGGCGATCGAAGCAGGCGTTCTCTTCCTCGCTGCGCGGCGCGGGCTGTGCCGCTTCGGCGCGCTTCTGCGGGGGCTTCGCGGCGAGCGGCGCGGCTGCGACCGAGCTCGCTGCGAGCGTGAGACCGCACGCCAGTCGCAGCGCCATCGGTCTCAGCATGGTTCCCCAGAACGACGCGGCGCAGGGTCCATTGAGGGCTGGGGGCGAGCAGCGCCCGCTGCTTACATTGCGGCGAGGGCCCGGCATGCCAAGGTGATGAAAGGCGGCCAAATGGCACCCCCCGATGGCAACGACACGCAGGGCACGCTGCTCGGCTTGCAGGCGGAGCCGCTGCCTTTGCCGGCCCTGGTGCAGCCCGCGCGCAAGTATCACCCGCTGATGGAGCTCGGCCGGGGGGGCTCCGCGGTGGTGAGCGCCGCGCTGGCGCGGGGCATCGGTGGCTTCACCAAGCTGGTCGTGCTCAAGACCACCAAGGAGGAGCTGTGCGGCCACGCCGATGCGCTGCGCGCCTCGTTGAACGAGGCGCGCCTGGCCGCGCGCATGAACCACCCGAACATCGTCCAGGTGTACGAGGTCTATCAGGACAACGGCGTGCCCGTGATCGTGATGGAATACCTGGACGGCCTCTCGCTCTCGCGCGTGGCGCGCCAGGGCACGCCGGTGGGGCAGACGCTGCAACTGGCCCTGAGCGTGCTGTGCAAGGTGCTCGAAGGCGTGCGCTACGCGCACGGGCTCAGCGACTTTGACGGCAAGCCGCTCGGCATCGTGCACCGCGACATCAGCCCGCAGAACGTCATGCTGACCTACGACGGGCAGGTCAAGCTGGTCGACTTCGGCACCGCCAAGCTGATGGAGGGGGGCGAGCAATCGCTCTCCGGCATGCTGCGCGGCAAACTCGGCTACATGCCGCCCGAACAAGTCTGCGCGGAGGTGATCGACGGGCGCGTCGACATCTTCGCCGTCGGCGTGATGCTCTGGGAAGCGATCGCCGGCCGCCGGCTGTGGGGCGAGCTGAACCACGCCGGCATCGTACGTCGCCTGCTGGAGCACGACATCCCGCGCCTCACCGACGTGGTGCCCGACGTCGATCCGGAGCTCGACCGCATCTGCTCTCGTGCCCTGGCGCCCGATCGCGATCAACGCTACCCCGATGCAGACTCCTTTCTGCGCGATCTCGAACGCTACCTGGCCGCGCGAGGCGGCGTGATGCCGGCGGTCTTGCTGGGCGAAATGGTCCAGGCCTCCTGCGCGGATCTGAAGCGCACGCGCGCAGAAGCCCTGCGAGCCGCGCTGGCGCAGGTGCGAGACGGGCATTTCGACGCCGAAGCCGCCGGGCCCGAGCCTACCCGCACGCAGCTGAAGCTGCCCGCCGCGCCCCAGTTGCTGCAGGTGCCCGGCCTCGCGCGCCGCCGCCGCCTCACGCTCTGGGCGAGCCTGGTGCTCGGCTGCTTGTTCATCGGCATCGCCCTCGCGCGCTACTCGCTGGCACCCGTCCGCAGCGAGCTACCCGCTGCCACGCCGGCGCTCACGCCAGCCCTGCCTGCAGCCGTCGCGCTGGCTGCCCCACCACCGGAAGCGCGGGCGGCGCTGACCGCCGTCGATCTGACGACCGAAGTCGCAACCGACCCAGCGAACGCGCCCCCCACCGCCGGCAAGAAATCTGGCAGACGCGCGCGCGTCCGCAGCTCACGCCCGAGCGTGAAGGTAACGATGCCGACCCCCGTCGTCGTCCAGAACTCCTGCGACCCGCCCTACAGCATCGACGAGCACGGCATCAAGCGGTTCCATCGCGACTGTTTGCGTTGAAGACGGGGTCAGGGATTAGCAGGGTGATGCAAAACGCGGTGAGGGCCTCGGATTGGGTCTCAGAGCTCCACGCGAATTGCAGGCGTAGAGCCGGCCCCAGGCATACCGGGGGGGGTGCATCGAGTCGAAGTTGAGGTTTCCATGGAAACCTCGACTTGAGGTCGCGAAAGCCCCCCGCCCGGGGCGGCGCCCTGCATTCACACCTGCCGACCGCATGGATACAGCCGAAGGCGCGAGCACGGACGGAGGGGTGGGCAGCCCAAACCTACTTTTGCATCACGCTGTTAGGGGTCAGGGACTTCGGAGCTCGGATCCGCCCGCCATCGAGCGACTCTAGAATGTGACCAACGACGGCACGCGCAGCGGGCACATCCTGAAGCGCGGCGACGTGCGCAGAGCCGAGCTCCGAAACCCCTGACCCCTATTGCTCGCCAGAGCCGATCCCATCGACGTCAAGCAACGTGATGGCCCGCAGGCTCACGTCGTCGAGCAGCACGTTGGCGGTGGCGGGCGGGCCCTCGATGTAGACGCGCAGCTCCGTCAGGGGGGAGCAGTCGGGCACGATGAAGCTCGCGTCGAGCTGCTGCCATTGGGTGGCGACCGCGCGCGTGGACAGCGGCGAGTAGGTCGTGTCGTTGCCGCAGCTGGCCTTGAGCGTGATCATGATGTTGTGCGTGCCGACCTCGTTGCGCACCCAGGCCGAGACCGCGTACGGCTGCGCGGGCTTCACCAGCGGTAAGATGTCGTAGATCGGGCCCTGCCAGGTGGAGCTGCGGTTCGTGGACAGGATCGCGCGGTTGCCCGTGTGCGCTTCGAGCACGTCCGTGATGCGCGAGTCGCCGAAGCCCAGCCAGCCCGCGTGGCCCGCCTCGAAGCTCGGGTCTGCAAATAGCTCCGGGCCAGGTTCGCCGGCTCCGCCATCCACGCCGACTGCCGGCGGCCCCCCATCTTCGGGGACCAGCAGCACCGGAAGTGTGGTGGGTTGCAGCGAGTGATCGGGTGGCACCGTGGACTCGGTGCGCAGCGGTTCGCCGAGATCGCGATCCGGGCCGGCGTCAGCCAAGCCAATGGACGAGCGTCCCGCGCCCAGGCGCTCCAGGCCGTCCGTGGTGCAGGCTGCGAGAGCCAGCGCCGCCAGCGCCGTGAAGGTCACCCCCAGGGCGCAGCTCGAGCTGTAGCGCGCGTCCCTCATTAACTTTGTTCACTATGCTTTCCGTGGAAGTTTTGCGCAACTCGCGAAACGGCAGGCGCCGTGTGCGCGAAACGTGGTCGCTGCTGCGCGGTGTCTCACCGGTCCGAGCGCCCTGCCGCGATGAAACAGCGCTGTGCACGGTGAAACATCAGTGCTCCGTTACAGCGCGTTGGGCGGCAAGCGCTCCAGCGCGTCCGCAGCGGCAGGAGCGCCGCTGGGTGCCAGCGTCATGGCCACCTGGGCGGCGCGCTGACGCTGTGCGCGCAGCTCCGACCACGATAAGCCGAGCAAGCGCGAGCGCAGCGTGCGCTTGCTCGCTGGTGGCGGCCCCAGCCCCAGCTCGGCGATCCGCCGCCCGTGGAAGAACTGGTCGACGATGTGCGGAACGATCAGCTGTGGTACACCCGCGCGCAACACCGCCGCCGTGGTGCCCGCGCCGCCATGGTGCACGACCAGATCGAGGCGCGGAAACAGCCGCGCGTGATCCAGCGCGCCCACCGACAGCACGGAAGGCGGCAGCGTGAGCCCGTCGTCTTCCGCGTGCGCCGAGAACAACAGCACGCGCGCGCCGTGTGCCGCGCAGAAGGCTGCTACCGCTTCCACGACCAGCGCGCGCCGCACGCTGGGCATGCTGCCGAAGCCGATGTACACGAGCGGTGCCCCACGGCCGTTTCGCAGGAACTCCTCCACGGCCGGCGGCAGCTCTGCGGGGCCCGCGGCCCTCGCCAGCGCGGGCACGTGCGCCGCATGACCCCGCGCGTCGCCCGGCAAGCTGCCGAACAGCTCATCCTGCGCCAGCAGCGCGTTGCGTGCATGGATGCTGCCATACACGTCGCGCTCCGGCGCCAGCCCGTGCGCCTGCCGGGCGCGGCGGATCGGCTCCGCCACCGCGCGCGTGAAGCCGGCGAGCACCAGCGCCCAGAGCGCGCGGTTCAGCGGGCGCGGCAGGCCGAAGATGGGCAGCGCCGCGGGCGGCTGTGTCGCCGAGCGCACGGCGCTCCTCGTGTAATGGATGAACGAGTAGCGCGCGCCCTGGCGCTCGGCGAGCAGCCGGGGCGCAAACGAGAGCCCGGCGGCCACGATCAGATCGAAGCGCGGCAGATCGGCTCCGAGCAGGTCGCGGCACTGCCGATCCGTCTCGGCCGTGAGCAGCGCGAGCTGGCGCGGCAGCGCCTTCAGCGGGCTCTGCTCCGCGAGCGCGGCGTTCTCGAGGATCATCGCGTTCGAGTCGCCGCCCACGGGCAGCGACTCGAAGCCTTCGCCGCGCAGCTGGGCGAGGAAATTGGGGCAGGTGGCGAACGTCACCTCGTGGCCGCGGCGCCGCAGCTCTTCGCCCAGCACCAGCTGCGGCTGCAGGTCGCCGCGCGAGCCGATCGGCGCGAGCAGCACCTTCATGGCGCCGCTCCCGATGGCGTGAGCCGCAGCGTATGCCGGGTGTGTGCGTCGACGGCAGCGTCTTCCCAGTGGATGGGAACGCCCTCGCCGCGCTGCCAGAGCGGCACCAGGTCGTCATAGTGCTGCGAGCAGGGATTGCCCGATTGCCCACCGAGCAGCACGAAGCGTGCGGCGGACCAGTTGCCGACGTCCATCACCGAGCGCACGTGCGCGCTGACCGTCGAGTGCCGCAGCGGCTGCCAGAACTCGAAGCTCGCCTGGTTGACGGTGGTGCTGTCGCCGTAGCCCGGCAGCGGCCCGCGATTGTAGATCGGGCCCAGCAGCGGGTGTTGCCCGAGCAAGTGTCGCAACGGCAGCGGGCGGATCTCACCCCACGCCCAGCGCCGCTCGTCGGAGCCGAAATCGCGGCGCAACCAGCGCACGACGCCGCCCAGTACTTCCGCCATTTCTCTCGGCCAGGATTCGAAGTAACCTGCGGGTTGATCCAGCATCAGGCGCGCCACGAAGCTGGCGCGGCGCGCGTTCCAGCAGGTGCCCGGGCTGAGCCGGCTCACACCGCCCCCGGAGGCGATGCTCCAGCTGCCCGGCGCCTTGACCTGGCAGATGCGCTGGCACAGCTGCCCGAGAAATAGCGCGTACACGCTCGCGGCGCTGGAGTCAGCGCTGAGCTCGCCGCTCCAGCTCCGGAGCAGCTCGAGCGCGCGGGCCCCGTCGGCATCCCGCGCCGGCACGGCCAGCAGCACCTCGCGCAGCTCGCGGAAGGGAAGCGAGAGCACGTCGAGCTGCAGCTGGCTCGTGCTCGCGACACTCCAGTCGCTGTCGGCTTGGAGGCGCTCCGTGATGCGCGCCTGTCGATAGCCGTCGAGGAAGTCGTGGCCCAGGAAGACGGCGCTCTGCCCGTCTGCCACCGGCTGGTTGTTGGCGCAGCACACGAAGCCGCTCTCCGGGTTCTCCAGCCAGGGCAGCTCGCTGCTGACGGCGGGTTGCGCCTCCCAGCCCACGTCGGGGGCCCAACCCGGCAACGGCAGCGAGCCGTGGCCCGACTTGCGGCGCGGCACTTCGCAGGCGAGCAGCCAGCCCACGCTGTCTGGGTCCGCGTACACGAAGCTGTAGCAGCAGCCGGTGGACTGCGCGCAGCAGGCGCGAAAGTCCTCGAAGCTGCGCAGCAGGTGAAAGCCCAGCGCTGCGCGCGTGGGCCGGGGCGCGAGCCACGTGCCGGCCAGGGAGAGCGCGTTGGCCCGCCCCAGCAGCGGCAACGGGTGGAACAGTGCCGCCTCGGGCTCGGCGGCGCTCGCCACGATCGGACCCCGCGCCGTGCGGCGCACGTGCAGGGCTTCCGAAGCGCGCCCGCGCACGCGGATCCATTCGGTGTGCGTGGCGCAGGGCACGAAGTCTTCGCCCTCGCGCACGCGCTCCCCATCCGCGCTCAGCTCCTCCAGGAACAGGTCCACGTTGTCGACGGCCGCCGCGGTCGCGCCCCAGGCCGCATGCCCATTGTGTCCGGTCAGGAACGCGGGCAGCCCGACCAGGCTCACGCCGGCGACGCCGAACTCCGGGCATTTCACCCGCGCGAGGTAGCCCAGGTTGGGCAATGAGGCGGGCAGGTGTGGGTCGTTGGCGAGCAACGGTCGTCCGCTCGCGGTCTTGCTGCCGGCGAGCGCCCAGGCATTGGAACCGCCGCTCGTGCCGAGCAGCGCGCGCAGAGCCTCCAGGTCGCGCAGCAGATAGTCGCTGAGAAAGGGGCCTGCTGCCGCGCCGGGCGGCGAGGTCAGCGGCAGCTGCGCGGGATACGTCGGATCGAGCGCACGCACGGCAGCCTCACCATCGCGTTCCAGCAGGTTCAGTCGCGCCGCCTCCACGTCCCAGTTGGAAGGCAACAGGCAGCAGGTGAGCAGCCCCAGCCCGATCACATCGGCAGGCTGCCAGGGCGTGGGCTCGATGCGCAGCAGCGCGTGCTCGTGGCTGCGCGGCCCATGCTCGAACGCTGCGTTCAGGCCCGCGGCGTAGGCCGTGATCTGCTCGCGCAGGTCGGCGTCGAAATGTTCGAATTGCGCCTCGGCGGCGCGCCGGATTCCGATCATGCGCACCGCTCGGTCCAGGCTCAGGGTCTCGGGACCCGCCAACTCCGAGAGCGTGCCGCGTACCGTCCGCCCGAGCAGCTCCAGCTGGCCCGCGCGATCCTGGGCATGACAGAAGCCGAGCCCGAACCAGGCGTCGCGGGGCTCCCGGGCATCGATGTAGGCGACGCCGTACGCGTCGCGGCGCAGCAGGACGGGTTGGCGCGTGCCCGCGCGCAGCTCGCCGCTCCAGCGCGGGGAGCGCGCGCCGAGCAGCAGTCGAAACAGCCGCTGCGCCCAGCGGGTCCTGGCCCCGAGAGGCAGCGCCGGGTCGGCGCTAAGGGAGTGAGATGGCAGCGACATGGCTTCGGCGGCAGTCTGCCCGGGTCGTTCTGTAGGAGCAACGGTGCTCGCGGGATTGACGATTTCCAAAGCAGGTCCTAGACGGGCGGGCTGGTGACTGCGACCGAGCACTGGATCTTCTGGATCTCGATCAGCTTCAGTTTCGCTGCGGCGTTGGGGTTGCTCGCATCGGGTTCGCTGCTGCGGCGGGGGATCAGTGTGGCGCTGACCACGCTGGCGTTGGTGGTGCCGTTCGGGATCTGGCCGGGCCCGGTGTTGCGCGCCGCGGTCGGCCTGGAGCTGGTCTGGGTGTGCATGAAGGTGATCGGCCTCGCGCGTGAGCGCACGCAGCGATCGGCCTTGTTTCGCGCGCTGCATTTGCTGGTGCTGCACGACCTGCGGCAGGACGGCGCGTTCCGCGGCCTCGCTGCCGGGGAGCGGCCGCGATTTCGGCCCGAGCTGCGCTGGCGGCTCTTGCTCGCTTCCTGCGTCTGGGGAGTGGTTGCGGCGCCGTTGCTCTGGCTGGCGCTGTTTCAGGCGCCCGCGCTGCCGGCGCCGAGCGGGCGGCTCCTGCGCTGCGCGGCAGGGCTCGGTTTTGCGTACACGGGGGTGGAGGGCGCGCTCGGGCTGTTCGAGTTCATTTATCGCGCCTGCGGCCTGCGCCCGCCCATCTTTCATCAGCAGCCGATCCTGGCCACGTCCGTCGGTGAGTTCTGGGGGCGGCGCTGGAATCGCATCGTGGGCAGCTGGCTCTTTGCCGCCTTCTATCGTCCGCTCGCGGCGCGCGGGCGGGCGGGGCTGGGTCTGGTTGCGGCGTTCGTGGCCAGCGCCGTGTTGCACTTGTATTTCACGTGGGCGGCGGTCGGGATCGCTGCCGGCCTGCGCATGGCGCTGTTCTTCGTGCTGCAGCTGCCCCCGCTGTGGCTGGAGCGGCGGCTCGCGCAGAGCCGCTGGCCCTTGCCCGCGCGGCGGCTGTGGACGCTCGCGTGGCTGGGGTTGTGCTCGCCGCTGTTCGTGGAGCCCATGCTGGACATCCTGGCGGGCGGATTCGATCCGCGGTTTTGAGGCTCCGGTCGCAGCGCTGTGCCCAGGGTCGAGGGCCGGGGGTTACGCGGTCCTTCCCAGTGGCCGCCATTTAGGAGACGATGAGCCGGGCGCGGGAAACGCGAGGGATGCTCCAGGACGGACGCCATGCAGCGATCGATACGGCGACGGATATCGATACGCCGGAGCGCACGCGCTTTTCCTGCCGCCTTGCGGGGCCCGCGCAGCGCGCGCTCGCTTATGTGATCGATGGCCTGGTGCGCGGCGCGTTGCTGGGGGGGCTGTACGCGGTCGCGACCGCGGCGGGGCTGATGGGGCGGACGGCGTCGGGGGTGGGGCAGGGCATCGCGCTGCTCGCGTTGTTCGTGGTGGACTGGTGTTATTACGTGGCGTGTGAGCTGTTCATGAACGGCCAGAGCTTCGGCAAGCGCTCGCTCCGGCTACGCGTGGTCTGTAACAACGGCTTGCCGATCGGCTTGCGCGAGAGCGTGCTGCGCAACCTGCTGCGTGCGGTGGACTTCTTGCCGTTCTGGAATGTGATCGGCGGGCTCACGATGTGCCTGGACGGGCAGTTCCGGCGGCTTGGTGATCTGGTCGCGGGCACCTTCGTGATCGTGGAGGGCAGCGAGGCCATCCTCCCGCCGATCGCGCTCTCGCCCGCTCCGACGCTGGAGGAGTTGCGAGCGCTGCCCGCGCGCGTGGCCTTCAGCGCCGAGGAACTGGACGCCATCGATCATCTGATGCGCCGCAAGCAGGCGCTCTCGCGCCCGCGCGAGCAGGAGCTGGCGCTGCTGCTCGCGCCGCGTCTGGCTCAGCGTCTCAACCTGACCTACACGGATCCGATGCGCTTCCTCGCGCTGCTGCATCATCGCGCAACACATCCGATGGCCGCATGAAGACGCGCGACGAGTTCGTGGCAGAGCGCGAGCCGCGCTGGAAGGATCTGGAGCGCCTGCTGGCAGGAGCCGCCGCTCGAGATCCTGCGCAAGGCGAGGCCACGCGCCGGATCGCCGCGCTCTACCGCGCGCTGTCCGCGGATGTGATGCAGGTGCGCTCGCTCGGCTTCGGCACGGATCTGCGGGGCCGGCTCGATGCGCTCGCGTCGCGCGCGCACAACTTCTTGTATCGCGCGCCCGAGCGCGAGGGCAGCTTCGCCTTCCGCGAGATGCTGGACGAGTTCCCGCGCCTGATGCGCAAGCACTGGGGCTTCGTCGCGGTTGCGGCCGTGCTGTTCTGGCTGCCGTTCGCGCTGGGCCTGGCGGGAGCGCTGTTTCGCCCGGGCTTTGCCGAGCACGTGCTGCCGCCCGAGACGCTGGAGGCGATGAACACCTGGTACGCCAAGTCCGAGTCACGCCCGGACGGCGGGGACTCCGCCATGGCCGGCTTTTACGTGTACAACAACGTGGGCATCGCCTTTCGCTGCTTTGCCACGGGCATTCTGTTCGGAGCCGGCAGCGTCTTCTTTCTGGTCTTCAACGGCATCACGCTCGGCACCTCGTTCGGCTGGGTGTTCGCCAACGGGCACGGCCGCAACATCTTCACCTATTGCTGCGGTCACTCGCCGTTCGAGCTCACGGCGATCGTGATCTCGGGCGCCGCGGGCTTGCAGATCGGCTTCGCGCTGCTCGATACGGGCGGCCTCAGCCGGCGCAGCTCGCTGCTGCGCGCGGGGCGTTCGGCGCTGGTGCTGGTGGTGGGCGCCGGAGTGTTCTTGCTCGTGGCCGCAGCCTTCGAGGCGTTCTGGTCGGCCGCGCCCGTGCCCGACCCCGTCAAATGGGCGGTGGCCGGCGTGAACACCCTGTTCGTCACCGCCTATCTGTCCCTCGGCGGTCGCAACCGGGAGCGGCGCGCTTGAATCTGGGCAGCGCCAACGTCGTGCTCCGCCCGCGTACCACGCTGGAGAGCGTGGACCTCACGCTGCTGTTCCTGACGCGCCTCGGGGGCCGGCGCTACCTCGGTCTGTGCACGCTCTTGCTGCCGGCGTTTGGCGCGTGCGTGCTGTGCAAGTTCGTCTTCGACTGGAGCTGGCCCGCGTTGTGGCTGCTGGCGGTTCCGCTCGGCGTGTGGCTACAAGGCATCTTCACGCTGGCGGCGGGCGACCTGATGTTCAGCGACCAGCTCGACCCGCGTGCGGTGCTGCGCCGCTTCTGGGCGGGCTTCGGCGTGTACACGGGGCTGATGTTCGTCACGCGCGTGGGCATGGCGCTCGCGGCCTCGACGCTGGTCCTGTGGCCCTGGGCGTGGATGCGTTACACGTTCCTGCCCGAAGCCTTGCTGCTGGAGGGGCTGCCCAGCTCGCGCGCAGCGGCGCGCGCTGCGCGTTTGATGGAGGGCAATGTCGATCAGCGGTTCGCCCTGTTCATCACCACGTTGCTGATGTTTGGGGCGGGCGTGCTCGGGGCGCAGGTGCTGGGAGAAGCGATCGTGCACGACACGCTGCAGCTCCAGCTGCCGTGGGGCGATCTGCTGAGCGACGGCGGCTCGCTCTATGCCATCGTGGGCTGGTTTGCGGCGCTGCCGGTGGCGACTACACTGCGCTTTCTGCGTTACATCGACGCGCGCACGCGTGCCGACGCCTGGGACGTGCAGGTGCGCTTGCAGCGCGCAGCGCAAGTGCCGGAGGCCGCGTGAGGCGAGCGGGGCTGGCCGTCGCCGCCGGGCTCGCCCTGTGCGCGAGCGCGCGGGCACTGCCCGCGCAGGACGCTGCAGACGCGGATCCGCACGGCGTGCGCGCCGTACTGGAGGCGAATTTGGCGAACGGCGCCGCGCCCTTCTGCCGCGAGCCCCGGCACGTACTGACGGAGCGCGAGCGGGCGCTGTGCCCCTTCGCTGCCGAGTCCGCGCAGCGCTGCCCTGCCTTTGCGGCCCTGTGCAAGGGGGAGCAGCCGGAGCCCGAGCGCGAATCAGGCTGGAAGGTCTTGCTGGGTGCTCTGCTGCGCGCGCTGGGGCTGGCGCTGTTCTGGGTGCTGGTGTTCGCCGCGCTGGGCCTCGTCGTCTGGCTCGCGCTGCGCTTGCTGCCGGCCTCGCCGCTCGCGCGCTCCGAGCCCGCGGCGCAGCCCGGCAGCGATCCCGTCGCGGAGCCCGATCTGCCCGAGTTCGAGCGAGCCTTTCAGTCGCACCTCGAGCGCGCCCGGCAACTGGCCGCTCGCGGCCTGTTCGCAGAGGCAGCCGCGGAGGTCCAGCTGGGAGTGGTGCTGCGGCTCGACGCGCTGGGCTTGATCCTGGCGCGGCGCGGGCGCACCAACGGTGACTACGCGCGCGACCTCGCGCAGAAGCCGGAGCTGCAGGCGGCGTTCGGCGCGCTCACGCGCACCACCGAGGCGGTGCAGTTCGGGGGGCGCCAGCTGGATCAGGGCATGTATCAGCGCTTGCTGGAGCAGGCCGAGCCGCTGCTCGGCGCCGTTCTGCTCGTCTCTGTTCTCGCCTTCGGCCTGTTCGCGGCGAGCGGCTGCGCGCCGGCTCCGGCGCAGGCGCCGAGCCCGCTGGCCACGTTGTGCGGCGTCGGCGCCGAGGGCCACTCCCTCTTCTGCGCCCTGTTCGATTCGGGGCACGGCGTCAGCCAGCGCTTCCGTCCGCTGGAGGGCACGGAACCGATCGGCGCAGACGTGGGCACCGTCGTGGTTTTGCCCAACCACATCGACGAGGGATCCTGGGCCGGCTTGCGCAGCTGGATCGAAGCCGGTGGGGTCGTGGTCCTGGCCACACCCGTGCCCAAGTTCGATCAGGAATTTTCCGTGACTCGCGACGCGACCTGCAGCGCGCGGGCCAAGGTGGTGCCCAGCAGTCAACCCGCGGAGCTGGTCAGCCTGGGCCCGAGCCTGGCAGCGCCGCAGCTGGCTCCGCTCGCGCTGTGCGAGTCCGGCGCGCCATACATTGCCGAGGCCGGCCAGGGCGAGGGCCGCCTGATCTTCCTCGGTGGCCCTGACTTGCTCAGCAACGCCAGCCTGGTCGCGGGGGACAACGCGCGGCTGCTCGCGAACCTGCTCGACTTGCCCGCGGGGCGCGTGGAGATCATCGGTGAGCTCACGCGCGATACCGTGAGCAGCCCGCTCTCGGCGGTGAAAGCAGCGGGGCTCACGCCCTGGCTGTGTCAGCTGCTGCTGCTGGCCGCCGCGTTCGCCGCCTACCGTGGCGTGGCGTTCGGGCGGCGTGTGGAAGCGCCCGCGAACCTGCGGCGTCGCTTCAGCGAGCACGTGCAGGCGCTGGGCCAGCGCTGGGCCGAGCAGCGCGCGTCGCGCAGCGCACTCTCGGCGTATGCCGGCTATGGGCTGGAAGTCGTACGCGAGCAGGTACCGGCGGGCTCGGGCCAGAGCAGCGCCGACCTGGCGCGTGCCGTTGCGCGCAAGACGGGCCGCGACCACGCGCCCGTGGCGCAGACCCTGGAACTGGCGCGCCGCGCTCGCGAAGGCGAGGCCCACGTCAGCAATGAAACAGAAGACCTTCGAGCGCTGCGCGACCTCGGGCGTTTGATCGAAGACTTGGGAGGCATCCGTTGAACGCCGAAACCATGCGCAGCACGTGCGAAGCGATCTGCAACGAAGTGGGCCGAGTCGTGGTCGGTCAGCCCGAGCTGGTGCGCCAGGTGCTGGTGGCGCTGCTGGCGCGCGGGCACGTGCTGATCGAGGGGGTACCGGGCGTGGGCAAGACGCTGCTCGTGCGCTGCCTGGCCACGGTGCTCGGCGCCGAGTTCAAGCGCATCCAGTTCACGCCCGACCTGATGCCGACCGACGTGACCGGCGGCAACGTGTTCGACGCGCGCAAGGGTGAGTTCTCCTTCCTCCAGGGCCCGGTGTTCACGCAGCTGCTGCTGGCGGATGAAATCAACCGCGCGCCCGCCAAGACCCAGTCGTCGCTGCTGGAGGCGATGCAGGAGGCGAGCGTCACCGTCGACGGGGTGAGCCGCCCGCTGCCGGCGCCCTTTCTGGTCATCGCCACCCAGAACCCGGTCGAGTCGCAGGGCACCTACCCGCTGCCCGAGGCGCAGCTCGATCGCTTCTTGCTGCAGCTGCTCGTGGGGCACCCCACGCAGACGGTGGAGAAGCAGATCCTGCGCAACTACGTGGCTGGCTTCGACGCCGCGCGGCTCGAGCGCGCGGAGCTGCGGCGCATCGCCGATCCGAGCGCGGTGCTGGCGATGCAGGCCTATGTGAGCCATGTGCGCGTCGACGACCAGCTCGTGGACTACATCAGCGAGTTGGTGGCGCGCACCCGCGCGCACCCGGCGATCTTTCTCGGCGCCTCGCCGCGCGGCGCGCTGGGCCTGGTGGCGGCGGCGCGCACGCACGCGGCGGTGCACGGGCGCGACTTCGTGATCCCCGACGACGTGCAGGCGTACGCTGCGCCGGTGCTGCGCCACCGCATCATGCTGCAGCCCGACGCGGAGCTCAGCAACCAGCGCGCCGACGACGTGATCGAAGCCATCCTGAGAGAAGTGCCGGTGCCACAGGGAGTGCGCTGAGCCGGCCATGCGCGGCTGGATCCCTTCGCGGCGGCTGGTCGGCGCCCTCGGGCTGCCGGTGCTGTTCTCGCTCTGGGTCTGGCTCGAGCCCGGCTTCTTCGAGTACCTGCTGGGGCTCGACGCCGCGATCCTGCTGGTCGCGCTGCTCGATGCGCTGACGGTGCGGCGCAACCTGCTCAGCATCGAGCGCGACGCACCCAGCGTGCTCTCGATCGGCGCTGCCAACCCGATCCGCTTTCTGATCCGCTCCCGCGCCCGCCGCGCGCTGGCGCTCACGCTCGATGACGGGCTGTTCATGCACGCCCGCGTCGAAGGCCTGCCTGCCGCAGGCAGGATCGGCGCGCACGCCAGCCTGACGCTGGAGTATCGCCTGTTCCCGGAGCGTCGCGGCGCCTATGAGCTCGGCCCGTGCCGCGTGCGCCATCCCTCGCTGCTCGGGCTGTGGCTGCGGCAGCTCGAGCTCGGTGAGCGCCTGCCGGTGCGCGTCTACCCGGACCTGGTCCAGCTGCGCCGCTACGAGCTGATGGCGCGCGAGAACCGCGCCGCGGATCTGGCGCGCGCCACGCGGCGCAAGGGTGGTGAGACGGAGTTCGCGCGCCTGCGCGATTACGCGCCGGACGACGAGTACCGTAGCATCGACTGGAAGGCGACCGCGCGCCGGCACAAGCTCACGGCGCGCGAATACCAGCTGGAGAGCAACCAGGAGCTGGTGTTCATGCTCGACGCCGGCCGCATGATGAGCGCGGAGGTGCAAGGACTGACCCAGTTCGACCACGCCCTCAACGCGGCATTGATGCTGGGACACGTGGCGGCGCGCACGGGCGACCGAGTCGGCCTGCTCGCCTTCGGCAGCGGGCTCGAGGCCTACGTGCCTCCCGGGCGCGGACAGAAGGCCGCGGGCCGCTTGATCCAGGCGGCCTACGACCTGCATCCCCAGCTGGTCGAGTCCGACTACGAGAGCGCCTTCCGCACGCTCGCCCTCCGCCAGCAGAAGCGCGCCCTGGTGGTGCTGTTCACACAAGTCGTCGACGACACCGTGGCCAAGATGCTGCTGCTCGGCTGCCGCGCGCTCTCGCGCCGCCACCTGCCGCTGGTGGTGCTCTTTCGCGACCTCGACGTCGACGGCCTGCTGCGCCCCGTGCGTGACGACCGCAACGAACTCTACGTGCGCGCAGCGGCGGCCGAGCTCGCGCGCTGGCGCGCCGGCTTCATCCGCGACCTACGCCACGGCGGTGCGCTGGTGCTCGATGTAGGTCCCAAGGAGCTCACGGTGAAGCTGATCGAGAGGTACTTCGAGATCAAGGCCCGGCATCAGCTGTGAGTGAGCGGCTCGTTGCAGCGCGGATCCCAACGACGATCGACGTCTCCGGGCAGGTTGGCTTTGCGCTTGCCGTCCTCGTCGAAGCGCCAGGCACAGTAGCCGTACTGAAACCAGGCGCTGGCAGAGATGGGGCTCATTTGAGCCAGCTCAGCGCGCGTATGATGCCAGTGCGGGGGGATGGCAGCGAAGAACAGATCGTTGACGACGCGCCGGGAGCGAATGCGGCAAGACAGCAGAAGATGGCGCAGCGACCCACGTGCCGCCTGCCGGTCCGCATCGGGATGACTGTGAAAGTAGCGGATGCCTTGCAGGGCTTGACCCAGGTTCAAGGCAGCGTGTTTGAAGTATTCATCGAAGAACGACCGCATGCGTAGCGGAAGATGACCCAGAACTCTGGTTGTCGCACGTTCGCTGAGACGATTTTCGTTGACGGGTTTTGGGGTCGCGGCGCTCGGGCATCGGCGAGGGGATGATCCGACGTTGCTGAGGCCGTCTCCCATCGTGCACATTGCGTTTGCCGGGCGACGGTCAGCTGCGAAGGCGTGCTGTTGCTCCAGCGGCCTTCCCGGGGGCAACGAGAGGCTGCAAATTCATGGGTGTACACTGGGGCATGACGTACTTCTCTGCTCTGACGCAGCTCAGTGACGAAACCTTGCACGGCGAGGTCAAGCGGCTGGTGGGGCGTGCCAATACGCTCATGGCCGAGTTGCTCGCGCATCTGGGAAACACGCTCGCAGCCGAGCAAGACTTCGGTCGAGACCGGATCCGAGAACTGCAGAAGCGGCGGAAGAAGGATCTAGAGGGGCTCGGCCCTGCGCAGCACCCGCCGGCACTAGGATGAGCCCAAAGGATCAGCTCGCACCGTGGTGGACGCGCGACGCGACAGAACAGCCCGTTCGGCGACGCTATGCTCCGCACCGCCGCGAACGACGATTGCCCGAGCATTGCTTTCAGATCAGGCGCATTTGCCAGCGGAGCAGCTCGCGCAGTGGGCATATTCTAGGGACGCGGAGCGGCGCGGAATGCCGAGCCTCTCACTCCTGTTGCCAGCCGTTGCGGTACGGGGGGGGTCCGCTGCCCGCGCCGGCGCGGAAACTCCCGGCGGCTGCGCCGAATCCCGAGCACGCGACTCGCGGCTCCGTTAGGCTCGGCCCCGTTCGCGAGAGGGAGGTCAAGCAATGCAGCTCGGTCGGAAGGCAACCTGGGCGATCGGTGTCGGCGCGCTCTTGGCGATCTATCTGGGGCGAGAGGGCGGCGCGGCGGAGGAGCTCGATCCACTGAAGGTGGCGAGCGATACGCACAAGCTGGTGTTCGAGAATCAGTTCGTGCGTGTGCTGGAGGTCAATGTGCCGCCCGGCAAGGTGGAGCCCTGGCACAGCCACAGCCGGCGTATCATCGTCGATCTGGAGGCGTGGAGCTCGCGCAGCACGGAACGCGGCGGCGTCCCGAAAGAGGCTCAGCGCAAGGCCGGCACGGTGCGCTGGAGCGACTCGGTGATCCACACTGTCGAGAACACCGGCAAGACGCCGGGTCACGCCTTCAGCATCGAGCTGAAGTGATGGGTCAGCTCACTCTGCGCGGGCGCCGGCCGTCAGGGTGCGCGGCAAGCGGACCGTGAAGCAGGTGCCGGCGAGCTGGTTCGAGCTCACGTCGATGGTGCCGCCGTGGGCGGTGACCAGGTGCTGGACGATGAACAGGCCGAGGCCGATGCTGCCGCGTTGGTAGCCGGCGTGCTCCCCGCGACGCAAGGGCGTGAAGAGTTGCAGCATGACGTCGTTGGGGATGGGTTTGCCGCGGTTGGTCACGCTGAACACCACCGTGTCGGCCTCGCCGCGGCTCTCGACCATCACCGCCGTCGCCGGCGGGCTGTGCTGGAGGGCATTGCCGATCAGGTTGAGCAGGATCTGTTCGACTCGGGAGTGGTCGAGGCAGGCCACGGCTTCTCCGAAGCGTTCGTGCACGATGGCTCGGCCCGGCCAGGTCGTCTCGAGATCGCTCACGGCCTGCGCGACCACGTCGTGCAGGTCGCAAGGTGCCAGCGTGAGCTGAATGCCAGCTCGTTTGGCGATGGTGAAGTCCAGCAGATCGGAGATCAGGCGCGCCGATTTTTGGCTGGCGTTGGCGATGCGGGTGGCGAGCTTGCGCTGCGGCTCCGTCAGCTCCTGCGAGAGCAGCATCGAGGCTCCCATGGTGACGACGCTGAGGGGGTTGCGCAGATCGTGGCTGACGATGCCGATGAGCAGCTCTTCGAGCTCCGCACGGCGGCGTTGCTCGGTGACATCGAGCACGAACCCGAGGCCGCGGCCCTGGAACTCCGGGATGGGTGTGACTCCAAACAGCACCGGGACGCGCTCGCCGTCTCTGGTGAGGAGCTGGCGGTCCACCACGAGCAGGGGCGGCACGGTCGCATCATGGGAGTTGTTGCGATCGAAGAGCACTTCGGCGAGCTCGAGGCGGCGATTCGCGACGTCGGAGCGCGACCAGCCGATCATGCCGAGGAACGCGTCGTTGGCGTCGACGATCACGCCGTCGCGGTCCCACTCGAAGATGCCGAGCAGGCCCGAGTTCTTGATCGCGCTCAGCCGCGCATTGGCCCACTCCAGCTCGGCCCGGGCCGAAAACGTGTCCCCGCCCCGCCTGGACGGGGGAGGCAGAGGCGTCCGGTCGCGGCCGAAGTATTCCCTCTCGAGGTGTGCGGCGAACGCTCGGCGATCAGCTCCGCGAGCAGGCGGGCCGCGCCGCTGAGGCGTCGTCCGCCGTCCGTGCCGATGGTGAAGGTGCCCAGCGTGCGCGCACCGATCGACAGCGGCACGGCCAGCAGCTCGTGGAGCCCGAACTGCCGGAGCATCGCCAGGTGCTCGGCGTCGCGCGCGAGCGAGGTCAGCAGCTCTTCCGTCACTTCTCGCGCTATCGGCTCGCTCTTGCCGGGCGACTCGGACGCGCCGAGACCGTTGCTGGGGCTGGGCGGCCAGCGCCGACATATCTCGTTCGCCAGCTGGTCCAGCTCCGGATCTTCGAAGGCCGTCACGAACGTGTGCGCGCCGTCGGGCTCGTAGATATCGACGACCGCTTGCTGGCAGAGCTCCGGTACGAGCAAGCCCAGCGCCTTCGCCAGTGACGACCGTGGATCGCCGGCGCGTGCCAGCACTCCGCTGATGTCTCGCAGGAGCTGGAGAGAAGCATAGCCGCCGTCGCGGCTGAAGGAGTCCAGCGGCCGCTCCACCGACTCGACGAGCTCGGTCGCTCCGCGGCCGCTCATCGACTGTCCGCCGCGCGTGATTGGAGCGCTTCGAGCATCTGGAAGCGCAACAGGTCGTCCACCGAGACGAGCGCGACGGGCGCCTTGCCGCGCCGCTCGATCAAGACGCGCTCGCCGCCTTCCCCCACGGTCTCGAGGACGAGTGCCAGGTTGGCGCGCGCCTCGCTGGACGAGATGCGCTTGATTTCCCGGGGACGCGACATGTAGCGGCGGCGCTCCCGGCAGCGGCAAAACGATCCTGGGCAACCAGATCTGTTTCGAAAACGCACGTCGCGGTGGCAGCTCCGCCTACGTGACGTTGCTTGCCGAGTCCCATGCCCGCATGATGTTGCACCTGGAGAGCGTCGACTTCTTCGACCTGGAGCTGGCCGGCGACCGCGTGCGCTATCTGAGCGCTTACGGCGCCTTGACGAAGAGCGGACTGCCGGGCGTGCTCGACTTCGTGCGCGCCGAGCTCCCGCCCCAGCGCGGTCGTGCCGCGAAGAAGGGGCACGAAGCCGGCAACTTCATCGTCATCGATGGCTTTCTGGTGATCAGCGACGCCTCCGCGAGCACCTCCGAGCTGAAGAAGTTCATTCAGGACCTGCAGCTGTACGCGGACCTGGTGGGGGCCACGGTGCTCTTGCTTGCCGGCCCGACCGTGGATGAGACCCGGCCCGAGTACACGATGGTGGACGGCATCCTCGAGCTGCGCGAGCACGTGCATGAGCTGCGTGCCTATCGCGAGATTCGCGTGCGCAAGCTGCGCGGGGGCGCTCACCTGCGAGGCGGGCACATGTTCGAGATCTCGAACCGCGGCATCAGCGTGCAGCCGCGCATCGAGTCGCTCTATAACTCTCCGGCCATCGACGACGGTTGCGGGGATGGCCTCGTGAGCACCGGTATCCCACAGCTCGATACCATGCTCTCCGGCGGCTTCCGCTGTGGCACCACGACCCTGCTGCTCGGGCCTTCCGGTGTGGGCAAGACGACGCTGGGCCTGCACTATCTCGCTGCCGCGCCCCGCAACACCAAGAGCGTGATGTTCGGGTTCTATGAGACGCCGGTGCGCTTGCTGCAGAAGGCGCGGGTGCTCAACCTGTCGCTCGATGCGCGCGTGAAGCGGAAAGAGCTCGAGATCCTCTGGCAGCCATCGACCGAGCAGAACGTCGACGCCCTGGCGCAGCGATTGCTGGATGCGATCGAGCGCACCGGTGCGGAGCGGCTGTTCATCGACGGGCTCGATGGCTTCCAGCGCGCCACCATCCACTCCGAGCGGCTGCATCACATTTTCACCGCGGTGGCCAATGAGCTGCGTCTGCGTGGCGTGACCACGCTGTACAGCTACGAGGTCCCGAAATTCGTCGGTCCGGGCCTGGAGAGCCCCATGACGGGCGTCTCCGCGCTCGCGGAAAACCTGATCTACATGCGCTTCGTCGAGCTGCGTTCGCACGTGTATCGCCTGCTATCGATCTTGAAGGTCAGGGACAGCAGCTACGATACGTCGTTGCGCGAATTCCACGTCACGAGCAACGGCATCCGTCTGCAGAAGACCTTCGACAGCGCAGAGGCCATTCTCAGCGGTTCCGCGGTCGTCAAGTGAGCGCGAGGCAAGCTTGAGCGCGCGAGCCCGGCTGCAGACCAAACGCGGAGCGATCCTGGTCGTCGATGACGAATCGGGTATCGTCGACGTGCTCAGCGCCGTGCTGACGGACGCGGGCTATCGCGTGGAGGGCGCAGCCAACGGCCAGGACGCGCTGGCGAAGCTCGCGGAGAACGAGCCCGATCTGCTGGTGCTCGATCTGGAGATGCCCGTGCTGGACGGGGCGGACACCTTGCGCGCGCTGCGCGCCGACCGCGTGCACCAGCGCCTGCCGGTGCTGATGATGAGCGGCCTGACCGAGTCGATCGTGAGGCGTCGCTGTCGCGGCTACCAGGCGTTCCTGCGCAAGCCGTTCACGCTCGACGAGCTGCTCGGAACCGTCGCTCGCCTGCTCAAAGCGAGCGCCCCGCGCACGGCTCGCGGCAAGACGCGCGGAGCCCGGCGGGCCTGAGCCGCGGCGAGCGCTGTCGCATCAGCGTGCGCTCACGACACTCCGTGGCGCCTGCGCCCCAGCCAGCGGGTAAAGGTGCGAAAGGTCGACTGAGCACCGCTGATCATGCGGTTCTCGAGCTCCCGCGAAGTGGCAAAACGAGACAGCGCCGCACGGAAGGCCCGCCAATTCTCCCCGGTTCTCGGCCCATAGCACTCGAGAAATCCCCGAGGGACGTCCGCGCCGAAGCGCTGCTGGATGTGGCGAGAAATGACATTGCCGCCCAGCGTCGACCCCTCGAGCACGTAGGCTGCGCCGATGGCTTCGGCCGCACCGGGCCACTCCGGCGGAGCCTCGCAGACGGGCAATGCCGCCGGGTCTGCGCAGCCGAGAGCGCGCAGATCGCGAATCAAGAGCGGCAGCTTCAGGCGCTCCTCTGCGGGCAGCTCCAATAGCTCCCACACGCCCATCTCGGAGAGGCGCGGCTCCGCGACTCGATAGAAGCCAAAGGTATCCTCGAGGAACGCGCGGTATCCTTCCACGTCGAGCCGGGGATGCAGGATCGCCGACGCCTCCTCGATCGCAGCGTGATCGGCCGCCGTCTCGAGCTTGAGCCGTTCGAGGATGTTCTTGCGCGCGGCGCGCTGTGAACTGGGCTGAGGATCCATGCTGGTTCCGTTGGTGTCCATGGCAGGGTCTATGCAGAGTTCGTGCCGGCGGGCAGGGCCATTTGCAGCGTACCCGATGCTTTGCGTCGCAGTAGGGGCTCACGAGCCCCGTGAGCCGCGCGGGCATCCGCCAGGGGTGGAGCTGGTGTCCCCGAACGACGTGGACGCTCGACAGCTGCGGGTGCGATCGCGGCATTCGAAAGCGGAGCCGACCGAAGTCGAGCGTCGTACCCGAAGAACACGGCGCGGGTGACCGTCCAGCCATGAGCCAGGGTGCGCGAAATCTTCGTCACTGACCGCGCCGGCGCGGCGCTACTGCGCAACGGCTCTTCGAGGGCTCGGCCCACACGTCACCCCGCGACGCCAGTCTGTGCCCACTGGCGCACTCGATGCCGCGAAGGCGTGCCCGGGGCGTCTTGGGGCTCATCCTGGTGCTGGTGGATGCTGCGCAGGGGCGAGCCCTTCACGATCCATTTTCCAGCGGTTTTGCAGCTCTCGGATCCGCTCTCGCCCGAAGTCTTGCTCGGCGGCGAGCGTGTCTCCCAGATGGGCGAGCAACTCGGCCGTGAGCGTATTGGCACGCCCTACCAGCCGCTTGACCTCGCCGTGCAAGGTTTCATCACTGAGCTGCGCGAGAGCAGAGAAGTACGTCATCATGACTCATTCTACACCCATGAATTTGCGCCCTCTGGTTGCCACCCCGGGACACGTTCGATCGCCAAGACGACACAGCTGACCGTCGCCCTGCGAACGCAATGTGCACGACAGGAAGCTGCACCAGCGGGCTCTCATCGGGCACTCGCGGATTGACGGGCGCTCACACGCCAGAACGGCGTCAACGCAAATCGGCGTGCCTGCGCCGACGCTCGATTCGTCCTATACAACCACGGACCTGCCGTCGGGCACGCTGCGACTTTCGTCGCGGGTGGCGTCATGCAACTCATGCAAGGCGGACGGCGGCGTCAGGTGAGGAGCGCGACGGCACGGTCGGCTTGGAATCTTTTCGAGTCGCCATCACCGTGCAGAGGCCGTGCGCCTAGTGAATGCGTCGCGTGGCTGCCGCAGTGTACAGCTGCGGCTGGGGATTCGTGGGGGGAGGAGCCCGTCGCATCATGAAGCGCCTGCTGATTTGTACTGGATTGTGTTGGGCGTGCGGTACGGATCCCACGCCGACCCGAGCTGTACCCATGGCGAGCCCGCGGGCTCCAACCGCCGAGGCGTTGAGCCCGCCAGCAGTTGCGGTGCTGGAGCCCGTCGAGGCCGAGCCTTCCGCGGGGAGCTCGCCCGAAGCGCCCGTGAGCGACCTCGACTTCAGCGCACCACCGCTCGTCATGGCGCCAGTCAGCTCCGCGGCTGCGCCGGATGCCGGCGCCCCGAGCGCAACTGAGCCGGTAAGCGCCGGTGAGCCGGATGCGGGAGGTTCGGCAGAGGCTCCATCACCCCCGGCACCGTCGCTGGACCCGCCGGACCCCCCGCCAGCACCAGACCCGCCAGACCCACTGGACGGTGCGCCCGTCGTCGTGGTGTCGCTGACCTTCGACGATAGCTATCGACCGCAAGTCGACGCGGCTGCTCTGCTGGAGGCGCACGGCTTGCGCGGCACGTTCTACGTCAATAGCCCGCAGCTCCATGCGGCGAGCGCCGACAGCGCTCCCGGCGCAATGAGCGTCGCGGACGCGCTCGGCCTGCAAGCGCGGGGGCACGACATCGGCGGTCACACGCTCGGGCATCTGTCGCTCACCGAGTTGCCGGAAGTGGAGCGGATCCGGGAGATCATGGCCGATCGCGCGCAGCTGGTGCGCCTGGGGCTGGCGGCGCGATCGTTTGCGTATCCCTACGGGCACGTGGAGGCCGACTCCGATCGCAGTCTGGGCAGGCCAGTGCTGGAGATCGCTCGGGGCTCCGGTTACGAGAGCGCTCGGGACACGAACGGCGTCGAGCTCGACAGCTGCGACCCGGGGTCGGAGACGTTGCCGCCCGACGATCTCTTCCGTCTGCGCAGCACGCGCTCCGTGAACGAGCCCCCGGACGGGGCCGATCAACGGCTGCCGCTCGATACCGCCGACACGTTGCTCGGTTGGCTCGATCATGCCGCGAGCTGCGGCGGCGGCTGGCTACCGCTGGTATTCCATCATCTGCGCGAGGATTGCTCCGCGCCGGATGCCCCCGGCAGCTATTGCTTCGACTTTGCCGAACTGGATCGGCTGGCGGAGAGTCTGGCGACGGGCGTGCGTTGCCCGGCTGGTGAAGACTGCTACCGCATCCAGGTGGCGACGGTCGGGGACGTCATCGGAGGCCCTCTCAGCGGCCGTGCCCTGGCGCCCGCGCCGGAAGTTCCGGGCCTGCGCAATGCATCGCTGGAACGCACTATCGATACCGGTGAGACGGAGTGCCTGGAGCGGACGGGAGACGATGCAACGGCCGCGTTCAGCCGTTCCGCGCTCGCCCGCACCGGCGCGTTCAGCGAACGGCTGGAAGTCTCCGAGGACGGCGCGCAGCCCGCCGAGCTCCTGGTCCAGCGCGACTTTGGGGAGTGCTCCGTCTACGCCACGGAGGGCGCCACCTACAATCTCTCCCTTTACTATCAGGCGGACCCGCAGGCGCCGCTGCCCACGCTGCGCTGGATCGCGTATCGGCTCACCTCCGACTACCAGTGGCAGCGCTGGGTGGGGGGGCCCGCGTTTACCGCGCGCTCCCCGGGCAGCTGGGTGCGCCTGCCGTTTGCCACGCCCGCCGTGCCTCCGGACACGATCGCCTTCAGCTTCGGCTTGCGGCAAGAGTCGGCGGGGGTCGTTTATGTGGACGACTTCGACAGCGCGCCGGCATCCGCCGAGTGATGTCCGGCGCTCCCGCAATTCGACGCGGAAAATGCTGAATCAGCAAAAGCGGTGAGGGCACCGGCACTCGCCCGAAGAAAGCGCTGGCCCGCTCGCTTTGCGGGGCTATCCTCGGAGCTCCTCACGTCCCCCAGGAGGCTCCGTGCGTTTCAGCCAGCTCGTGGTGCGCAACCTGCGTCGCTCTCCCCTGCGGGCGGCCATGACCGTGTTGACCGTCGCCATCATGCTCTCCGCGTTCATCTTCCCGCGAGCGCTGGTGGAAGCGCAGGAGGAGAACATCCGCCAGACGCCGAACAATCGCGTGGTCACCCGGGCCAAGCTGGGCTGGACGGGCTGGATGCCGAAGGCCTACGCCGATCGGATCCGGGAGGTGCCAGGGGTGCGGCACGCGTGTCCCAACCGCTGGGCAGCCTTCAAATTACCCGGCCAGGACCGCAAGTTCTTCCAGGCCTTCGCCTGGGACGAGGCGCCCTGCATGGCCATGCACACCGAGCTGGTGGCGCCGCCGGAGCAGAGGCAGGCCTTTATCGCCGACGAGCGCGGCGCCTTCGTCAGCGACATCCTCGCCCAAGAGTTCGGCTGGAAGCTCGGCGATCGGGTGATCTTCGAGAGCCGGCAGTTCCCTGGCACCTGGGAGCTCACCATCTCCGGTATCTATCATTCAGTGCGGGAGGGCTTTGGGCAGCGCTCGGTGTGGGTGCATTACGATTTCTTCAACCGCGGGTTGCCGCGCGAGGAGCAGGACAAGGTGGCCTTCATCTCGTCCGAGGTCGTCGAGCCCAATCAGGGCGGCCGCATCGCGCACGAGATCGACGCGGCGTTCGAGGCCACGCCGTTCGCGACGCTGAGCCTGGAGGACCGCGTGCTGGCGCAGGCCAACCTGGGTAGCTTCCAGGCCATCCTCACCGCGCTGGACGTGGTCAGCTATCTGATCCTGGGCGTGGTGATGTCGATCGTCGGCAACACCGTGGCCATGAACGTGCGCGAGCGCACGCACGAGTACGGAGTGATGCGGGCCATCGGCTTCGGCGCCCGCTCGTTGTGCGCGCTGGTCCTGGGGGAAGCGGCGCTGCTCGGCGTGCTGGGAGCGGGCATCGGGCTCGCCATCTCTTATCCACTGTTCGAGAGCGTGGTCAGCCGCGTGCTGCAGGAGGCGATGAACTTCCCGCCGATCGTGATTCCGCGGCGGGTGGCCTGGCTGGCGTTGACGCTCGGCGCGGCGCTGTCCTTGCTCTCGGGGTTGGTGCCGATGTTGCGGGTGGGGCAGCTGCGCGTCACGGACGCGCTGCGCAAGATCGGCTGAAGCAGGCTCGAGGAGGACAGCATGCTCGCGCTCTGGAGATACAATCTACGCAGCCTCTGGGTGCGGCGCACCACGACGGCGGCGACCACGGGCGGCATCGCCCTCGTGGTGTTCGTGCTGGCGGCTTCGCGCATGCTGGCGTCGGGGATGCGCGAGACCGTCACCAGCTCCGGCAGCCCGGACCAGGCGCTGGTGATGGAGCATGACGCCTGGGCGGAGGGGCAATCGCGCATCGACCACTCGGTGGTGGGGCTGGTGGCGGCCGCGCCCGGCGTGAAGCGAGACGCCGAAGGTCAGGCTCTGATCACGAGCGAATCGGTGGTGCAGATGATGCTGCCGAGCCTCAGCGACAAAACCCGCATCTCCACGCTACAGGTGCGTGGGGTGAGCGGCAATGTGTTTCAGCTCCGGCCGGAGGTGCACATCGTCGAGGGGCGGCCCATCCGCTCCGGCACCGAGGAGGCGCTGGTCGGCAAGGCGCTGGTCGGGCGTTATCCCGGCTTGCGCATTGGAGAGCAGGTCGAGCTCAGCCCGTCGCGCAAGCCCACGGTGGTGGGTGTGATGGAGAGCGGCGGTTCCACGTACGAGTCGGAGATCTGGGTGGATCAGGAGACGGTGCGCAGCGCCTTCTCTCTGGAAGCGAATATCTCGTCCATCACCGCGCAGCTCGAGTCGCCGAGCAAGCTCGACACCTTCTCCGAGCCGCTCACCGCCGACAAGCAGACGGGCCTCAGCGTGGCCAGCGAGAGCGCCTACTACAAGAAAATCTCGCAAGGTCTGCCGGACGTGATCAGCATCCTGGGTATCGTGGAGACCTTGATCTTCTCCATCGGGGCGGTGCTGGGCGCCATGATCACCATGCACGCCTCCGTGGCGCAGCGCAGCCGCGAGATCGGCGTGCTGCGCGCGCTCGGCTTCGGGCGGCTACAGATCCTGACCGCCTTCGTGGTCGAATCGGTGGCGCTCGGCCTGGGCGGCGCGCTGTGCGGGGCGCTGCTGTCCCTGATCACGCCGCTGCTCGACTTCCACTGCATCAACTTCGCGACAGGGCAGGAGCTGGCGTTCCGCTTCACGCCGACGTTGCGTGACCTCGTCATCGCCGTCGCTGCGGGCACCGTTGTGGGGGGCCTCGGCGGGCTGCTCCCGGCGCTGCGCGCCGCGCGCATCAGCCCGGTGCAGGCAATGCGCGCGTAGGAGGCGGGACAGCGGGCTTGGCGCCGTGCGTTTCGGCACAGCGCCCGCTGCCCTGATTCTGCTGTATCAGCGCTTGTCGGAGCCGCTCACCGTCTGGATCTGACTCGGCTCGGTGCCGAACAGACCGATGGCAGCGTTGCTCACGGTGCCCTTCGAGGCCAGGTCCGCCTGGTGCTGGAAGAAGTTGCGTAGAGCCGTGCGCGTGCCCTGGCCCACGTCGCCGTCGATGGGGCCCTTGTAGTAGCCGAGCAGCTGCAAGCGCTGCTGCATCTGCTTGGCCTGATCCTTCGTGAGGGCCGTCAGCTGCACGCCGGTACGAGCGTCATCCGTCGCTGTCGCGGGAGCGTTGGCAGCGGTCGCCTTGTTGGGGCGGTCGCCGGGCTCCAGCTCGGCGAGCTTCACGTCCAGCTTGTTGGCGGTCGGTTCGTCGACCTTGCCGGTCACGTCCAGCTTGTTATTCTTCTGGAACTGGCGCAGCGCGTCCTCGGTTCCTTTCCCCCATACGCCATCGATCTTGCCGTGATACTCGCCATGCCGGGCGAGCGCGCGTTGCACGATCGACGTGCTCGCCTGGCTCAACTCCTGGCCACTGGCATTGGTCTGAACGCGATCTTCCGCGGCCGAGGCAGGTGTCGAGACGACGGCGATCGAGCCCACCGCCAGCGCCATGCAAAAGCCGATGCTCGAGAGGTTGGGGCAAACTTGTCGCATGTAGATTCCTCCTTGTGCTGACCGGGCGCTGCGCGGCATCGTGCAACACGCCGGCGAGCTGACAGGACAAGACTATTCAACGCGCGTGCCAAACGAGCTGGCTGCAGCGCGGTGTTGCGCGCCTGCGGATTCAATGCACTGCATTCGCCTGGTTAGCGCTCCCGGCACCGGCTCCGGTCCCGCGGGCGCCCACTGGACGAGCCAGCGATCGCTCGCGGTTTCGTCACATGTGGTCGGTTGCCCTGGGGGCGCTTTTCGAGACGCGGCGCGTTGGCTGCGCTGGCAGGTCAGGGCACGGCCGAGAACACCGCGCTGGTCCAGGCGTCATCGAGCAGGCTGCTCTCTGTGACCCAGAGCTTCAACGGCTGGCGCGGCATGGCGAGCCACCAAGCGCTCGATTCGAAAACGAGCCCGTTCAGCGGATCATACGCTTGGCGCTGGAGCACGCTACCGTCGCTCCGACGCAGCTCGACCAGTCCCGGCTCGAAGTGCAGCTGCGCAACCTCCCCTCCAGGTGACCCTCGCAGAGCACGAAGTCTCCACTCAGGAGCGGCGCAAATTCGCTGAGCGAAGCCAATGTGCCGGGCGAAACCAATGCACCGGGTGGTGCCGTTTCGGCGCGCGAGGGGACGAGGTCGTGCTCGGGGCGCCCGCAGGCGGCGCTGCCTGCGCGCTCGTCGTCTGCGTATTCGGGAGGAATCACTCGCACCGGGAGGGAGGTGGGTTGATACACCGCCGAGGGCCATCGCGAGGCCGGGTCCGCCACGAAGACCAACGCCCCATCGCGGACGCTTGCGATGAACTCGCGAGCGTACCGACTTCCGACAAGGCCTGGAGACAGCGCTGCTCTTCCTCCGGTGCCATGCCCAGGACCGCCGCGATCCAGCCCGCAGGGTGTCGGGCGCTCGACGCGGGCCGCTATGTGGTGCGCGCCCCCAGCACCGTCGACACGCGGGGCGGCTCCGCGGCGTTGCATCGGTTGAAGCAGCATTGGTGTACCGTCGCTGGCGGGCGCTTGCCGGCACCCGCACCCGGCGAGCTGTTTGCGTATAATGTCGTCTCGGTCTCACGTGCCGATCGGGAGCTGATCCGTGAGAAGCTGCGCATGGCCTTCCGGGAGATCCGCTCGATCGTGGCGGCGTCGCAGCCCGAGGAAGTGGCAGCCGTGATCAACCTGCAGCTGATGGCCTTTGATCCGGAGCGCGGTCCGGCAGGGCCACCCCGCAGCGCAGCCTGAGCCCCGTGCCGGCCGCGCGCAGGCCCGCGAGACGCCTGTTCGGGAGGGCTTGCGCCACGCCCGCTGGGCGCCCAGAGTCCCTCCGATGCCATCCTCCAGCCAGCGGCGCCGGCCGCCAGCAGCACCCGTTCCACCCGCGCGAGCGCCAGCTCGGGGTCGGGTGGCAGCCAATTTGCAGCCCGGGGCTGCGTTCGAGCCCTCCACCGGCCTCGTGCTGCGCAAGTCTCCCGCGCGCGTGAAGCTCGAGGCGCTGGAGAAAGAGAACGAGCGCCTGCTGCGCGAGATCGAGAAAAAGAAGCGCAGCTGCGAAGTGACCGAGCACACGGTGCGGGACGCCCACGACGAGCTGGCGACGCGCAGCGCCGCGCTGCGCGCTCAGGCGACCGAGATCCTGCGCGAGATCCACCAGATCTTCGATCAGCTGCTGGCTGCCGGCAGCCGGCTGAGCCGCAGCGACCGCGCGGCGCTGCGCCGTTTCCACGGGCAAGTGATCTCGAGCTTGCCGCGGCCCGATGCCGCGCCCGATGACTCCCCGGAGGACGAGGAGAGGGAGCGAGAGGCGCCGCCCTTCGACCCGGGTTGGGCGGGGGAGGCGGATGCGGCCGAGCATGCCTCCGCGAGCAAGCCCAGTCAGAAGAACAGCGAATCGCTGCGGGCGCTGTATCGCAAGCTGGCGCTGGCGTTGCACCCCGACAAGGCGCAGGACGCGAGCGAGGTGGCGCGCCTCACCGCGCTCATGAAGGAGGTCACGCAGGCCTATGCGAATGAAGATCTGGCCAAGCTGGTGGAGCTCGAACGCACCTGGCTGGCACAGGGCGCCACCAGCGACGAAGACGAGCTGGAGGGCCGCAGCGCTCGCCTGTTCGCGCACAACGGCGAGCTGCGCCGCCAGCTGCGCGCGCTCACCGCGCGCCTGAAAGCGCTCAAGCAGTCCCTGCCGGGCATCTCCTGGCCGCGCGGGCGGCGCGCCGCGAGCGGCGCCGAAATGGCCTCGGAGGTACTCGGCGAGCTGGAGCGCGAAGTGCGCTACATCGAAGGCCTGCGCGACGCGGCGCGCGAGCTGCGCGCAGGCCGCAGCTCGGTGAGCGAGTTCCTGATGGGCCCGCGCCCGTCGCTCGACCAGCAAGAGGAGGCGATCAACGAGCTCTTCG
>JAICTU010000281.1 GCA_025936205.1 Polyangiaceae bacterium | reverse complement strand
ACGATCAGATCGAACGAGCTGTCGCGGCTCACGCTGAGCAGCTTCTCCATCGCCATGTACTCGTGGGCGCCGGCCAGATGCGACGACACGTATTCGTACAGCCGATTGTTCAGGATGCGGTCACGGGCCTCCGGGCTCGAAGCGTGGCGCTGGATCAGCTCGTCAAAGGTGCGCTTGGTGTCCAGCATCATCACGCTCAAGCGCCCGCCGGAGCTCGCTTGACCGGGCGCTTGCCAGTGCTCGGGGGCGAGCTCCTCGGCGCGCGCCCCGGGATCGCGGATGCCGAGGCTATCGGCGAGCCGCCGCGCCGGGTCGACGGTGAGCGCGGCCACCTTGCGACCGGAGCGGGCGCCAAGCACCGCCAGGGCCGCGGCCGTGGTGGTCTTGCCGACTCCGCCGGGGCCAGCGCACACGAGCACACGGCGCCGCCGCAAGATCTCGGGCCAGGGGCTTTGAGGAATGGGGGACAAGGGTCCAGGGGTCTAGGGGCCCAGGCAAGAGCGGGTCAAGGGGTCCAGGGCTCGGCCCCTTCAGGCCCCTCGCGACCCCAGTATGAGCCCCCTTTCCGAGGGCCGGCTCTTCCGCTGATCCGTCCTCGACCCGTTGGCCCCTTGGCCCCTCGAGCCCTTTTTTGGCGCCCGGCGCTCCCACAGTGCCGTAGATGGACGGAAGATGGGCTTCATCGATCTGCACTGTCACTGGATCCCGGCAGTGGATGACGGTGCACCGACGTTCGATGCGTCCGTGGCGATGCTCCGCGGTCTGGGTGAGCTCGGGTTTTCGCGAGTGATCGCCACGCCCCACATGCGTCCAGGTCTGTTCGATAACGACGCTCCCGTCCTGCGCGCCGCGTTCGACGCCGTCGAGCAGCGGCTCGCCGCGCTGCCGGAGGCGTCCGAATTGCCGGAGCGCGCGCTCAGCAGCGAGCACTTCTTCGACGAGCAGGTGTTTCGTCGGGTGTCGGAGGGGAGGGGACTGCCCTATCCAGGTGAGGCGTCCGTCCTGTTCGAGTTCTACGAGAGCAACTTCCCTCCGCACGTCGACCAGCTGCTCGCGCAGCTGCGGCGGGGCGGTCTGACGCCGGTGGTCGCGCATCCCGAGCGCTACCGAGTGCTCTGGGAGAAGCCGGAGATCCTGGAACGGCTTCTGGACCAGGGCGCCATGGCGCTGCTCGACGTGGCCGCATTGGTGGGCAAATATGGCCGCCGTCCGCAGCGCTGCGCGGAGCAGTTGCTGGAGCTGGGTTTGTACCACGCCGCCTGCAGCGACGCGCATCGACCCGAGGATGTGGCGCAAGTAGCGAAGGGCATCCAGCGTCTGCGGGAGCTCTATGGCGATGCGGAAGTGACGGCGCTGCTCAGCGACGGCCCGCGCGCAATCCTGGCGGGGCGAGCATGAGGGGCTCTCGTCGGATCTCGATCGCCCCCCTCTCCGGGAAAGGGTACTACGCGTCGCAGTGACGGAGACTCCCTCGCCCACCAGCAGCCGCGATGGCGAGGGGATCGCCACGGGGTCCGAGCCCCCCGCGAGCATGCCCGCGGCGGAGCTCGATCCGCTCAGCCTGTCGGCGCCGGAGGTACGCTTCCGGCCCCTGCTGACGCGACTGGGCGTTTCGCTGGTCGTAGCCGGCATCTTCGTCTGGATGTTGCACGCGGCGGCCATGCCCCTGGTGCCACCCCACGAGGCCTGGTCTGGCCTGCGTGCCTGGACCGTGGTCGTCTACCTGCTGGGTTGGAGCGCCGTGCATGTGATCCGCGCCGCGCGCTGGCGGCTGCTGCTGGCGCCGCTGGGAAATGTCGGCTGGCGCCGCGTCTTCGCCGCATCATTTCTCGGCTTTCTGGCGATCCTGATGTTTCCGCTGCGCACGGGCGAAGTGGTGCGGCCGATCTTGATCCGGGAGCGCGGCCGCATCTCGGCCTGGGCTGCTGCGGGAACGCTCGGGGCGGAACGGATTGTTGATGGACTGGTGCTGAGCACGATGATGCTGATCGCGCTCGGCCTGGCCACGCCGCTCGATCCCTTGCCGGAGCGCTTGGGCGATCTGCCGATTCGTGTCGCCATCATTCCGCGCGGCGCCTACGTGGCGGTGCTCGGATTCAGCGCGGCGCTGGCCTTGATGTTCGCCTTCCACATCTGGCGCGAGCCGACTCGGCGCCTGCTGGAGCGCCTGATCGGGCTGTTCTCGGAGCCGCTGGCGCGCTGGCTCTCGGCGCGCCTGGCGCGGCTCGCAGATGGCCTGAATTTCCTTTCGGGCCTGCGTCATTCGGTGCCGTTCGTGCTGGCCACCACCGCCTACTGGCTGCTCAACGCGGCCTGCTCCTGGGTGCTCGGCTGGGGGGTAGGGCTGGAGGCGTTCAGTTTCGCTCGTGCCTGTGTAGTCACGGGTGTGCTCGCCATCTTCGGCGTGTTGATGCCCAACGCCCCAGGTTTCGTGGGCGCTTTTCAGTTCTCGCTCTACGCCGGACTGGCCGTATTCTACGAGCGCGATCGCGTGCTGGGAGAAGGAGCGTTGTTCGTGTTCCTGGTCTATCTCGGACAGATGTTCGTCACCTTTGCTTTTGCGGCCTGGGCCACCTGGGGCGGCGGTTTCGTGAAGAGCCCCAGTTTCTTGGCCGAGAGCAGCGATACCCAGTAGGGGCACACCCGTGCGTGGACTGTCGAAAGCTGGGGGTTTGCTGGTCGCGGGCGCGCTCGCGTTTGCCCTGCAGCGTCCGGCATGGGCGCGCAGCGAGGCAGAGGTCGGCTACACGCGCGAGCAGACGTTCAGCGCCGCGCTGCGCTACCTGCGTGTGGATTTGGCCTACGAAGTCACGGAAAAAGACCCGGACGCCGCCTACCTGCTGTTCAACTTCTCGGACCCGGAGCTGCAGCGCAAGACCGGCCACGGCTCGATCGAGCTGGTCCAGCGCGACAAGAGCGTGCGGCTCGTCGTGAGCCTGCCCGAGTTGCCCAGCTACCGAGAGGACTTGCTCAAGCGAGGTCTGCTCGAGAAGCTGCGGACCGAGTACGGTGAGCCCCCGGCACCGCCACCGGAGTCACGTGAGCCGAAGAAGCCGCCGGCCAAGCCCGACAGTCCGCCGCCCGACGGCAAGGATCCGCCCGCCGAGCCCCCCGCCGCTGGCGGCTGAGTCGCGCGCGGCGCGGTTGCGCGGCTCGGCAACGCTGCTGCTGGTGGCGCTGGTGCTGGCTCCCCGGGAAGGGAGCGCGCTCGAACAGCTGCGTTCAGAGGGCGCCCCGGTGCGAGGCAGCGAAAGCGTCGAGCCCGCGGAGCTGGTTCCGCGCGCCGTGTTGCCGCTCACGAACCCGCTCTCGCCCATGGTGCGCATCCCCGAGGGCGACTTCGTGATGGGCTCGGAAGAAAACGACGTGCTCGAGGCGCTCGCCGACTGCACGCGCGAGCCCTACGGTCACCGTTGCACCCCGACGCTGTTCGCGAACGAGATGCCCCGGCACCCGGTGCATCTGTCGAGCTACTGGATCGATCGCTTCGAGGTGCGCGTGCGTGACTACGAGCGTTGCGTGCAGATCGGTCGCTGCGGTCCTCGACCCGTGTCGGAGGGCACGTTGCGTTACGATCGACCCGAGCTGCCGGTATCGCGCGTCACCTGGAACGACGCGCGCGACTACTGCAGCTTTCGCGGTGCGCGGCTGCCCACGGAGGCTGAGTTCGAGCGTGCGGCGCGCGGTCTCGGCGCTCGGCGCTATCCCTGGGGGGAGCTCTGGAACTCGTGGGCCAGCAATCACGGTCGCTTCGGCTGGGACCAGACCGACGCGAGCGATGGCTTCGCGGAGCTGGCACCGGTCGGCAGCTACGCGGCGGGGGTGACTCCCGAGGGCATCTACGATCTCGCCGGAAACGTCGCCGAGTGGACCGCCGACCGCTACGCGCCCGTGTATGACGCGGGGCCTGCGACAGACCCGCAGGGGCCACCCGCCAGCTCGACCAATCTGCGGGTGGTGCGGGGCGGCAGCTACGTTCATGCGCGCTTCCGTCTGCGCGGCGCGGCGCGCGCGTTCGCGGAGCCCGGCGAGCGGCGCGCCACGCTCGGCTTTCGTTGCGTGCGCTCCGCAAACCGCAAGACCAGCACCCAGGGCAGCGCGCCCTGAGCTAGGCTGCGCGGCGTGTTGGAGCTTCCCGTCACCAGCGCGAGCGTGTTCGTGCTGGTCCGTCCGCATTATCCCGAGAATGTGGGGGCCGTTGCCCGCGCCATGAAGGTCATGGGAATGACCCGCCTGCTGCTGGTCAAGCCCAGCCGGCTGGCGCTGCCCGATCACGAGCTGGCACGCAAGATGGCGGTCAAGTCGGGGGATGTGCTGGCGGCCGCCCGCTGTGCGGAGAGCCTCGAGGAAGCGCTCGAAGGCTGCGCGTGGGCCTTTGCCACGACGGCGCGGCGCGGCGTGTCGGGCGTGATGCAGCCGCGGCGAGCGGCGCAGACGGCAGCGGAGGCGGCCGCTCGGGGCAGCCGCGTCGCCTTCGTGTTCGGCAACGAGAAGACGGGGCTATCCCAGCAGGACCTGGCACTCTGCGCGGAGTCGGTGCGCATCCCCATGGCTGCGGACCAGCCCTCGATCAACCTCGCGCAGGCCGCGCAGATCCTCGCCTACGAGCTGTTCCTCGCTGGCCTGGAGAGACGCGCGGCGGACAGGGCCGCCCAACCTTCATCGGGCAACGTCTGAGTAATGACAGGAGCACGACTCAGGTCGTGCTCCACCACACTCCTCGAAGACACCCTCCCGAGTAACAGGCCTCGCAGGCTAACAGCCCCCGATCACTCGTCGTCGAGCAATGCGTCGTCGAGATCTTCGTCGAGATCGCCGGGGGCGTCGTCGTCTTCCTCATCGGAATCGGCGTCGGCGTCTCCCTCGTCGTCCTCGTCCTCGTCCTCGTCGTCTTCGCCTTCACCCTCGCTGGTCTCGGCGCGAGCATCGGTCTTCATGTCGATGCCGGCCTCGGCCAACTGGGTCTCGAGCAACTCGATCAGCTCGTCGGCGTCGTCGCCGCCCCACTCATCGAGCACGTCGGTGAGAAACTCGAAGAAATCCCCCGAGTCGAGCCTGCGCTCGATCTCCTCGACCTGTTCCTCCGAAAACGCTTCGAGCACTTCCTCACGAAGCGACTCCGTATCTCCTTCCTCGATGCTCTCTTGCGCTGCGAGTCGGATCTGGCGGATCGCTCGCCGGTCGAGGTAGATTTCCATAACCTTGTGTGCTCCGGTGAAGCTCGAAACCGCCTTTAAACGAATGGCCAGCAAGGCGTCAAGGGGCGTGACGGATGCTCGTCGATCTGGCTGGATTGTGGCGGCCGGCCTAATCGTTGCGACGCAATTCGTCAGCGCTCCGAGCGCTGCGCAGATGCCGGACCCGGCGTTGCCCGACCCGAGCATGCCGCCGTCGACGCCCCCGCCCATCAGTGCGCACTACCTGCAATACGGCGTGGCGTTGACGGCGGAGACGGTCGCCGCGGCGGGACAGGTCTGTCCGCGGACCATGAACAGCCTTCCCTGCATCCTGAGTGGAGGTGGCGGCCTCACCGTCAGAGTCGGTTATCGCAGCAGGAGCGCCTGGTATCTCGGCGGCGCTTACGAGTTTTCGCGCCAGGATTCCGCAAACCTGCTGAGGCTGGCGATCTTGCAGCAGTTGAGAGCGGAGCTGCGTCTGTATCTCACCCGCGTCACTCGGCTCGCCCCGTACCTGGGGGCGAACGTCGGAGGTGTGATCTATGGCAACGAGTGGGGGCTCGACACCTGGGGAGCAGCCTCGGCGTTTGGACCGGGCTTGGAGTTTCAGGTCACCCAGAGCATCGTGCTCAATGTGGGCGCCATGTATCGGCAGCTGTTGCTCAGGCGTTGGACCGACGGAGCCGGGCAGCCGCGCGCGACCGGTCTGCTCGGCCTCGGCTTGGCCCACATGGTCTCGCTGGAGCTGGGCTTCGAGATCCGAGACCCGCTCTCGCGCTGGTGAGACCCGCGCAGCTGTGCTCGAACATCCTCCGGTCACCAGGAGTGGGAGCAAGTCGCAGAGAGCGCAGCTGGTTCTGGAATCGGCTCTTGACGAACTCGGGTACGCCAGGTCCTCTTGCTCCATGGAGTGTCAGCGCTGCGGCCTCAGCAATGCCGAGGCGGCTCGTTTCTGTCCTGGGTGTGGCGCGGCCCTCGACAGTCTGCCTGGCGACATGCCGCCGGGCAGTGTGCTCACCACAGAGCGTCCAGGCCCCGGAGGGACACTCGCATCGGTCAGCTACGCGGCGCAGCAGTCTGCGGGGGCATCCCGCGCGCCGGACTATCCGGTGGGGACGGCGCGTGCCCCCGAGTACCCGGTGGGCATCTCTCGCGCCTCGGACCCGGCAGCCGCCCGCAACCCGGGGCTTCGACCGCCCTCCGGCGTGCCCACGCCCCCGTCGAATGAAGTATTCGACCTGGTATCCCGGCCGGATTCCATGCGCCCGCCGGCGCCCGAGCTCGCCTTCGCTCCTCGCAACCAACGGCCGGCCGCGGGCGCTGTCGCACATCTGGCGGTGATCAGTCAGGACGGCTCCACCGGGCAGACGCACTGGATCGAGCAGGGGACGGTGGATATCGGCCGGGACGAGGGTGAGATCCGACTCACGGCGGATCGCTTCGTCTCGCCGCGTCACGCCCGCGTCTTCGCCCGGGGGGGCACCTTCGTGCTGAAGGACCTGGGCTCGCAGAACGGCGTCTACCTCCGAGTTCGCGATTCCGAGCCGCTCAACGATAGCGACTTGCTGTTGCTGGGCTCGGAAGTGCTAAAGTTTGACCTCCTGTCCGGGGGAGAGCGAGAGTTGGGGCCCGCACGCGAACGAGGGACGGACGTCTACGGCTCACCAGCCAGGCCTCGGTACGCCTGTTTGACGGAGCGGACGGTGGAGGGGGTTTCGCGCAACGTCTTTTATATCTCGGCGGACGAGGTAGTGATCGGGCGCGAGTTCGGGGACCTCGTCTTCACGACCGACTCTTTCATGAGCCGGAGACATGCGGCCATTCAGCGAGATCCAGCGGCCGGAACGTTCACATTGCGAGATTTGGGTTCTTCAAATGGCACCTATCTTGCTATTCGGGGAGAAGTGGAGCTTCGTGAAGGCGACCACTTGAGAGTGGGTCAGCATCTGTTCCGATTCGGATTTGGATCCTAAGCTGGCGCTCCTCATTCGGACGGGTCGAGTTGGTTCGGACGGGTCGGGCTGAGACAGGACTGAGACAGAGTTCATGGGCGACGTCGCTTCCTCGAAAAAGAAGTCAGCCTCCATCGAGGTTCGAGTCTTTGGCCAGACGGACGTCGGACAGGTGCGCGAGCACAACGAGGATAACTTTCTCGTCGCCGACCTGACGCGCAAGACTCGCTCCTTCGACCCGATCGCCGTGCACGTCCTCGGGCGCTCTGGCGCCGTGTTCGGCGTCTGCGACGGTATGGGCGGTGCCGCTGCCGGTGAAGTGGCGAGCCAGCTCGCTGTAGACATCATCTACGATCGGCTCTCGCAGGCGAAGGCTCCGCGCGGGCGCGAGGAGCTGGCGCGGCGGCTCGTGAAGGCAGTGCAAGACGCAGGTGTCAGGATCTTCGGCGAGGCTCGAGCCGATCGTTCGCGCCGCGGCATGGGCACCACCTCCACAATGGCCACGCTGATCGATGATCGCCTGTTCCTGGCCCAGGTCGGTGACAGCCGTGCGTACCTGCTCCGCGATGGCGAGCTCACGCAGATCACGCGCGATCAGTCGCTCGTCAATCAGCTGATCGAAGCGGGCCAGCTCACGGAGGAAGAGGCGGAGACCTTCGAGCACAACAACATCATCTTGCAGGCGCTCGGCACGTCGGAGGTGGTGCAGGTCGATCTGACCTACGTCGATCTGCGCTTGGATGATGCGCTGTTGATCTGTTCGGACGGGCTCTCGGGCATGGTGCGCAGCGAAGACATCTGCGGAATCCTTCAGGAGCTCGAAGATCCGGTGGAGGCCTGTGCCAAGCTGATCGCCGCTGCCAACGAGGCGGGCGGGCACGACAACGTGACGGTGGTGCTCGTCAAGTTCGGTGGTGAGGGCTTACCCGCGATCAGCCCGGACGATGAGCCCGTGGCGTACCAGAAGTACTCGTTCTCCAGCACCGAAGGCGTGCGTGAAGAAGAGACGAGCACTCCGGAGCGCGCAGAGTTCCGCGACACGACCAAGCTGCCCAAGCGCGGCGACAGCCAACCGCCCGAGTCTAGCTCGAGCGCGCCGTCCACTCCTCCGCCGAGCAGCTCCAGTCGCCCGGGGCTGCTGGCCAAGGCTGCGTCGGTCGCGGCTTCGGAGGATTCGGTGGCGGTGCCGCTCGCCGGTTTGCCACCGCGCACGGTCGGGGCCATCATCATGGCCGGCGTGACGCTGATCATCGTCATGGGTTTCTACCTGCTGCGCTGATCCAGCGGGTGGATCGAAGAGCGCCATGCGCCTGGTGCTGCGCCGCCTGCTGTGGCTCGGGCCCACGCTGCTCGCCATCACTCTGCTGAGCTTCGGCATCCTTTCGATGGCGCTGCCGCCGGAGCAGGACGTCGCTGATTTGCCGCTCTTCTTCAACCCGGAGCCCGGTGCCGTGGAACGCCTGGCGACGCGAGCTCTGGAGCAGATTGTGAGCTCTGATGGCCAGCAGCCCGAAGCAGAGCGGATGCTGGCCAGGCTGGGAGGCGCCGCCTTGCCTTACCTCTTGCCGGCGTTGGAGGCGCAAAGCCCCGAAGCCAGAGCGCGCGTCGTGAAGGCGCTGCGTCCGGTGGGCGTACGCATGGGGCTCGAGTTTGACGAGCACTGGGACGCGAGCCGCGAGGTGCTGGCCTGGTCGCGCTTCTGGGAGGAGCACGCGATCGACTATCGACCCAGCGTCGCCCGTCGCGCCGTGCTGCGTCTGGGTCAACGCAGCACGCAGCTGCGCGACACCGAGGTACGGCAGCTCGACACCTACGCGCTCGACGAGCTGATCGCGCAGATGCCGCCCGAAGGGGCCGCGGATCTGGAGCGCACGCGACGGCTGGCGCAGCTCGCTGCCGACATCACGGGCCAACTCCAGCTGGAGCTGCCGGCCGATGCCAGCCTGGAGGGGGCGGAAATTGTGACGAGCTCCTGGCAGGATTGGTGGGCGCGTCACCGCAGCCACTACAAGACGTACAGCGGCACGGAGCGCATCGCCGCCATGCTCCGCGATACTCGTTACGGTGGGTGGGTGGCTCAGGCAGTGCGCCGCAAGCTGGGCCTGCTGCACTCGGGGCGCCCGGTGTGGGATGTGCTTTGCGAAGGCGCGCTCGTGACCTTGCCGCTGTTCGCTTGCGGGTTGCTGGGGGCCTGGATCGGCGCGGTGAGCGGCGGCGTTCTGTCCTCGGTCGACGCCGCGCGAGGCCGTATGCGAGCGGGGCAGGGGCCCGGCGCGCAGACAGCCAGAATTCTGCGCTGGGCAGCCGCGGCGAGCACCGCGCTGCCGGTGCTCGTGCTGGCCTTGCTGGCGGTGCGCTGGCTGGGCGACTCGGCGCGCCAGCCATGGCTGGGAGCTCTGTTGATGCTGTTCGCCGGCGCACCAGTGGCGCTCGCCGAGGGCGCCCGAGGCGCAGAGGAAGCGGAAGCGGGCTTCCCGCGCACGCTCGCAGCGCTCGGCGTTCCGCCCTGGCGAGCGGGGCTCGCCAGCGTGCGCCTGTCCAGCGCGCGGCTGGTTGCGCAGCTCGGCGCGCACCTGTCCCAGCTGCTGACGTTGACCTGCGTCGTCGAATACGTGCTCGGCCTTCCCGGGCTGGGCAGCGAAACGATCGCGGCGTTGCGCAACCCCGATCTGAATTGGCTGATGGCCGTCACCGTGGGGGCCGCGCTGTTTGCAGGGCTCTGGCACGTATTCGGTGACTGGCTGTCGAACCTGCTCGACCCACGCTGGCTCGGCGCCGCAGGCGGGGCCGAGGGGCCCGCATGAAGCCTCGTGCCGCCAGCCCGTCTGCCCGCAACCTCGCGCTCGGGTTCTTGTTCCTGCTGCTGCTCGCGGGCTTGCTCTCCGATTTGCTGGCGGCGCCTCACGCGGCGCCCGCGCTGCAGCAGGAGCTGGAGAGCGTCAGCCATTCGCAGCTGATCGCCTGGTGGATGCTGGCTACGCGCAACGTGCTCGCTGTCAGCGCGACAGCCACGCTGTTCGGCGCGCTCTTCGGCAGCGCGCTCGGCGCGCTCGCGATCTACGGCAGCGGCGGCATCGGCGGCGCGCTCTCGCGGCTGGTCGGTTTCACTGGAGCCTATCCTGGCTTGCTGCTCGTGGGCTTGTTTCGTCTCGGCGATCCGAGCCACGGCGTACTCGCGCTGCTCGGCGCGCTCAGCTTGGTGCGCACCTTCGAGGTGGCGCAGCTGGTGCGGGCCGAGCTGCTGCAGGCGCTGCTGGGAGACTTCGTGGAGGCCTCGCGCGCGCTCGGCGCTTCGCGGCGCTGGCAGCTGCGTGCTCACGTCGTGCCGCGCCTGATCCGGCCCTTGTCGGTGAATCTGTTGCAAGGGGCCAGCGCGCTCATCGGCCTCGAAGCCGCCCTGAGCTTCGTGGGACTGGGTCTGCCCGCCGGGGTGCCGTCCTGGGGCGGTGGGCTCGCGACAGTGGCTCGCACCGAGCATGTGCTGCCGTTCGCCGTGGCGGCCGCGAGCATCGGGCTCACTTGCGCCGCGCTCTACGGGCTCGGCGCGAGCCTGGGAGCGGACCGGGCGCGGCCTGGTGGAAGCCGGGGCTCTGCGCTGGTAGCGCTTGGCGAGGCCAGGTCCCGGAGCTAAAGGAGAAGCATGAAGTTGCAGCAGGTCACTGAAAAGGACTTCGAACGAGAGGTGCTCGTGAGCGAGCTGCCGGTACTTCTGGAGTTCGGGGCCACCTGGTGCGGTCCGTGCAAGGTGGTCGAGCCCGAGCTGCAGGCGTTGGCGCAGGAATACGCCGGTCGTGCCAAGGTGCTGACGGTCGACATCGATCAGTCTCCCTACCTGGCGCGGCAGCTGGGCATTCAGTCGGTGCCCACGTTCCTGGTGTTCCACCAGGGGCGCCCCGTCACCGGCAAGGCCGGTGCGCTGAAGAAGGCTCAGCTCGCGGAGCTACTGGAACCGGTGCTGCCGCGTCCTGCTGGCGCACTGAAGCCCAAGGAAGTGGCGCAGCTGGCCAAGCAAAAGCAGATCTGCCTGGTCGATATCCGTCCCGCCGAGGTGTATCAGCGCGCTCACATCGCCGGCGCCATCAACGTGCCGCGCGATCAGATCGAAACGCGGCTGGAGGAGCTGATGGAGCTGGCCGTACCACCGGTGCTCTACTGCCGTACCGGCGCAGACTCCAAGGCGCTCGCAGGCGAGCTGGCCGCCGGCGGCACCCCCGTCGCCTTCCTGGATGGCGGCGTGCTGGGCTGGGAAGGCGACGGCTTCTCGCTCGACCGGCCTAACTGATTTTCTTCGGGGGTCTGGGGCAGACCCCACATCCCGCGTGGGGCCCCGCCTCCGCCCGCGCGGCGCGGGCGCTGCGCGCTGGGGCCCCAGCCTGAGGATTCGTCACATCTCGGTGCGGACAGCGCTGCTCACCTGTACGGCGATGCCCGAAGCCGGGCGCCAGCATTGCACGAAGCCGCGCGGGGCCGTGGCGGGCCGCACGGGGTCGATAGGTGCCGTCCGGCTTCGGGGCTTCGAACGGCACCGGTCGCGCCCTGCGTACGTTTCGGGGCGCCGCGGGCGGTTTCGGATCGCGGCGTCGGGCGCGCATCACGTGCGCCGGGGGGCCGAGGAGTGCCGGGGTTCGGGCGCCGCTGCTCTCAACGATGGCGCGCTGGAGCTCGATGCAGGCGCTGCAACGCTTCGCGGAGCCATTGTTGCGGCGCGGCCGCGGCGAGCTCGCCCTGCTGCCGGAGCTCCGCGATCACGGCGTGGATGTCCGCAGCGCGAAAGCCCAGCTGGCACAATCCAGACGCCACCTT
>JAICTU010000840.1 GCA_025936205.1 Polyangiaceae bacterium | reverse complement strand
CGTGTTCCGCACCGCCCTGTTCGCGCCGGTGGTGACCACGCTGGTGGCGGTGGCCGTGATCTGGGTGTACCTGTTGCACACGCGTTACGGGCTGATCAACTACGCGCTCGGCTCGCTCGGGTTGCCTCAGATCGATTGGCTCGGCAATCCGCGCTGGGCCATGCCCGCCATCGCGCTGTTCGCGGTCTGGAAGAACTTCGGCTACAACATGGTGATCTTTCTGGCTGCGCTGCAGAGCATCCCGGAAGACTTGTACGAGGCTGCGCGCATCGACGGAGCCGGACGCCTGGCGCAGCTCTGGTACGTGACGTTGCCGTCGCTCGCGCCCACGTTGCTGCTCGTCGGCATCCTGACCATCGCCGGTTACTTCCAGCTCTTTGCCGAGCCTTACGTGATGACACAGGGCGGGCCGCTCGAGAGCACGACGAGCGTGCTCTATTTCATGTACGAGCAGGGTTTCCGCTGGTGGAACCTGGGTTCGGCCTCGGCGGTGGCCTTCGTGCTGTTCTTTATCTTGTTCTTGGTCACGCGCGTGCAGCTCGCTTTCGCGCGCCGTGGGAGCCAGCCATGAAGAAGCAGCTCGCGGTGCTGGCCCTGAATGCGGTCCTGCTCGCCGCTGCGCTGGCTTCCGCCGCGCCGTTGCTCTGGATGGTGTCCGTCTCGTTCATGCCGGCAGGACAAGCGAGCTCCTTCCCGCCGCCTTTCTTGCCGCACGGGGCGACGTGGGACAACTACGAGAAGCTGTTCTCGCATGCGGGCATGGACCGGCGCTTCGAAAATAGCCTGCTGCTCGCGAGCCTCTCGACCGCGTTTTCGCTGCTGTTCAACGTCACGGCGGGCTACGCCTTCGCCAAGCTGCGTTTTCGCGGGCGCGATCGGCTATTTCAGGCGCTGCTCGGTGCGCTGATCATTCCGGGGCAGGTGGCGATGATCCCGCTGTTCCTGCTGCTCAAGAGCCTCGGTTTGGTCGATACCTATGCAGCGGTGCTGGTGCCTTCCCTGGCCAGCGTGTTTGGGATTTTTCTGGTGCGCCAGTATGCGCTGTCCATTCCGGACGAGTTGCTCGAAGCCGCGCGCATCGATGGCGCAGGGGAACTGCGTACGTTTGTTTCCATCGTTCTGCCTGCGCTCACGCCCGTCGTCGTGACCCTGGCGCTGTTCAGCTTCCTGGGCTCCTGGAACGATTTCTTATGGCCGCTCATCACGCTCAGCAATGATGACCTGTACACTCTGCCACTCGCCCTGGCCGCGCTATCTCGCGAGCACGTGCAGGATCGGGAGCTGATGATGGCCGGCGCCGTGATCACGCTGCTCCCGGTCTTGATCGTGTTCTTGTCGCTGCAGCGCTACTACTTGCAAGGCTTGCTCGCGGGGAGTGTGAAAGGATGAGGCGGGCCCTCTCGCGCATGCTGCGTGGTTCTCTGGCAGTCGCGCCCGCGGCCGAGTTCGCCGCCCAGCGCAGGATCGGGGAGCTGTTCGGGGCGCTGGTGCTCGTGGGTCTGGTGCTCGTGGGTCTGGTGCCCGTCGGGTGCGCGGCGCCGCGGGCTCCTTCGGGCGGCGCAGCGCCGGCGACTGCGGCTGGCAACGGCGCTGTCGAGATCGATGGCTTCGAGGATCTCGCCGCCTGGAAGGCGGAAGCATCGGACGGAGTGCT
>JAICTU010000613.1 GCA_025936205.1 Polyangiaceae bacterium | reverse complement strand
GCCAGCGCGACCGGCAGCAGCAGCACCAGGTGCTCGCGATAGCTGAGGCCCCCCAGCAAGCCGCACAGCATGTTCTGCGGGTTCCCGACCAGCGTGGCGACGCTGCCAGTATTGGCGCCGGTCGCCAGCGCGAGCAGGAAGGGGAGCGGCGGCAAGCGATGCCGCTGGATCATGCGCACGACCAGCGGCGCGCCCAGTACGCACACGGCGTCGTTGGTGATCAGCGCGCTGGCAAAGCCCGAGCCCCAGAGCACGTAGCCGAGCAACCGAGCCGGGGTGCCCGCGCGCGCCGACAGGCGCTGCTCGAGCTGCTCGAAGCAGCCGTCGAGCGCCAGAAAGGCGCCCATACCCATCATGCCGAACAGGAGCAGCAGCGTCGATCCGTCGACCGCCGCGAGCGCCTGCGCCGGTGAGAGCACCCGCGCGGCCACGCATGCGACGGCCCCGAGCAGGGCCGCGGCAGGTCGATCCAATGCCAGCCAGCGCAGGCGCTTGGTGGAGATCAACAGATACGTCAGCGCGAAGATGACGATGCCGGTGGCATTCATGCGGAGTGGCGCTTCAACTTTCGACCGATCACCAGAAAGATCGGTATCGCCAGCAGCTGGGTTGCCATGGAGAACGCGACCAGCCACGTCAAGCTGCGCCCGTAGAGCCAGCCCATGAAGGTGCTGCCCAGCCACCATGCCAGGCCGAACAAGGCGAAGAAGGCCCCATACGCCCGCGCACGCCGTGCCTTGTCCACCAGCTTCGCGATCGCTGCCTTGAAGATCGAGTCCTGCGCGCCCATGCCCACGGCCCAGCAGATTGCCCCCAGCAATTGCTCCGCCCTCGACGCTCCCAGGAACAGCAGCGGCACGAAACCGACCGAAAGCAGCGTGCTCAGCGCCAGCACACCCACGCCGAAGCCGTCGAACAGCGCGCCAAAGGCCAGCGCTGCCAGCGCGTCCACCGCCATGGCCCCCGCATACACGAGAGGCAGCGTCCCCAGCTCGAACACCGCGTGTTGGGTCATGTGGTACGCGATCAGGGCCCAGTCAGCAAAGCCCAGACCCATCAACATCACGGCCAGCACGTACCAGCGGAACAGGCCGCCGAGATCGGCCTGCTCGGCGGCGCGACGGGTCTCGAAGCTCTCCGGGGTCGGAAACCGGCGGCGAGCGAACCACACACAGCCCAGGTTGCCGAGCACCGGCAGGAGCAGCACTGCAAACGCCCAGCGGTACCGTTCGCTGGCGGGCTCGCCGCGCATCACCCAGATCGCAAACGCCGTGAGCAAGGGGCCTGCCACGGCGCCGAGCTGATCGAGAGCCTCATCGATCGCGAAGCCCTTTCCGACGCCCACTTCCTGCGCCGCAAACGAGATCAGGGTGCTGCGCGCGGGACTCCGCACGGCCTTGCCCACCCGCTCCAGCAGCAGCAGCGCGACTGCCGCCTGCCAGCTGCCGACCAGGGCCAGGCCCGGCACCGCCACCAGATTGAGCGCATAGCCCGCGATCACCAGCGGCCAGTAGGCGCGCGTGCGATCTCCCGCCCAGCCGCTGAGCAAGCGCAAGCCATAACCCAGAAACTCCCCCAGGCCTGCGGCGAAACCGACGGCTGTCGCGCTCGCACCGAGCAGCGCCAGATAGGGACCGATGAGGCCGCGGGCTCCCTCGTAGGTCATATCGCCAAACATGGCGACCACGCCCATGAGCACGATGAAGCCGGCTGCCGTGCGCGCGCGCTTCCGAGCTGCCACCGCCATCCGGCCAGCACGCTATCCGATGCGGCATCCGTGATGCAACGGCGCCGCCGAAGCTCTGGGCGCCCCTGCTAGCGGGAGCGCGCCGCGAGTTGAGCGAGCTCGTTCAGGTCGCGTACGGTGTAGTCGGCGGGGCCGGAACGCCGGTGAGGCCGCTCGACGAACACACGCGTCAAGCCGAGCGCCCCCGCGATCTCCAGGTCGTAGTCGGCATAGGCCGACACATGCCACCAGGAGCGATCGAGCGGCACATCGAGCCGCTGCGAGACGGCGTGCCAGAACCCCGGATCCGGCTTGTACACGCCCACCTCTTCGGCGCAGATCCAGTGCGAGAGCGACAGCCCCAGCGTCGCTTGCACGTCGACCCCGTGCTCACGGTCACTGTTCGTCATTGCCACACACGGGGCGAGTTGCATCAGCGCTGAGAGCCCGCTGGCGGAGTCGCTGTATGCCGGCCAGCGGCCGAGTTCGCGACCGATGCGCTCGGCGTCGCCCGGATACACGCCGAGCACCCCGATCAGGCTGCGGGCGGTGATCTCGCGATACGGGCGAAAGCTCGCCTGCTGGTCGGCACCCTGCACATCGACGATGCGATCGAAACCGTGCTGACCGAGCGTGACCCCGATCCGCTGGAGGTCGGACTCCAACCCCCGACGCCAATCGACGACCGTGCCGAAGATGTCGAAGCTGAACAAGCGCGGTTTCACGAGTGCCCCCTCCGCTATAAAGCGCGCGCGCGGCCGCTGCAACAGCGCTCAGCCGGAGCCTGCTCCGCCGCCGCCGGCGTCACCCGCGGGAGACGCCGGCTCCGCCCCTGGCGCGGCGTCCGAGGCGTCCAGGTCTCGCAGGGCCACCGCGCGGCCGAGAAAGCCGCCCTGCTTGCGGCGCAGGATGCGTTGCGCGGGGTAAATACTGCGGTGGCCGGAGAGGAGATAGGCCGTCACCGTGACGATCAAGACGTGTGGGAACCCGGCAGAGCCGAGCAACTCCACTGCCATCACAGACAATGCCAGCGGCGTATTCGCTGCGGAGCCGAACACCGCCGCAATGCCTACCCCGGCACCGAGCGAGATCGGCAGCGCGAGCCAGCGCGCCAGCACGTTGCCGAGCGTGGCGCCGACGACAAACAGAGGGGTGACTTCCCCCCCCAGGAAGCCGCTGGCCAGGGTGACGGCGGTAAATACAATCTTCGCGGCGAAGGCCGGCGCCGGCAACCCCGGCTCCACGAAGGCGCGTTCGAGCAAGGGGACGCTGAGCCCCAGGTAGTCGCTCGTGCCGACCAGCTTCCAGAGCAGGATCACCAGCAGGCCGCCCAGAAACATTCGGTACGCGAGCTTGTGGATCCGCGCCTCCAGCAAGCATTTGAGGCGGTGGGTCAGCTCCACAAAGGCCATGGTGGCCAGCGCCATCGCCATACCGATCAGCCCCAGCTTCAGCAGCATGAGCGGGGTCAGCTCGACGGGTAGCAGCTTGGGGTAGATGGTGTGCTGGATACCGAGCGCCCGCGTGACATAATCACCCACGAGCGCGGAGACCAGCGCCGGCGCGAGCGCGTCGTACTCGAGGCGCCCGATGCACACCACCTCCAGGCCGAAAATCGTGCCGGCGATCGGCGTGCCGAAGACCGAGCCAAAACCGCCCGCGATCCCTGCCGCCAGCAACTGAAGCCTCGTTTCGCGCCGGACACGCAGGCGATGGGCGATCCAGTCCGCCAGGCTCGCGCCCATCTGCACGGCGGTGCCTTCACGGCCGGCGCTGCCTCCGAACACGTGGGTGAGCACCGTGCCGATCAGCACCATCGGCGCCATGCGCAGCGGAAGCTCGGACCGACCCTCGTGAATGGTGTCGATGATCAGGTTGTTGCCGCCCCGGATCGGCTTGCCCCAGCGCTCGTAGGCGAGCCCGATCAGCAAACCCGCCAATGGTAAGCAATACACCAGCCACTCGTGCTGCCCGCGAAAGCTCGTGGCTCGCTCCAGCAGCGCCAAGAACAGCGCCGAGGCGCAGCCGCAGGCGATGCCCACCGCGATGCCCAGGCCCACCCATTGCACGAGAGCTTCCGCGCGCCGTCTCATGCCCGGGCCTCGGCCTCTACCTCGGCCTCTACTTTGGAATACATCGTGACTCTTCTTCCCATCGGACTTCGATGCCTGCTGTAGGCGCCGTGGTCCCGAGTGAGAAGCCTACGGCGCCAGTGACAGGGACTGGTGCTACCGTAGGAGTCATTGGTTGCCGACCCAGAAAGCCGGCAACGGTTGTCGGCGGACTCCACCGCCATTCGTTGTTGGCCAAAGCCTGCTCGCCAGCGCCATTGTTGTCAAGTGCCCCAGCATTCCGCCGGGGAAATTGCTGGCGGGCGCGCGGCGCGCTCGCCTAGTGTGCGCGTCGAAAGGCAGCTCTGCGTTAGCCCGTGTTTGCTCGTCTCACCAACCCACCCACCGAAATCACCTACTCACTGCTGCGCATCGTGGCTGGCCTGCTGTTCGCGTTTCACGGCGCGCAGAAGATCTTCGGCTTCCACTCGGCACATCAACCCGCCTTCGGCTCTCAGGTGTGGATCGGCGGCATCATCGAGCTCGTATGTGGGTTCGCCATCGCGCTCGGTTTCCACACACGCCTGGCGGCGTTTCTCGCGAGCGGCACCATGGCGGTCGCCTACACTCAGTTTCACTGGAAGCTGGCATGGGGCGAACGTTTCTGGCCCGCCGTCAACCAGGGCGAGCTGGCGCTCGTGTATGCTTTTCTGTTTCTGTTCATGGCGTGTCGCGGCGGCGGCAAGTGGTCGCTGCGCTGATCGCCTGAGGCGTCAGCGCCCTGCGCGCGGGCGCGGCGCGGCTTCGCTATGCCAGCCCGTCACCAGCGCGCGCTCCTCTGCGTCCAGCTGATACAGCTCGAACACCAGGGCATCGAGCTCGCGCCGCTGCTCGGGGGAAGCTCGCCCCTGGCT
>JAICTU010000652.1 GCA_025936205.1 Polyangiaceae bacterium | reverse complement strand
GGTTTTGGGCCGGGCCCTGAGAGATCCCCACGAATTCATCGCGAAAAGAGCGAGACCAGCAGCGGGGAGGGTCCGTGCGGCGGCGTCGTGCCCAGGCCGGCATCCGCTCCGTCGGAGCAGCTCGCCAGGTCCCCCGCGCCGTACAAATCGAGGTTTCCATGGAAACTTCGATTTGCGAGCGCAGAACCCCTCCGCCGAAGGCCTCAGAATGCTTCAGCGCCGCACAGCAGTCCCGCGCAAGCTGCGCGGCCGGTGAACGCCAGGGGATCACGGGCTCTTTCGCGCCCGCTTCGCGGGGATTCCTCAGGGCCGGGCCTCTGCTGAGTGGGGCTGGGCGGCGTATCGGGGCGCTGGGCGGTTGGAGCGTGCGGTGGGCGGTCCTGGCGTCGCTGGGGGTCCGTTCGGGGCCGAGCCCTGATCCTCTGATGATGACCACCCTAGCCGGGCAAATTGGCCCATTGGCTTACAAAGGGTGCAACGGGGGCTGCGGTGTGGTAAGGGGGCCGTCCCTTTTTTCGGAGATACGGACATGGGTCGATTCGACAGCCGCAACACCAATAAGACTCGTCAGCGCAAGGCGCAGGCCAAGAAGAAGGCCCGCGAGGCGCGTCGCGCCGAAGAGACGCGCGCCGCTCGTCAGGGTAAGTCCTGAGCCTCGGGCTCCGGAGCTGCCGGAGCCCTCCCCAGCGAGCTGAACTCCGAAGACGGCGGCACGCGAGTGCCGCGCCGGAGTTCGTCAGCTGTGGGCCAGCTGTGAACTCAGTCGCGGGTTTGCCCGAGCGTCTTCACGGGGAAGTGCACGTCGCGCGGAGCGTCGGGGTGCAGCACCACGACGTTTTCTCCGAGCAGTCCGACGTCGCCGCTCAAGCGCTCTTCGGCGTCGATCTGCCAGTCATCGCCGTTGTTCAGCCAGGTCTGCTTCAGGCGCGTCGAGCGCAGCACGCCTTCATCCATGCGCACCCAGCTCACGTCGACGAAGACCTCGGCGGAGTCCGTCTTCTTCAGCTCCAGCTTGCTGAGCTCGACGTCGAGCACGCGGATGTCTTTGCCCCAGTCAGCGCGGGTGCGCATGAACTCACCGCGATGCGCTTCGCTGGTGTGCTCCATGGCCACATCCATGCGGCCGAAGCGCGTGGCCACGTTCACGTCGCGCGCGACGTCATTGATCTGCTGAGCCGGCGCCCCCATCGGCATGCAGCCAACCAGGATACCTGCTGCTAGCCAAAGGCTCGAGATCCTCATGGGCGTGCGCCTAGCACTTCGTGTGGCCCTCCGCCAATTTTCATTGCGCATTCAGGCGTCATCGTGGAAGAGCGGCTCGCGATTTCGAACGTAACGCTGGATCAGCCCGCGCCCTTCATCGCTGATCTCGCTGAATTGCGCGCCAAAACCCGGTGTCTCTCCGGGAGAGGTGGAGGACACCCGCACATCACGACGCCAGGCGACGACGCCTTTGGCTTCGAAGGCGTAGCCTCCCGGCATGGTGATCTTGAGCAGCAAGGGCTCACCGACATCGGGCACCTGATAGGTGGCGATGAACAGTCCTCCCGAGGCGACGATGTCTCCCGCCGCGAGCCCTTTGTAGAAGTTGGTCGCACTGTGTGCGCCGAGGGCAGCCTCTACCGCACGCAGCGGAGCCTCCAATTCCTTCTGCACTTCCTCGGGTATCGCTGCCGGAGCCGCGACGGGTTCTGCCTTTTCGACAGCTTCCTTCTTTGCGGCGTGCTTCGCGGCGAGCGCGGGGGCTGCCGTTGCTGGAGCCAGCGGGGCAGCGGCGGGCGTTCCCGCCAGCTGAGTCGATGCCAGCTGCGTCTTGCCGCCCATCGCGCTCGACATGCCGTCGGTGCTCTCGAAGATCTGCTTCACCAGACCGAGCGCCTCGGCAACCGATTCCATACCGGCTTCCGCCGCCGGCAACTGGGCGTTCTGTGGCAACTGCAACAGCCCGAGCGCCTCGCGCAACGCCGCGAGCACGGACTCCGAGGCCTTGCGCGCGAGCGCCGGCGGCGCTGCTTCCATCTCGACGAGCGTGCCCATCGCCTGGGCGAGCGGCTGCGCCACGGCCAGCAACCGTTCCGGCGCGTCTCCTGCCTGTAGAGCTTCGAGACCCTTGCCCAAGCTCTCCCGCGCCTGGCGAGCCAACGCTGCGATCTTCATTCGTCCTCCTATCCAGCGATCAACGGCAATCTCGGCGCTGCCGCTAAAAAAACTTGGTCGGGTTTCGGCGCCGCTGCTTTACTCACGAGGATGGGCGCAGACTCGAGGAATCGTACATTGGGCGCCTTTCTGCGCTCAGGTAAGCGTTTTGACGCTTCGGCGGCGCGCCGCCCGCTGGTGGTCTTCGAGAACGTCTACAAAGCGTTCCGTGAACGCTCCAGCGTCTTCCGCAGCCTGAACCTGCAGATCGAGCGCGGAGAGTTCGTGTTCGTGACCGGGCCTTCGGGGGCAGGAAAGAGCACGCTGCTGCGGCTGATCTACGCGGACCAGACGGTGGACGCAGGGCGCGTGTTGTTCATGGGTCGAGAGGTCGGCAATCTGACCAGCGACTCGGTGCCGTACCTGCGGCGCAACATCGGCGTCGTGTTTCAAGACTTCCGGCTCGTTCCGAACTGGACCATCGCCGAAAATCTGACGCCTCCACTGGAGGTCCTGAGCGTACCTCGCCGCATGATCCAGAGCCGCATCGTCGAGGTTCTGGACCGCGTCGGGCTGTCTGGACGCGGGCAAGAGCTCGCGGGGACACTGTCGGGCGGTGAGCAACAACGCGTGGCCATCGCGCGTGCGATCGTGGGAGAGCCCGCGTTGATTCTCGCCGATGAGCCGACCGGCAACCTGGATCCGCAGCTGGCGGTCGATATTTTGGGGCTGTTCGAGGATATCAACGATACGGGGGTGACCGTATTGTTTGCTACGCACGATCGCAGTCTGCTCGACATACGACCGCGCCGGGTCATCGTGCTCGATGACGGCCAGGCGCTGGACGTACCGGGCGGCTTGGGCGTGACGGCAAACAACGGTTGATGCCTCAGAACAGTCCGAAACATCTATGAATGCGTGGCAGCGAGCTCTGCGAGGAGGACGTCACGACTGGCAGCTCCAGCTGTCGAGCGTGTTCAGCGTGGGGGTGGCATTCATCTGCCTGGCCACCGCGTTGCTCGTGGTAGCAAATGTACAGGATCTGCGCGCGCGCTGGTCGCACAACGGCAGGGCGTCCGTCTACTTGCAACCCAACGCAGAGCCGGCGGAGGTCGACGCGATCGCGCAGGCCCTGCAGAAGACGCGAGGTGTGGTGCGCGTCGATCGCGTGACGAGTGAAGCTGCGCGCGAAGAACTGCTGCAGAGCGGCGACGAGATCCTCGCGGCCTTGCCCCCGGAGGCGTTCCCGGCGTCTCTGGAAGTACGCGTGCAGGATCCGGAGCACTCGGGCGCGCTGAGCCGCATGGCGGAGAAGCTGCGCTTCTTGCCCAAAGTCGAGGCCGTGGAGACCTACGAAGCCTGGGGCGAGAAGCTGGCCTCGGTGCTGAGCTCGGCGTTGACCGCGGCTGCGGTGCTGTCGCTGGTCGTGCTCGGTACGGTGGTCAGCGTGGTGGGCTCGACCATCCGCCTCAGCTTGCAGCGCCGGCGCATCGAGGTGCAGGTGTTGAAGGTGGTCGGCGCGACCGACGACTACGTGCGCGCCCCGTTCGTGATCGAGGGCGCCGCGCAGGGCATGCTCGGCGCAGCTGGCGCGTTGATGGTAGTAATTGTGCTGTTCCTGGCAGCGCACGCGCGTTTCGACAGCGAGCTTTCCCTGCTGCTCGGCGCGCCGCCGCGCTTCTTGCCCTGGTACGCCATGCTGGGCTTGATTGGCCTGGGCGGCCTGCTGGGGGCGTTTTCGGCGCATCTCAACTTGAAGCGGCTGCTCGCGGCCTGAGGAGATGCGATCCATGAAGGCACGTCAACGCTGGGCGATCGCATGCGGCCTGCTCGCGGGCAGTGCGCTCGGCGCGCCCGCGAACGAGTCGCTCGGGCGAGGAGCGCTGCCGCCCGAGCAGGCCGGCGCGAGCGATCTGAACGACGACACGGAGCAGCTGCGCGACGAGCTCGCTGCTCTGAAGACGGAGTCGAGCGAGCGACGCGCGCTCACCATCGCGCGCGGTCGCGCGTACGTGCGGCTCGCGCGCGCCGGTCTGATGCCGCTCAGCGAGGGCATCGAGGCGTTCAGCGCG
>JAICTU010000635.1 GCA_025936205.1 Polyangiaceae bacterium | reverse complement strand
GGGGCAAAGACTGCTAGCGCTGCAGTCATGAGATTATTGGTCCTTGGTTGCCTCGCTCTGGGCTGCGCTGCCCATCCCGCAGCGCCCTTCGACACCCTCAAGAACTCGGGCGCCACCATGCTGCGCCTGCAGAACTATGAACCGCCGGCGCAACAAGCGGGTGCTCCCGCGGCCGCTGGACTTCCCAATCTCATTCCGCCCCAGATTCAGCAGTGGGCGCAACAAGCGGCGCCCGCGTTGCAGCAGCTGCTGCCGCCCGGCCTATTGCCGCCCGGCCTATTGCCGACGCCCGCTCTGCCGACGCAACAAGCTCAAGCGCAGGAGTTCCGCTTCCACGATCGGCGCGTGCTAGGTACCGCGCAGATCGCCGACCCGGATCTGCGGGAAGAGCTCGGCAAACTGCTGGGTGACGAGGACAATTTCCAGCTCGAGCACCAGCCGTGCAACTACGCCGAGCTCGGACTCGGTTGGAGCCCGCAGGTCAACATGCCGCCCTACGAGCTCTTGATCTCGTTCTCGTGCAACAACATCCAGGCGGCACAAGGCTTCTCATGGCCCCATTCCACTGGCATCGGCATGAAGCCGAAGCTCGTCGAAGGGCTCACCAAGATCGTGCAGCAGCTCTTTCCGACGACGACCATGGCCCCACCGGCCGTGGGCGCGCTCTCGGGCAACCCGCTCGCCCTCCGCTGATTCCTTAGGATCAGGCAGCGACCCGGTCGCGCCCATCCACGACGAGGCATGGCTCTCCGGTGGGACCCAGTTCCCACCGGATGTGCTGAGCCGTGCCTTCCGCACGGATCCTGCCGCCGTGGATGCCGAAGAGATGGCACCAGCTGCACACCGTCGCGAGGTTGCCGGGCTCATCTCCACCGCCTCGAGACCGGAAACGCAGGTGATGTGGCGTGACATCGCGCCGGCAGCACACCGGGCTGCGACAGCGGTAGCCATCGCGCAGGTAGATGCCGCCGTACTCGCCGCTGACCCCCAGCAGGTGACGCCAGGCGTGCCAAACACAGAGGCACATGAAGCGCAGCCAACTCATTCCGCGCGGCAACCAGCGCCGAGCCTGCGCCTCTAGCCCGCGCCACCAGCGGAACTTGGCGCGCGACATCCGCAGGCGCAGCTCGACCCGCCCGGCGCTCGCGAGCACATAAGGCACGCGCCCCGCAGACATCTGGATGCCGCCGCTGCCGAGAAACGTCGCGAGACTGCCGAGCATGCGCTGCCAGGCCCGACGCTCCGGCAATTCCGGCTGCACGCAATAGCGACGCAGCGGGGCCGCCGAAAGGCGGATGGAACCCGAGGCACAGTCGCCGCTCAGGACCGCGCGCTCCAGCTCCGCATAGGCGTCGAGCTCCGCCTCTTCGGGCGGCAGGCAATCGGCTTCACCGGAGAACCGCACCGCCGTGAGGGCAGCCGCGACCTCCTCGCGCAGATGCTTCATGGTCCGCTGCCGCGCCCGGGCGAGCCAGGCGCTTTCGGTGCGCGGCGTAGCGATCCTCACGAGCTGCAGCGCGGCTTCGACCCCGATCTCTGCCGAGCCGAGCGCCTCCCTGACGGCGGGGAGCGCCTCGAGCCTCGCAGCGAGGGAGCGCCGTGCAACCAGAGACGAACGCGAAATTCCGAGCCGCTCGCGCGCATACTGCGCTTCGGTAGCGTAGCCGAGACGGCGCCAGCCATCGGCATGATGAAACGCCAGCAGCCGTTGCGAGAAGACGAGCTCATGCCCCGCCAGCGCGCGCGACAGCTCGCGGATGTGCTCGTCGAGCTCACTGGCTGAAAGCCCCTCGAGGGTGGCGCAGCCGCCGGCCGCGGCCATGGACAGCTCACCCATCGCCGGAAAGTTTTGCGGTGCGGCACGCGGCGCTTCACAGCGCCGTTCGGCTTCGTCTTGCCAGGCTCTCAGTTGCTCTCGCCAACGCAGTTCCGTCGCGTCTAGACGCTCGCAGGCGTCGACATCGATCGATCCGCGCGGCAGCTGGGCGAGCATTGTTTCCTGCGCTTCGGCGAGCAACGCCTCGACTTGTGCATCCGTGCCGGTGGTGCCGAGCTGCTCCAACAGGCGGCGGGTCGACTCGAAAACCCAGGCATCTTCTTGGTTCACGGTGCAGGTCAGGACGCAAGACTCTTCATCGTCCGCGTCATCGCAGTCCATCCTTTCCCCAGTTGCGACGCGCGGGGCGCAACCTGGAAGAAAAGTTCCCCCCCTCTCCTCCCCTTTCTGCGGCTCCCCCTCCGCGTGCTGCCCGCTCGTACGCACGAGCTCACGCAGCTCTCGCACCGTGTGGCGACGAGCCCTGTCGAGCCATTCTGCTTCATCCGAGTCGCGCGCGACACCCGCCACGATCTCCGCGGCGCTCCAGGTGAGCTCGCCCAGCGCCAGCGCGCGGCGAAACGCCGCAAGCCCCTCGAGCCTGCGCGCCAGACAGCGCGCAGCTTCCACCCAGCGCGCGCTGCGAGCACATCGCTCCAGCGCGTACGCCGCACACGACGAGAAGCCCAATGCAAAGCAATGCCCCACTCGCTGCAGCACCTCCAGTGCCTGGCCCAGTCGCAGACGAAGCGCCGCATCCTCCCGTGAGAGCGCAAACAGAGCGGCATCCAGCACGTCTTCGGTCCCGGCTCCGCTCAGCTCGCTCGGCTTGCTTGGTTTGCTCAGTTCCCGCGACTGCCCCCCTTGGTTCTGTTCCCCCCGGCCCCACATGAGAGGAATGTAGCAAACACTGAACTCTTGTCCAGTTAAAAATGAGAGCGCGACATACCTCCCGAACATGGCATCTCATCGGGAACCAGCTCGAAGAGCGAGATGAGCGATTGCCGAAGAGCACCGCTTGACACCCTCGGCTTCGAGGCTAGGTTGCCCGCAGCAAAGGAGATTTGGGGGCGATCGGTTTCGACGTGGGGACTGAAGAGCAGTCTGCGTGTGGTAGCGTTTGGACTACCTAAAAAGCCAAGCAAACGTTAACTGCGAACGATAACGCAATCGCTCTCGCGGCCTAAAAAACCACGAAGCCGTCCAACCGTGAGATTGTCTTGGTAACGGAAGGGCGCAATCACTAAGGCTGGTCCCGCCGTTGCGCCATCAGGGCGGCGGGGTGAGAAAACTCTGGCGGCTAGGTTATGGCCGAATCCATGAAATCTGCCGGCGGATTGCACCGGCTACACACGTGAACGAAGGTTGCACGGATGCCTTGCGGACCCGGGTTCGATTCCCGGCGCCTCCACCAATGCAATAAATTCGAACCGTCCTCCGCGAGCAGCGAGAGGCTGTCGAATTTGCAGCTCACCCGATAGTAGGGCTTGCCGACCTCGGGCTTCTGCGGCGACAGGGTCACCGACCCTGTCAGCCGCCGAAGCGCGAGAGCCGATTTCTCGGTCCGCTTGGCGAGTAGGTGGTTCAGTTTCCCGACACGATCGGTGATCCATGCGCGGGGTGGCGGGGTGAATGCATGGTCCTTGGCAGCCTCCATGCTCTGCACGTCGGTCGACAGCGCCTTCACTTGCTGCTCGGCTTGGCTTAGGGCGTCAGCAAGCGATGGGCTGGCGCGACCGCTCGCGATGAACTCGATGAAGTTGTGGACGCGGGTCTCGGCGCGGTTCAGCTCGATCTTCTTGAGGCGCAGCTCCTCGGGGATGTGGGCGAAGAGTTCCTTCACCTTCACGGCGGTTCGCTCGTAGACCTGTTCCAAGAGCTCGGGGTTGAGGCACTTCTCGTTCAGCACCGCGACGAACCTCTCTTCGAGACGGTTGCGTGCGATGAGCACCTTGTTCTCGCACGCGCGTCGCGAGGCATTGAGGCAGCCGTAATAGCCGCTGCCCTTCCCGCTCACGAGTCCGATCGCCCCGCCGCAGGTCCCGCACTTGAGGCTGCCGGACAGCAGATGATTCGGGTGTGACTCGACGTAGCTTCGCTGCTTGCCTTCGAAACCCTTCTTGCGGCGTTTCGTCGGGAAGACCCCGTCGATTTCTTGCCAGCGCTGCTGCGCCGCAGCCCAGTCCTCGTCCGAGACAATTCGGATGTCTGGGCGCTCCTGAACCACCCAATCCTCCTTGGGACGATCAACCTGCTTGATCTTGCCGGTCAGCGGGTCCTTCGCGGTGGTCGTGCGGTTCCACACGAACCTGCCAATGTAGCGCCGCCCCCGAGACGGCGACGCAATTCGAAAGTTCAGAGGCTAAATTCCGTACTCTGAAACGGCAAGAAGCCCTTCTTGTCTGGATACGCGATTCGGAGCTAATGTGCTCGGGCCAAAGCCGGCGCGGACGTAGTGCGGAGGGACGTCATCGCGCCTTCTCGTCCCGGTCTCCGCGGCAGATTGTATCCGGGACGAATGAAGACTCTACCCTCGAGAAATCGGGG
>JAICTU010000696.1 GCA_025936205.1 Polyangiaceae bacterium | reverse complement strand
GCGCTGCGCTTCTGAGCGCCCAAGGCGCTGCGCTTCTGAGCGCCCGAGGCGCTGCGCTTCCGGCTTGCGAGTCTCGGGCTTATCTGCCCCAATTGAGCAGGCGCGAACCCGAAGCAGATCCGCCGCTCAGCGGATGTCGTTGGCGGCAACCGCGTCCAGGAAGCTCGCAGGAGAAACGCCCGCCGAGCTGAGCTCTTGCGCCTCCCGGCTCAACTCCGACTTCGGCCTGCGCACGCGCCCTTTGGCGAAGAACGCTCGCTCCGAGCTCTCCGCACTGGCGCGCTCTGCAGAGCGCACAGCCTTGCCGGCAGCCTTGGCGGCCTTGCGATGCTGCTTCACGCGCTCGTAGTGCTCGCGCCGGCGCGCCTTCGCCGCTTCCTTCTGCTGCAGCTTCAGCTGTTGCAGGCGCGGGTCGTTCGCGCGGCGTGCCTTTTCACGCTGGTACGCCTCGCGCTGGCGCTGCTTGCGAGCAGTTCGCTGCGCCTCGGCCGCGGCTGCGCGCATCGAGACCCAGTGCGGCGTCTCCTCAACCCTCGCTGCTGCACCTTCGTCCGCCGCTCGAGCTTCCCGAGCAAACACCTGATCGTCACAGTGCTCGAATTCGCAGACGAACTCGGCGACAGACTCGCCAACGGACTCGCCAACAGACTCACCGACAAACTCGCAAACAGATTCGCCGATATCTTCGTGGGCCATGGCTACTGATTACCTGTACAGTATCAGCAGTGGTGACCTCCCGCAAGCGCCATTTGCCGCGCGTCTTCCCCGATTTTGCTCATTTTCGCGGCGCACGCCGCCTGCTTTTGAGACCGCTCGCGGGCCAGGGATCGCTCCCGCGCATTGAGCGGCGTCTCCGCGACCTGGGTCAACGCCACGCGCAGAGTTGCATGAGAAATTGCAATTCGCACAGCGCTGTCTGCTTCCGCTGACCGGTAGCGCCGGCGCGCTTGCGCGGTGTCCGGCGCGAGGTCAGATCCTTATGGAAGACTTATGCGTATCTCCCATTTCTTTTGCTTCCTTTGCATCGCAACTCCGGCCGTCGCTGCCCCCACTCTGGCGCACGCGGCCGAAGAAGAACCCCCGTCCATCATCAACTACGGCGTCAACGGCTTCTGGACGGGCGCACAGGTGGGCCTTGCCAGCGGCTACCTCGCGACGGGGCGCGACTACGAAGCGCGAGAATGGCGCAAGCTCGTGTTCGGAGCGGGCGTCGGCGCGCTCGCGGGCACCGGGCTCGGGCTCACGCTCGGCATCGTGGATGCTGGCGGCCCCACGCCGGGCACCGGCTGGCTCGCGCTGCGCGACACCGGGTATGGTATCGGCCTGGGCGCCCTCGCCGGAACCGCAACGGGCGCACTCTTCCTGATCAATTCCGGCCACCCCAAGAATCTGATCACAGGCGCCGCCATTGGCTCACTCATCGGCGCGGGAGTCGGCGCCGCGGTGGGTATCATCCAGGGTGCGAGCATGCACCGCGAACGCCCCGTGCCCCCGAACGCCAACGAACAGGTGACCCTGCGCTTCAGCGTCACGTCCAGCCCCGACAGCGCGATGTTGATGCCCGCGATCGGCGGCACCTTCTGAGCTCGCCTTCTGGCGCGACCATTCGAGTCCGATCCCAGACCCGGGCCGTCGCGCATCCCTGAGGGAACACGAACTCCCGTTGGCGGACGGGTTCCCGCCCGCTCGCCGCCTCGCGCGCGGTGCCCCTTCCGACACGATAATTCAAGTTCCTCATGGAACTTGAACTCGCGCTGCCGCAGGGGGGCTCCCCTGCGGCATCCCTTCTCCTGAGGCTCGCCGCTCGCCGTATCTGCGCTGCGCGGATACGCCTTTCTGGACGGGCAGATCATGGTTCAGTGCCGCGCAGGGAGATTGCAGCGCGCGAGCGGAGCAGTGGGCTTGGGGACGCGCGGTGCGGCACAGCGCCCGCTTGCCCTCCTCTCTCTGCTCGATCCGAGAGGCTGGCTCAGGCGGGCTTGGCGACCGCGCAGTGGAGAAAGCCTTCTTCCAGTACGGCGGAGTCCAGCCCGAGGCCGAGCACGACGAGGCGGCTGGTGCGTCTGGAGTTGCCCCAGGGGGCTCCCAGCCGCACTTCGACCGCGCCGCTGATTCCTTGCACGATCACGCGCGCATCGACGCCTTGCATCGCCAGGATGCCTTTGATGCGCAGGATGCGCGCCTCGACGTTGGCGAGCGCGCTCTCCACCCAATCGCCGAACAACTCTTCGTCGAGCTCCCCGTCGATCTGCAGTGAAGTTGCTTCGATGCTGGAGTGCCCCGAACGCTCCAGCACGACGTGCAGGGTGTCGACCCGCTGCGCGAGCAACTCCAGGAAGCTAAAGCCAATGTCTCCTCGCGCCGCTCGCACGATCACGGCCGCGGGCGCGTAGCGCGCGAGGCCTTGCTGCAGCTCGTCGACGTCTGCCGGGCTGGCCTCGTCGACGTGCGAGAGCACCACGACGTCCGCGAAGCCGAGCTGTTCCACCGCGACATCGAACTCGAGCGCTTGCCGCGCGCGCAGGACATCGAGCACGCTGACCACGCCGTCGAGCGTGAGCTGCTCTCGGGCCCAGGGAGCACCGACAGCCTGGATCACGCCCGCGGGAGATGCAGCTCCGGAGGTCTCCACCAGGATGCGGGTGGGCCTGGGCCTGAGCGCGCTGAGCTCAGCCAGTGCGCTCGATAGCTCGGCCTGCGTCTTGCAGCACACGCAGCCACCGGTGATCTCGCGAAGCTGCGCCACGCGCGCCGCGAGCAACTCGCCGTCGATGCCCACCTCACCCCGCTCGTTGACGATGACCGCCGTCTCGTTGCGCGGGAGCTCGCCCAGCCAGCGCTGGACGAGCGTGGACTTCCCCGCCCCGAGGAAGCCGGTGACGATCGTGACGGGGATGGGGGGCTCGAGCATCAGACGGGCTTGGGGTTGAGATCCGGGATCACGCGCTGGTGCCAGTAGGGATACGGCACCGGGGTCGCGCTGGCTGCGTCCAAGCGGGCGATGTGCGCGGGCGAGAGCGTCCAGCCGATGGCGCCCAGATTTTGCTTCAGCTGCTCTTCGTTGCGCGCGCCGACGATCACGCTAGCCACGCTGGGGCGTGTGAGCAGCCAGTTCAGCGCCACCTGCGGCACCGTCTTTTCCACTTCACGCGCGACCTCTTCGAGCGCGTCGACGACGCGATACAGGTAGTCGTCGGAGAGGGGGGGCCCACCCGCGGACGTAGCCTGGTTGCGCCAGCGACTGGTCTCCGGCAGCGGTACACCGCGCTTGATCTTGCCGGTGAGGCGGCCCCAGCCGAGCGGGCTCCAGACCATGGCGCTCACGCGCTGATCGAGCCCGAGCGGCATCAGCTCCCACTCGTAGTCGCGACCGACCAGCGAGTAATACGCCTGGTGCGACACGTAGCGCGGCAGGTTGTACTTCTCGGCGATGCTCAGCGACTTCATCAGGTGCCAGCCGGAGAAGTTGGAGCAGCCGACGTAGCGCACCTTGCCCTGACGAACGAGCGTGTCGAGCGCCTCGACCGTCTCCTCGACGGGCGTCGCGCCGTCCCACTCGTGCGCCTGGTAGAGGTCGATGTAGTCGGTGCGCAGGCGGCGCAGGCTCGCCTCGGCGCTGCGGATGACGTGATGGCGCGAGAGGC
>JAICTU010000643.1 GCA_025936205.1 Polyangiaceae bacterium | reverse complement strand
GACCCGAAGGAGAACGAGCAGAGCCGGCTGGAGGCCTGTGCGGCGCTGGCCTGGGTCGCGAAGGACGAGGACTTCGTCACGGTCGCGGAGAAGATCAAGCAGTACAGCGGCAACAGCCCGCAGGACCAGGTGCGCCAGGCGTGCTTCCTGGAGACGTTGATCACGCGGCCCATCGCCGGCACCTCCGATGCGCTGATCGGCTTGCTCACCCCGGAGTCGAGCTTCGCGGTGCGGCACGCGGTGGCGCGGGCGATCGGCAAGGCGGGCATCGAGCCCAACGTCGAGGCCATGCTGTTCGAGAAGCTGAAGGACGAGCGCTTGATGAACGACGCGGCCCTGGCGCTGATGCTGGGCGGCACGCCCGACGTGGCGGCGCGGGCGCTGGCGGCGCTCGCCGGCAAGCCCCAGGGTGTCGTCGATGAGCTGCAGGAGCTCTGGTACAACTCCTTCGGTTACTGGTCGCACCTCGACCTGAACGAGGGCCACATCTTCCGCTGGGTCGAGAACGCGCAGGCCGCCTCGCGCATCGAGCTGGGCGGCGCGCCGCAGGGCTGGGTGGCGGAGCAGCTGCGCCGCCAGTTCAAGAACCTGCAGTACGACAACGGGCCGCACTCGTTCACGCGCCTGGTGCTGCGCAATCGCTTGCTGCAGATGGCGCGGGGTGAAGACGCGGCAGTGCGCCAGGGCGCCGTCAACACACTGCTGTTCATGCAGGAACAGGGCGCGCTGCTCGCGCTGCGCGACGAGCAGGGACCGCTGGGCACGCTCGCGGCCGATGCCTATCACCGGCTGCTCAACCCCGTGGTGGTGCTCGGCGCTCGCGACTTCAAGAGCGAGGCGCAGTGAGCTCGTGGCGGGCCGCGCTCGCGCTCACCGCGCTGGCGCCGCTCGCCGGCTGCCATCCTCTGACTTCGGGCGCGGCGCGCAGCGGCGACTCGCCGGGCGGGCTCGCGGGAGGTTATCCCACCCCGGAGCCGCCCGCGCGCCCGGAGCTGCCGGCGAGCGTGCCCGAAGCCCCGAGCATCCGGAGCCTCGATCCCTGCGTGCCCGGCAACGTCGAGGTCTGTTTCAACGCGCTCGATGACAATTGCAACGGCGCCATCGACGAGGGTTGCGGCACTCCAGGGGGAGTCGTGCAATTCATGATCGCCTGGGATGGCGCCCGCGCCGACGTCGATCTCAACGTGACCGACCCGAACGGGGAACTTATCGAAGCTGGTCGGATCTCCCAGAGCGGGCTGATCAAGGGCCGCGACTGTCCGGGGCGCAGGCAAGAATGTGGCGGAGTGAACCTCGAAAACGTGTTTCTGGAGGGCAGCAAGGCGCCCACGCGCGGCACCTACCGGCTGGGAATTTCGCTGGAGAAGCTCAACGGCGAGGAGCCGCCGATCTGGGTGACGCTCTCCTCGCGCCTCGGCGCCAAGCACGTTGCCTACGAAATCCGCCTGAACGAGGCCGAAGAGGAGCAGCAGCTCGAGCTCTCGCTCTGATCTGGGGGCTCGCTCGGGGTGCGGGGTGTCCCCGCAGTAGCTGCGGGCGGATTTGGGCTGCCGCCCCGAGTTTGGGGTAGACTGGGCAAAGTGGTAGCGCTGGCTCGCGTGACACAGGACCTCGACGAACCGCGAGGTCCGGACGTGGCTTGTTCGATCGAAGTGCCGCGAGCCTGGTTCGAGCAGGCCGCCACGGTGCAGCTGCAATTGCCGCGCCTGCTCAACTGCGCGCGCTGCAACGGCGGCGGCTGTGACGCTTGCCAGCGTCGGGGTGCCTTCGAGCAAGAGGCGGCGGGCATCGCCCGGGAGGTGGCGGTGGGCCTGCCCAAGCTCCCCCCCGAGCGCAGCGGCGCCGTCTGCCTGCGCTTGCCCGCGCTGGGGGCCCGAGCGGAGCCCGAGAGCCAGCTGCCCAATGGACACCTGCTGCTCACGGTGATCCCGCATGCCCCGGAGCCCAACTGGCAGCCGCCGCCGACGGTGCAGGCGCTCAACCTGCGCCCGGAGTGGGGCTGGCGCGATTGGATCGACGCGGCGCTGCTCGAGCTGCGAGAGATGTGGGCGGCGTCGGTGCTGGTCGGGTGGTTGCGCGCACCGGAGCCTCGCCTGCGGGGCGTGCGGCGCGCCTGGATCGGAGCGGCACTCGTGCTCCTGATCGCGCTGATCGGGGCGCTCATCTGCTATCGACTGTTGCATCGGAGCCCCTAGTGCCCCTCAACCGAAGTCCCTTGCAGAATTCCGCGGCCCCTGACGGGGCGAGGGCCGCGGGAATTCTGCTGCGATGGCCCCATCTGTTTCGGGACACCGTTTTTACATTTGTGCCTGTAACTGGCGTTACAGGGCACCCGTCTCACGTGGAACCACAGAGGTCTCAATGAACCCAATCGCCATGACCCTCCTGCTCGTCTCCCTGTGGGGGTTGTTCGCGGTGGCCGCCGTGCGGCGCCTGCGCTTGCTGAAGGCAGGAGCTCCTTCGCCGGGCAGCCACCTCGACCACCTCGCGGAGCGCCTGGAGCGCGTCTGGAACCTGGCCATCCTGCAGACGCGCATGCGCGACTACTACTGGGCCGGGGTCGCGCACATGGCGATCTTCTTCGGCTTCGGGGTGCTGCTGCTGCGCACGCTGATCCTGTGGGGCCGCGGCTTCTCGCCGGAGTTCAACCTGCTCGTGCTGGGGCCGGACCCGCTCTTCGGTGTGCTGCCGCTGGGCGCTGCCTACGGGTTTTTGAAGGACGTGTTCGCGCTGCTCGTGCTCGCCGGTGCGGTGGTCTTCATCTACTACCGCACGATCAACAAGCAGCGCCGCATGACGCTGAGCGGGGAGGGGCTGCTGATCCTGGCCATCATCTGCACGATGATGCTGGCCGACATCAGCTACGACGGCGCGGCGCAGGTGCTCAACTTCCGCTTCGACGACGAGTGCGTCGGCGGCGGCGGCCTGTGCGACTCCATGCAGGCCCTGATCGCGCCGCTCGGCGACCCTCCGGACGGCGCCATCGGCTGGGAGTGGTTTGAGCCCGCCGGCAGCCTGGCGGCGCTGCTGTTCGCTGGGCTGCCGAGCTCGGTGCTGGTGGTCCTCGCGCACATCGGCTTCTGGACGCACTCCACGCTGGTGCTCGTTTTCCTGAACCTGCTGCCGCACTCCAAGCACTTTCACGTGATCACCTCGATCCCCAACGTGCTGCTCACGAGCCTCGAGCCGCTGGGCAAGCTGCCCCAGGCGGCGGAGAGCACCGAGGCGCTGATGGCCAAGGTGGAAAAAGCGATGGAGAACCCCGACGCGGGCGGCGCCGCGGTCGGCATCTCGCGCATCGAACACTTCGCCTGGAAAGACTTCCTCGACTTCTACACCTGCACCGAGTGCGGCCGCTGCTCCGACAACTGCCCGGCCACGACCACGGGCAAGATCCTCTCGCCCAAGCACTTCACGCTCGACCTGCGCAACTACCTGTACGCCCAGAGCGAACACTTCGTGAACGGCAAGCCCCCCGCGCCGCCGCCCGCGGCGTCGCGCGAAGCGGACAAGACGGCAGGGGCTGCAGCGGTGATCGAAGCGGCCGCCGAGGAGGCGGTGCCGCACGGATCCGGCGACGCGGAGAGCGCGAAGCTCCCCACCATAGACCTCGTGCCCCACGTGATCAAGCCCGAGGTGCTCTGGGCCTGCACCACCTGCCGGGCCTGCGAAGAACGCTGCCCGGTCTCGATCAAGTACGTCGACAAGATCGTGCAGATGCGCCGCCACCTGGTGGTGATGAAGGGCGAATTCCCCTCCGAGCTCAACAAGCCGTTCGAAGGCATGGAGGTCAACGGCAACCCCTGGAACCTCTCGCGCTCCGATCGCACCACCTGGGCCGAAGGCTTGAACGTGCCCATGGCCAGCGAAAAGCCGACGGCGCAGGTGCTGTACTGGGTGGGCTGCGCCGCCAGCTACGACCAGCGCGCCAAGAAGATCGCGCGCGCCACCGCGCAGCTCCTCCAGCGCGCCGGCGTCGACTTCGCCATCCTCGGCAACGAAGAGACCTGCACGGGCGACCCCGCGCGCCGCGCCGGCAACGAATACCTCTTCAGCATGCTCGCCGAAGCCAACGTGGCCACCCTCAACGGCTACATGGAGCAGGGCAAGAAGAAGATCCTCACCACCTGCCCGCACTGCTTCAACACCCTGCTCAACGAGTATCCGGACTTCGGCGGCAAGTACGAAGTCATCCACCACACCGACTTCTTGCTGGGACTCTTGGCGGAAAAGAAGCTCGTGCCGCAGAACCCCGTCAAGGGACGGCTCACATACCACGACTCCTGCT
>JAICTU010000489.1 GCA_025936205.1 Polyangiaceae bacterium | reverse complement strand
GCGCGGCTTGCCGCGACGCTCCGTTACAACTCGCAGTCTGTCGGCGATGCGAATGCTGACACCGACACGGTGATCGTTCTCGGCGCGCAAATTCAAGCTTTCTGACTTCTTCCCGAAACGCGCCGCATTCACACAATGGAGCGCCCCTCAGATCGAATCGTGTGAACAACGGACCCTGCCGGTGCCCGCCATGAAGCGGCGCGCCGGCAGCAAGACCGGGCTTCCCGATTGAACTGCGCCGAGGGGCAGATTGGGACAGGAGTAAAGCACAATGAAACACATGTTATCAGCGGCCCTTGCGGCGCTTTCCGCCCTCGGCATGTTCGCCTGTAAAGGCCCTGACACCAAGACCGAGGCCACGAAGGAGCCCGCGGCAAAGGAGACGGCGGCGCCGTTGACCCCGGCGGGCAAAGCCACGGGACCGATCAAGGTCGGCATTCTGCACTCCCTGTCCGGCACGATGGCAATCAGCGAGACGTCGCTCAAAGACGTCGCGCTGATGACCATCGAGGAGATCAACAAGGGCGGCGGCGTGCTCGGCCGCAAGCTGGAACCTGTGGTGGTCGACCCGGCGTCGAACTGGCCCTTGTTTGCGGAGAAGGCCAAGGAGCTGATCCAGGGCCAAGGCGTCGCCGTGACCTTCGGCTGCTGGACGTCAGTCTCGCGCAAGAGCGTGCTGCCCGTGTTCGAGGAACTCAACGGGCTGCTGTTTTACCCGGTGCAGTATGAGGGAGAGGAGTCCTCTTACAACGTGTTCTACACGGGCGCTGCGCCCAATCAGCAAGCGATCCCCGCGGTCGAATACTTGATGAGCAAAGAGGGCGGCGGCGCCAAGCGCTGGGTGCTGCTGGGCACCGACTATGTGTACCCGCGCACGACCAACAAGATCCTGCGTTACTTCCTGAGCAGCAAGGGCGTCGCCGAGGGCGACATCCTGGAGAAGTACACGCCCTTCGGACACAGCGATTACCAGACGATCGTCGCCGAGATCAAAAAGTTCGCTCAGGGCAAGCCCACCGCCGTGGTTTCCACGATCAACGGCGACTCGAACGTGCCTTTCTACAAGGAGCTCGGCAACCAGGGCTTGAAGGCGTCGGACATCCCTGTCGTGGCGTTCAGCGTCGGTGAGGAAGAGCTGCGCGGCATCGACACCAAACCGCTCGTCGGCCATCTCGCGGCGTGGAACTACTTCATGTCGCAGAAGAACCCGACCAACGAGGCATTCATCGCCAAGTGGAAGGCGTACGTCGCTGCCAACAAGCTACCGGACGCCGAGAAGCGCGTGACCAACGACCCGATGGAAGCAACTTATGTCGGCATTCACATGTGGGCGCAGGCCGTGGAACAAGCCGGCACGACGGATGTCGACGCCGTGCGGCAGGCGGTGGCGGGTCAGACTTTCGTGGCTCCGGACGGTTTCACGATCAAGATGGACGAGAAGAACCACCATCTGCACAAGCCCGTCATGATCGCAGAGGTCAAGGAAGACGGTCAGTTCAACGTGGTGTGGAAGACGGACGCGCCAGTGCGCGCGGCTCCCTGGAGCCCGTACGTGCCGGAGAGCGCGAAGAAGGTCGCCGACTGGACCTATCCCTGGGTCTGCGGCAACTGCACGCAGGGCAAGTTTGCCTCTGCGGCCCCGGTGGCCGCGCCCGCTGTAGTCGCGAAGTAATCGCCCGGCAACCAAGAACCCGAAAGGCTGCCGCGCGGCAGTGGCAACGCGAACCAGGTTCTACCTCTGCGATCGCAGAGCACAGACCCGGGACGCGGCCGCTGCCTCGCGCAGCCGCGAGCTGAAGAAAGCCATGTTTTCGATTTCGATCAAGCCTCTCCTGCGCGCCTGGGTCAGCGCGTGCCTCGTGCTGGTGGGCGCGAGCGTGTCGTTCGGCGCGCGAGCCGCGAGCCTGGAAGATGCGCTCGCCGGCGTGGCGAGCGAGGATCGCGATCGGCTGGAGAGCGCGATTGTCGACCTGGGCTCCTTGCCAGATCCGCGCGCGCTGGCGGTGTTGCAGGCACTCGAAGACGGAAAATTGCGGGTCGAGCCGAGCGGCGGGGTCTTCCTGCAAAGCGCCGCGGGCCTGATCGATGCGCGAACCGGCGAGCCAGGCACGCCGGTAGACGGGACGCGCGAGCCGCTGGTGAACAATCGCCTGCGGCGCAACCTGGCGCTCGCGATCGCACGCGGCGAGCTGCGCTCGGAGGACTCCGGGGTGCGTCTGGCCGCCGCCAGCGAGCTCGCCAAGCAACCCTCGAGCGAGCTCGATGCCGACATGCGCGCGGCGCTCGCCAAAGAACATGACCCTTCGGTGCGGGACCTGCTGCGCGTCTCGCTGGCCAGCCTGGATTTGACCAGCACCGATCCGGAGAAGCAACTCGCGGCACTGCGCACCGTGGAGAGCACGGCCAGCGTCGCCCTGATGCCAGCGGTACGGCAGCTGGCGAGCGACAGCAACGCCTCTCCGCCCGTTCGGAATCTGGCGAGCTCCGTTCAGGGATCGCTGGAGCGCCGCGTGATGTGGGTCAGCGCAGCTGCGAACCTCTTCTACGGGCTGAGCCTGGGAAGCGTGCTGCTGCTCGCGGCGCTCGGTCTGGCCATCACCTTCGGCATCATGCGCGTGATCAACATGGCGCACGGCGAAATGATCATGCTCGGTGCCTACAGCACGTTTGCGGTGCAGAACCTGGTGCGCAAGGTCGCGCCGGGCCTGTTCGACCTGTATCTCTTGCTGGCGCTGCCGGTGGCGTTCCTGGTGTGCGCGCTGGTGGGCGTGCTTCTGGAACGCACGGTGATCCGCTTTCTGTATGGCAGGCCGCTCGAGACGCTGCTCGCCACCTGGGGCATCAGCCTCGGCTTGATCCAGACCACTCGCCTGATCTTCGGCGCGCAGAACGTGGCCGTGGAGAACCCGAGCTGGCTCTCGGGAGGCTGGGAGCTGGCGCCCACCGTCGTACTCCCCTACAGCCGCATTGCGACCATCGTGTTCAGCGTGGTGGTGGTGGGCTTTGTCTGGGGCCTGCTGCAAAAAACGCGGCTCGGCATGTACGTGCGAGCCGTCACCCAGAACCGGGAGATGGCCGGCAATGTCGGCATTCCCACGCGGCGCATCGACGTCTGGACGTTCGCGCTCGGCTCGGGCGTCGCCGGCCTGGGAGGGGTCGCGCTGTCCCAGCTCGGCAACGTCGGTCCCGAGCTGGGTCAAAGCTACATCGTCGATTGCTTCATGGTGGTGGTGCTGGGCGGTATCGGCAACGTGGCGGGCACGGTCGCGGGTGCGCTCGGCCTGGGCGTGGCGAACAAGATCCTGGAACCGCTGACGGGCGCCGTGCTCGGCAAGATCATGCTGCTCGTCATCCTGATCCTATTCATCCAGTGGCGGCCTCAAGGCATGTTTGCGCCCAAGGGCCGCGCGGCAGAGATCTGAACCGTCATGCAGAACGCACTTCAGCGCATCGCTTCCCTCCACTCCCGCCGAGGCTGGCTCACGTTCGGCGCGGTATTCCTGATCCTGTGCGTGCTCGTGCCCGCGCTGCACGTCGGCACGGCGGTAGGCTCCGCGCTGCACGTGCCGGAGTACGTGATCACCGTGCTCGGCAAGTTCCTCTGCTACGGCATCGTGGCCCTGGCCATGGACCTGATCTGGGGCTTCACGGGCATCTTGAGCCTGGGGCACGGCGTATTTTTCGCGCTCGGTGGCTACGCTATCGGGATGTACATGATGCGGGTCATGGCGGGTGAAGGCGTGTACCGCAGTAACTTGCCCGACTTCATGGTGTTCCTCGACTGGAAGGAGCTACCCTGGTACTGGCGCGGCTTCGACAACTTCTTCTTCGCGCTGTTCATGGCCCTGGCCGTGCCCGCGCTGCTCGCATATGTGTTCGGCTTCTTCGCGTTCCGCTCGCGCATCAAGGGCGTGTACTTTTCGCTGATCACGCAGGCGCTCACCTACGCCTTCATGCTCTGGTTCTTCCGCAATGATGCCGGCTTCGGCGGCAACAACGGGCTGACCGACTTCAAGCGCATCTATGGTTACGCGCTCGCCAACCCCGGCACCAAGCTCGGGTTGTTCGTGATCTCGGGGCTCAGTTTTTGCCTCGTGTACCTGCTCTGCCGCTACCTGATTCAGAGCAAGCTCGGGCGCGTGCTACGCGCCATGCGCGACCATGAGAGCAAGGTGATGTTCATGGGCTACAGCCCGCTGCGCTACAAGCTGTTCGTCTGGACGCTTTCGGCCATGCTGTGCGGCCTGGCCGGCGCGCTGTATGTGCCGCAGGTCGGCATCATCAACCCGAGCGAGATGCAGCCCGCGAACTCGATCGAAATGGCGATCTGGGTGGCGGTCGGCGGGCGAGCCACGCTGGGCGGGGCGGCGCTGGGGGCGTTCGTGGTGAATGGGGCCAAGAGCTGGTTCACCGTCGCGGCGCCCGATCTCTGGCTCTACGTGCTGGGCGCGCTGTTCGTCTTCATCACCTTGTTTTTGCCGGCCGGGCTGGCGGGAGTGCTGGAGAGTCCCGCCCTCCAGGGCCTGCGCCGCAAGCTGCTCCCCAGCAGCGCCAACTGAGGGTTTTGCGATGGCAATGAGTACACCGATTGAGGCCTCGATCGCTCCGACTGGAGCAGACGGCGCGACCAAACCAGGCCCGGAGCTGCACCTGGCGCCGGGCGGTGCGGTCGGGATGGCACGACCGCGAGCGCACCTCTGGGTCGATAACGTCAGCGTGAGCTTTGACGGCTTCAAGGCCCTCACCGACCTCACCCTCACGCTCGACAAGGGCGAGTTGCGCTGCATCATCGGACCGAATGGTGCCGGCAAGACCACGCTGATGGACGTGATCACCGGCAAGACGCGCCCTGACCAGGGCGAGGTCTACCTGGTCGGCGATAACCGCGAGCAGACGGTGCTGACGCGGCTGGCGGAGCATCAGCTGGCGCAGCTCGGCATCGGGCGAAAATTCCAGCGCCCGACCGTGTTCCAGGGCCACACCGTGTTCGAAAACCTGGAGCTGTCGCTAGCCAGCCGGCGCGGAGTGTTTCACTCCCTGTTTTCGCTGCTCAACTCGGCGCAACGCGACAAGATCGACGAGATCCTGAGCATCGTGGGGCTGAGCCGACGGCGCGATGAGCGCGCTGGGTTGCTCTCGCACGGCGAGAAGCAGTGGCTGGAGATCGGCATGTTGCTGGCGCTGGATCCGAGCATTTTGCTGGTGGACGAGCCGATCGCCGGCATGACCCATCAAGAGACGGAGTGCACGGCGGAGCTGCTGCAGAGCCTGGCGGGGGCGCGCACCGTCGTCGTCGTCGAGCACGACATGGACTTCATCCGGAGCATCGCCAAGACGGTCACCGTACTGCACCAGGGCCGCGTGCTGGCCGAGGGCTCGATGGATCGCGTGCAGAACGATCCCAAGGTGATCGAAGTTTACCTGGGAGAGTGACGTGCTGCAGGTCGAGAAGCTCAACCAGTACTACGGCGAGAGCCACACCTTGTGGGACGTCGAGCTCGACGTGCCCGAAGGCGTGTGCACTTGCTTGATGGGTCGCAACGGCGTCGGCAAGACCACCCTGCTCAAGAGCATCATGGGTTCGCTCGCAGTCCGCTCCGGCCGCGTCAGCTTTGGGGGGAGCGATCTGGCCCGGCTGCCTGCCTGGGATCGCGCAAAGCGTGGCATCGCGCTCGTGCCGCAAGGGCGCGAAATCTTCTCCATGCTCACGGTCGAGGAGAACTTGCTCGTAGGCCTGGCGGGAGCCAAGGGGCGGCGACCACGGGCGATTCCGCGGCGGATCTACGAATTGTTCCCGGTGCTCCAGGAAATGAAGCACCGGCGTGGCGGCGATCTCTCCGGCGGGCAGCAGCAACAGCTCGCGATCGGCCGGGCGCTGATGGCGGAGCCCAAGCTACTGATTCTCGACGAGCCTACCGAAGGCATCCAGCCCAACATCGTCCACCAGATCGGTGACATCCTGATCCAACTCAACCAGAAGGACGGCCTCACCATCCTGCTGGTAGAGCAAAAGCTGCCCTTCGCGCGGCGCGTGGCTCGCCGCTTCACGGTGCTCGATCGCGGCCGCAACGTCGCCGCGGGCCCGATGGAGGGCCTGACGGACGAGATCGTGCAACGTTACCTCGTGGTCTGAGGCTACCATCGTGGTTTGAGGCTGCCCGGGCTTCCATCCCTCTTGCATTCGTGAGCGACACTGGGTTTGCTCGCTCCCCCATGTGGACGGGCCAGCTGCAGCTCCAGTTCGAGCGGGTCGGAGCGCGAACCGTGATCGCGCGCCGTCGGCACTCCGGACCACTGCTCGTGCAGCGAGCGTTTCACGAGCCCGACGGGGGTTGCCAGGTCTACGTGATCCATCCGCCCGGCGGCGTCGTGGCCGGCGACCAGCTGGAGCTGGGGCTGGAGCTGCAAGCTCGGTCTCAAAAGCTCGTCACCACCCCCGCCGCAACCAAGATCTATTCGAGCCCGGGCGCTTGCTCGCAGCTCAGCCAGAACTTCGCGGTAGCCGCGGACGCGACCCTCGAGTTCTTGCCGCAGGAGACCATCCTTTACGACGGCGCACGCGCGCGGAGCTCGACCCGCGTTGCGCTTGGCGCCCGCTCACAGTTCGTGGGCTGGGAGATCCTGTGTCTCGGGCGTGACGAGCGGGGCTTTTCACGG
>JAICTU010000424.1 GCA_025936205.1 Polyangiaceae bacterium | reverse complement strand
GGCCGACCCGCATGCCGCTGCGCCCGCACGCGTCATTCCATCCATCGGCTCGCCTGCGGGCGCTCCGCGCGACACCAGGCCCATGCCGAGCAGCATGCACAGCACGAACCCGATGCAACCCAGGTTGCCGCTGACCAGCGACACCAACGCCGGCCCCGCGCAGTGCCTGGCACGTGCAGGCTCGCTTGTGGAATATTGTCCACTATAACGGAGTGGTGAGCCAGCGCAGCCAGCTCGCGGATGCCTTCATCGCGCGCTTGCCCGGGCTTCGAGAACGGCTCCGGTATTTGAGCCCGCCTCGGCAGCAGGCCCTGCCGGCGGGGACCTCCGGCCGCTCGAGGCCTTCAGCGAATTGACGGCCGGTCAAAACTCGGGCACCAGAGCAGACGGGTCCGCGTGCTGCAGAGCTCGGGTTCAGCGTCAGGGCTGCGGCGGCACACGTGCCAGTGGCTCATCGCCAGCGTCGCGACGATGCTCGAAGCGTGCGTGTCCGGCCGCGCCGCTCCCGCCCCACCGGGAGCGCCGCAGCAGGTCGTGGGCGGCGTTGCTGGCGCGGTGGTCGACCTGAGTCCGCTGGCTTGGAAACCGGGGCTCGCTACCTATGATCTGTCCGTGGCAGGGCAGGGGACGCGCGGAGTGGTCGTGTGGGTGCCGCCGGAGGCAGCCGCTCCGCGCGTGCTGATAGTGCTGCTGCACGGCAGGACGGGCACGGGCGCGCCGCACGGCAAGGATCCGCAAGCACCCGCCCGCGCGCTGGTCAGCTGCCTCGGGGCGCCGGCGCTGGGCCCGCTCGACCCGATCCTGATCGCGCCGAGCAGCCCGAGCGGAGAGTGGTGGGAGCGCTCGGAGACCGAGTTCGTGCTGGGCCTCGTGCTCGCCGTGCGCAGCCGCTGGCCGGAAGCGGGCTCGCGCGCCGTGATCGCCGGCTACAGCAATGGCGGCATCGGCAGTTGGTACTTTGCGCGCCTCTACCCCGAGTACTTTCGCGCCGCCATTCCCATGGCATTCAACGACACGATCGTCGGCAAGAGCCCGCTGCCGATCTATGCCATCGCCGGCACCAAGGACGAGCAGTTCGATTTTCATCGCGTCCGCGACGCCGTGCAGTTGCTGCACGCTCAGGGCGGCGACGTGACGCTCGACCCGAAGTACCGCGGCTCGCATTTCGCCCTGTGCAGCTACGTGCCGGAATTGACGCGCGCCGGTCTCTGGCTCGAGCAACACGTCCTGTTCCCGACCTCGGCTCCTGCCGCGAGCAGCCCATGAAGCGCAAGCTGATCGTGGCCTGGGAGCTGATCGTCGAGTCGGTGGAGGGCTACTCCCGCCATCGCGGTGACTTGCTGGCGGCGGCGCTGGCCTTTTACGCGCTGCTCTCGATCGCGCCCTTGATCATCGTGGCGGTGGCGGTCGCCGGCATCGTGCTGGGCACGGGCACCGCTCAGCAGGAAATGGCGCGCGTGTTGCGCGATTCCATCGGCACGACCGGCGCGGCCATGGTGAACGCCTGGGTGCAACAGGCCTCCGAGAGCGGCGAGGTGGCTTCGGTGGTCGGCATCGCGCTCACCCTGTTCGCGGCATCGCGCTTCGGTACACAGCTGCGCAGCGCGCTCAACCAGGCCTGGAACATCGACGTCTACTTTGCGCAGGGCTTTCGCTCCAGCGTCAAAGACTACGTGCAGCGGCGCGCGTTTGCGTTCGTGCTCACCCTCGCCGCGGGCCCGCTGTTGCTGCTGGTGTTCGCCTCGCGCACGCTGCTCACCGGCTTCCACGCCCGGCTCTTCGCCGCTTCGCCCTGGCAGGGGATCGAGGTGCAGGTCGCGCAGCTGCTCTTCTCCTGGGCCAGCGTGGCGCTGACCAGCGCGGTGGTGTTTCGCTTCGTGCCGGACACGCGCATCGCCTGGCGCAATGCGATCGTCGGTGGCGCCGTGACCTCGCTGGCGTTCAACGTGACCAACAGCCTGGTCGGTCTCTATCTGGGGCGCGCCAGCGTGGCCGCCGCGTACGGCGCCGCCGGCTCGCTGGTGGTCGTGTTGCTCTGGCTCCATTTCTCCGCGCAAGCGCTGCTGCTCGGGGCGGAGTTCACCCGCGTCTACGCCGGGCGCTTTGGCGCGCGGCTCAGCGTCACCGAGTTGCACGAGGTCGAGCTGGCGCAGACGGCCAGCGTGCGGCGGACCGGCGCCGCCAATTAGCTCCGTTCAGCGGCGTCACGCAGGCTTTCGGACACGGCCCGCAACAGCTCGCGTGGGTTGAAGGGCTTGGTGAGCACGCGGTCTCGCGTGGTATCTGGACCCGGCTCGCCGAGCCCCTCCGGCTGATACCCGGTCACATAGATCACGTTCAGCGCGCGCCCGCTCTGACGCAGCAGCGCGACCAGCTCGGGCCCCTGCATCTCCGCCATGCTCACGTCGCAGATGACCAGCGCCACGCCCGGATGAGCCTCCCACAGACGCAGCGCCTCGGACGGGCGGTGAGCGAGCAGCGGCCGATGGCCCTTGCGCTCCAGACTGCGGGCGATCACGGCAGCGACCAGCGGCTCGTCTTCGACCACGAGGATCTCGCGGCTGTCGTGGCCGTGGTCGGGCCGGGCGGCATCGGGCGCGAGCGACTGCGGGCGACCCGCCACGTCGGCCGGGAGACGCAGGCGAAAGCGCGCGCCTTTACCGCGCTCGCTCTCGACCTCCAGGTTGCCGCCGTGCTGCTCCACCGTGGCGAGCACCGTCGGCAGCCCCAGGCCGGTGCCGCGCTCGCCCTTGGTCGTGAAGAAGGGCTCGAAGATGCGGCTCTTCAGCTCGGCATCCATACCCGGGCCGTCGTCTCCGACCTCGATCTCGACCCAGGGTGCAGCGCCCGGACCCGGCACCACCCGCGTCGTCAGCGTGACCGTACCTCCGTGCGGCATCGCGTCGCGCGCGTTGATCACGAGGTTGATCAGGGCCTGCTCGATCAGCGCCGGATCCACCGGCACGGGGGGAAGATGGAGGCCCAGGGCCAGCACCAGACGCACCCGATCGCCGATCACGCGGCGCAGCAGGTCGACCGTGCGAGCCACCAGCTCGTTGGCATCCACCGTCTGCTTGGAGAGCGGTGCGCGGCGCCCGAGCGTGAGCAGGCGATCGGTGAGCGAACGCGCGGACTGCACGGCGCGCCGCGCGTCCACGATCTCGACCTGGGTGCCCGCCGCCTCGGCCCAGAGCTCCAGATTGGCGCCGATCACCGTCAACAGGTTGTTGAAGTCGTGCGCGATGCCACCTGCCAGGCGCGTGACGGCCTCCGTCTTGCCGACTTGCGTCAGGCGCTGCGCCAGGCGCGTCTGCTCGGTGATGTCGTGCACGGTTCCGCGATACGCGATGATCTGGCCCTCGGGGTCGCGCGCGGGCACCGTGCGCAGCCGCGCTTCCCAGACCAGCCCCGTCGGGCGCACGAAGCGGCACTCCAGCTCTCCGGTCCAATCGCCCTGCAGACCTCGCGCATGCGCATCCCGGACCCGCTCCCGCTGTTCCTGGACCAGCAGCGAGAAAAACAGCTCCTCCGTGACCGGCGTCGTCGGATCGACCCCCATCAGACGGTACATGCCCGGCGACCATTCCGTCCTGCGCGACGCCAGATCGTACGTCCAGCTGCCCATCTGCGCGATGGTCTGCGCCTCCTCCAGCAGCTCCAGGGAGAGCTGCATCCTGCGCTGCAGGGCGCGCTCTTCGCTCAGGTCCCGCACCGTGCCCACGATGCGGCGCAGCTTGCCGCCCTCGTCGAACAACATGGCTCCGTTCATGGTGGCGTAGCGGAGCTGCCCGTCGGGCAATGCGATCCGGTAGTCCACTTGCTCCGCCACGCCCGTGCTCGCGCCCGCGGCGGACGCGCGCCGCACACGCTCCCGATCATCGGGGTGTACGCGATCGAAGAACCGCTCCGCGGTGGCCGGCTCGCGTTCCGGGTCGTAACCCAGGATGCGGTACAGCTCGTCCGACCAGAACACATCTCCGCTTCCGACATCCCACACCCAACTACCTACGTGCGCAATGCGCTCGGCTTCGACCAGCAGCGCCTCGCGCTGTCGCAGCAGCTGCACCTCGCGCCGGAGCGAGGTCAGCTCTTCCGTCCCGTCGGGTTCCGCCAACCTGCGCGGAGTCATACCACGGCGCCGGTTCGGTTTTGTGCGTTGCTGTCTGGAGTGAGTGGGACAGCGGGCTTTGTGCCGCGGAGCGCGTCTCAAAGCCCGCTTTCCAACCCAAAGGAGGACTACAGCGTCGGGTAGTCCGTGTAGCCGTGCGCTCCGCCGCCGTAGAAGGTCTTGCGGTCGGGCTCGTTCAGGGGCGCGCGCCGACGCCAGCGCTCCACCAGGTCCGGATTGGCGAGAAAGGGCACGCCGAACGCGACCAGATCGGCTTCCCCCTGCTCCATGGCGCGCACGGCCGCGGCCGCATCGAAGTTGCCATTCACGATCACGGGACCGTGGAACAGCGGGCGCAAGCGCGGCGCGAGGCGCGGGTGTTCGGGGTTGTCGAAGGGAGAGTCGGGTAGCGGATCGAGCAGGTGCAGGTAAGCGAGGCCGAAGGCGCTGAGCTCGCGGATGGCGTGGCCGAAGGTGGCCTCGCGGTTCGAGTCGCTCATATCGTTGAATTTGCCGCGCGGGGAGAGCCGCACGCCGACGCGATCGGCGCCCCATACACCGACCACGGCCTCGGTCACCTCCAGCAAGAAGCGGGCGCGCCGCTCGAGCGAGCCCCCGTACGCGTCGCTGCGCTGATTGGTCCCGTCGAGCAGGAACTGCTCGATCAGGTAACCGTTCGCGGCGTGGATCTCGACGCCGTCGAAGCCCGCCTCGCGCGCACGCCGCGCGCCGTCGGCATACTGCGCGACCACGCGAGGCACTTCCTCCGTCTCCAGCGCGCGCGGCGTGACGTAGGGCTGCGGCCCATCCGGTGTATAGGCAAAGCCGGCGGGCGCGATCGCCGAGGGCGCCACCGGCAGGCCGCCTCCGGGCTGGAAGCGCGGCTGCGAGATACGCCCCACATGCCACAGCTGCAGAACGATGCGGCCGCCGGCGGCGTGCACCGCCGAGGTCACGCCGCGCCAGCCGCGCACCTGTTCATCGGCATGAATGCCGGGGGTGTCGCCGTAGCCCTGACCCTCGGGCGTGACCTGGGTCGCCTCGCTGATGATCAACCCGGCGGAGGCGCGCTGCGCGTAGTAGAGCGCGTTCAGCTCGGTCGGCACGTTGCCCGCCGCCGCGCGGCAGCGGGTCATCGGTGCCATCACCAACCGGTTGGGCAGCTCGAGCGCCCCCAGCCGGCAGGGCTCGAACAGCCGCTTCCAAGCGAACTCGGGGTGCGGGCTGGCCCCGCAGAAATTCTCGATCACTCCTTCAACTGGATGTTCAGCCATCGCGTGCACCGGGACGCGGCGGACCATAGCGCAGTCCCGATGCTGTCGCGAGCTCAGTACCGGTAGCCGGCGATGCGCGGCGGATCGCTCGTCAGATCGACGGAGAGCGTGCCGCCCACGACCGGCCCGCCCCGGAGCTGGACCTCGCCGGACGCCGTCTGATCGAGGATGAAGCCCCAACCGTAACCATCGCTCAGCGGCAGCGGCAGCGCGGCAGAGGCTCGCAGCGTGGGCTGGCTCGCGTCCACCACCCGCAGTGAGTAGGCGGCATCGCCGGCGCAGTAGTCCGCCGGGCCATCGAGCACCGCGATCCACTCGCCCACGGCACGGGCGTCGATCACGTTCGGGCCCAGATCGAGGCTCTGATCGATGCGCGCCAGTCCGTCGCTCACGCGCGAGCGGTGCAGCTGGACCGATTGTTCGTCGCCCGTCGTGTAGCGCGGCTCCAGCGTGAACGCCGTGTGCTCTGCGCTGCCTTCGGCGAGCGTTCCCGCGGCGAGCAGCACCGGCTGGCCCGGCACGCTGACCTTGTCGGAGAAGCTGGGCTGGCCCGAGAGGTCGTCCACCAGCTGCATGTACCAGCGGTGCAACGTCTGACCGCGGGCATCCGGCGCGTAGCTGCCGTCGTCGCGCGTGACCGGCTCATCGACGGAGTAGGCCCAGACGCGGCCGTCGCTCGTGTCATAGCCGAGCAGCTGCGGAGCCAGATCGATGCCGATGTCGGCCGAGGCGGACAGCTGCGGTCCGGGGCGCACGGCAGCTCCGAGCGCCGGCGCTTCGGGATCGCTCAGGTCGAGCGGGAAGAGCCAGCTCTCGTTGCGGTAGCCGCTGATGAACTCCACCGGTTCATTGCTACAGGTCTGCTCCGACGAGCAGCCTCCGTTCCCATACCCTCTGGAGGCACGGACTCCGAGCGCCTTGCAGGTCGCTTCCGAGGAGCAGGTCTGCTGGAGGTTGCCCCAGAGCGCCCATTTGCTGGACTGGAGCGGCAGAAAACCGTGCCATTCGAGGCTTTGCTCGATGCCCGCGGGAGCAGCGCCTCCGAGCGACGAGCTCAGCGGGATGGAGCGCACGACGCGCGTCACCCCGCCGTCGACGGCCACGATGCTCACGCCGTTGCCCGCGTTGAGGCCGCATTCGAGCGCAAGATCCGGCGAGCTGTCGCGCCAGGTGTCGCACATGCCCGGCACGGAGAAGCCGAACACCGCCACGTGGCTGGCGTCGATCGGCTGGATCGCGTCCACCGCGTGCGGCAGGTCGACGACGGTCGGCTCGTCGTGCTCGCCCGCGCGCACGCTGAGCGAGCTCTTGCCGTAGTCGGTGCGGTGGCGTGCCCAGATCAAGCCGGCATGCTGCACCTCGAAATAGACGTCTTCGAGCACGATCCGGCGCGCCGGCAGCGGCGTGAGCTGCGCCGACCCTGCGCTGCCAGCGAGCTGGATCGGTTGCAACGTGCCATAGCCAAAGCCCAGGAGCGCGTCGCCGTGGAACGACGGCGCCGGGTACTGCGTTGCGGTCTGAACGCGCGGCGAGGCGCTCAGCTGCCCGGCGCTGCCCTGGATCACGCCGATCAGGCCATGGCCGTCGTTGTCGGGCTGGGTGTAGCTGAGCCGTTCGCTGCTCGCGTCGACCCGCCAGGGCGTGCCCGTGTAGAAGTTCGTGCTGAAGACCCAGTTGGTCTGCAGCTGGTCCACCAGCTTCAGTGCGCCCTGCTCGTCGCGCGCGTAGCTCGTCGCCCGGAGCAGCTGAGCCGAGCCGCCCGTGCCGTCGAGCGCGATGTAGCCGCTGCCGAAGGGCATCAGCGGGCCCGTGATCGGCGTGCCCGCTGCCAGCGGCACGAGCCGCAGCGTGGGGCTCGCGCCCGCACGATCCAGCTCCGCGAGGGCCGCCCCGCTGCTCTCCAGCGCGATCTGGCGGGCATCCAGGAAGCGCAGGCCGGTGACGGGCCCTGGTGTGGTCGCGGGCGGCAGCGCCGTTCCGCTCGCCACGTCGAACGCGAGCAGGCGCGAGCCGCCGGCGAGCACCAGCACTCCGTCGGAGTAGTCAGCGCCGAGCTCACTCGCCAGCGGCGTGCCCAGATCCATGGGCGAGAGCCGCGTCTGGAAGACCGTCTCGAGCGAGCTCAGATCGACCAGCTCGATCTCGAAGCTGGCGAGGGGCGTCTCGTGTGCCTGCAGTCCGACGCGCAACGCGTGGCTCCGGTCGGAAGAGACGATCCAGTGCCCGGCGCCGAACGTCTTGCGCAGACCCGACGTTGCGGAGGCGTCGAAGCGCTCCAGCCACAAGGCAGTCGTGGGCGGCGCGGGCAAGTCGATGCCGATGTTGTTCAGGAGGCCGCCCTCCTCCGAGCACGCGCTTCGCGGCCGCAGCGATGGGCCGGGCTCCGCGCCGAGCGCCGTGAAGGCCGTGCCGCGCACGGCGATCTCCAGCGTGTCTGGAGGCACGCTGCTGCGGCTGACCACGCGCGGCGCGCTAGGATCGCTCGCGTCGACGGTCAGCAGCTGTTGCACTTGCTGACGCACGCCGGCCGCCGGCAGAGCCGCCGGGGAAGCGTGCGCGCTGAGTTCCACCTCCAGCACGAGCTGCGCGAGCGAATCCGCGCGCAGTAGCGTCGAGCCCACGGCCTCGAGGCGCGTGCCGCCGGCGCTCATCCCGAGCTCCGCATGCGCCAGCACGCGCGGTAGCGCCGCCGCGCTCACGTCCAGGAGGGCCAGGTCGCCGTGCTCCGC
>JAICTU010000083.1 GCA_025936205.1 Polyangiaceae bacterium | reverse complement strand
GAGCCACGGACTTGGCGTTTTGGACTAGTCTCGAGTGCGGGTCAAATCGCCCGCTTCGGGGTCCACATGGGTGTGGCTCGGTGCTGCGCGTAGCCGCGCAACTCTAGAATGTGCCCGCTCGCGACCGTGTCACGGCACAGCTCGGTGCAGACGCCGGGCGCGCACATTCTAGTGCGCGGCACTGCATACAGAACCGAGCCCTGAACTCCTGCCTTCATCACGCAAAACCGCGCCGGCAGGAGTCCGCCTGCACAGCACAGGCCTCACGACCGACACGCTGCGCGTGCTACAGTCAACTGGTGCTCCCCGGTTCTCGTCCCACGGTCGGTGTCCATCCTACCGTCGCTTGCTTGCTCGAGAAGTTTCGAGACGAGCTGAGGCAGCATTTTGGGGCTCGCTTGCAGTCTCTCATTCTGTTCGGATCTCAGGCCCGGGGTGACGCTGGGCCTGATTCGGATGTGGATGTCGCGGTGGTTCTGGACCGTATCCAGAGCCATGCGGAGCGAGTCTGGCCAATGGAGCTCGCGGGCTCACTCGATGGTCCGTTGCTGGTGCCCATCGTTCTGTCCCAAGGCGAGCTGGAGCACCTGCGCGCGCGCGAAGACATGCTCGCGCAGAGCCTGGATCGTGACGGCGTCACGCTTGCCATGGAGGCGGCTTGACGGACGAGAATTCGCGACTCAACACGCAAGCGGAGTTGAGCAAGGCGGACGCTGCGCGCCGTGCGGCCCGAGCGCTCGCGGATCTCGGGCTGTATGACGACGCCGCGAGCAGGCTCTACTACGCTGCGTTTCACCTGATCAGCGCGGCTCTGCTCTGCCTCGGTGTGCAGGCGCAGACGCACCGTGGCGTGGCTGCGCTACTGGGCCAGCATCTGATCAAGCCAGGGTTATTGCCAGCGAGCGTGGGTCGCGACCTCGCGGCGTTGATGGGATTGCGCAGCCAAGCCGATTACAATCGCCATTTTCTGCTGGACGCCTCCAGCCTCGCCGAAGAGCTCGAGCGTGTGGAGCAGCTCTTCTCCGTCATCGGGGCGTGGATCGCGGCGCGGGGCATCTCAGCACCGGCCCCTTGACCCGACTGCGCTGCGATCTGGCGGCGGAGGCGAGATCGCTCTACCCCTCGCCTGTGCCCCGCCCCAACTGGTTCTTTGCCTTTCCGCTGCCGGGCGCGTTCGTGCTCGAGCTGCCGGAAGTGCCTCGCGCCTTGCGCCGGTATCACCCGGACGACGTGCACCTGACGCTCGCCTTCCTGGGCGGGGTGGGAGAAGTGGGCGCCGAACGGGCACTGGCAGCGCTCGACCAGCGTCTAGCGGAAGAAACGCCCCCCGCGCTCGAGGTCACGCTCGCCGAAGTGGTGCCCATGGGCGGCAAGCGTCGCTACTCGGCGCTCTCGGCGCTGCTCGAGGTCGGGCGCACCGAGACCAGCGCCTGCATCACGGCGCTGCGCGATGCCCTCACCGAGGCCGCCAGCGGCCGTCGCGAGAAGCGCCCCGCCAAGCCCCACATCACCATCGCCCGCCCCAGGAGCCGCGCCACGGACGCCGATCGCGAGCAAGGCCTGCGCTGGGCAGAAGGCCTCGATCTGCGATCCGTGAGTGCGCGCCTCGATCGCATCGCGCTCTACACATGGAGCGAAGACCGGCGACAGCGGCTGTTTCGCATCGTTACCGAACGCCGCCTCCGCTAGCCGCGAGGGCTGAGATCGGCGTGACCCGTGCATCGACACACCGCGTTGCCGAGCTGTCCGCAGATTGACGTGCTGAGTTAAAGGCGGCGCGGCCTCGGCAACGCACTGCTTCGCTGCGGGGGAGAGCCCCACCCCAGTGGGTCGAACTACCAGCCGATGACGCGGCTGTGACTTGCCGGCGCGCGCCGGGCGATGTTACGACTCGAGTTTCCCGAGCCCCGGAACAAGCGTGCAGGCAGTGGTTTTTTTCCCGCGAATCAGCGCGCAACTCTCGCTCTCCGAGCACCTGTGAGACCCAGCCAGTGACCGCTTCACGCACCGACGATTTCCTGGGATTGGCAGGCAAGGTCCTCGCCCACGGCGCGCGGAGCGCGCTCTCGCCCAAACCCACCCGCGGAGTTCCGCGTGGCGATACGCGCTTCGTGCCGCCGCCGTCCCCGGCCCCGGGCGATGAAGCGGAGGCCAGCGACGGCTGGGGCTTTGCCGATACCAAGTTCGTGGTGCGCCCCAACGGCAGCGTGGTGCTCACCGGCAAGCGCTACAACATCAGCGACGTCGAGCTGCCGTCGCTCGTACCCTGGATGGCCAAGACGCTGGCCGCCCCGCTCAGCTACGAGAACCGGCACGACCCGCACTACCCGCCGCCGGTGCCGGAGGCGCGCAAGGCGCCGGAGCTGATGAGCGACCTGCTCGGCTTCCTGCAGCCGGGCCAGCTCTCGGACGAGCCGCTCGTGCGGCTGCGCCGCGGTCACGGCCACACCGGCGCTGAGATCTGGGCCATCCGCTACGGCAAGCTCGAGCGCGTGCCGGATCTGGTGGTGTTCCCCAACACGCACGAAGAGGTCGTGCAACTGGTCCAGGTTGCCGAGCGACATGGGGCGTGCCTGATCCCGTTCGGCGGCGGCACCAACGTCAGCGATGCGCTGCGCCTGCCCTCGGATGAGGAGCGCTTCGTGATCGCGGTCGACATGCGGCGCATGAACCGCATCCTGTGGATCGACCCGGTGAACCTCACCGCCTGCATCGAAGCAGGCGCGGTGGGCCGCCAGATCTCGCGCGAGCTGGGCAGGTACAAGTTGATGCTCGGGCACGAGCCCGACAGCCTCGAGTTCTCGACGCTGGGCGGCTGGATCGCCACCAACGCCAGCGGCATGAAGAAGAACCGCTACGGGAACATCGAGGACCTCGTGCTCGATATGCAGGTGGTCACGGCGCGCGGCGTGGTGGCGCGGCCTCAGGTGGGCCCGCGCGAGAGCATCGGCGCCAACCCGAAGAACTTCATGTTCGGCAGCGAGGGCAACTACGGCATCGTGACCAGCGCGATCGTGAAGCTGTTCCGAGCGCCGGAGGTGCAGCGCTACGGCAGCGTGCTCTTCCCCACCCTCGCCCACGGGCTGGACTTTCTCTACGACCTGCAGCGCTCGGGCGCCGTGCCCGCCAGCGTGCGTGTGGTCGACAACACGCAGTTCCAGTTCGGCCAGGCGTTGAAGCCGAAGGCCGACGGGCGCACCGCGCAGTGGAAGAGCAAGCTGGAGAAGGCGCTCGTCACGCAGCTGAAGGGCTTCGATCCGAAGCAGTTGTCGGTGGCCACGCTGGTCTTCGAGGGCAGCGCGGAAGAGGTCGCCTTCCAGGAAAACGCCGTCTATCGCATCGCCAAGGCGCACGGCGGCATGAAGGCCGGCTCCAAGAACGGCGAGCGCGGTTATCAGCTCACCTTCGGTATCGCGTACATCCGCGATCTGACGTTCAGCCACTGGGCGATCGCGGAGAGCTTCGAGACCAGCGTGCCCTGGAGCCAGGCGCTGTCGCTGTACGAGCGCGTGCGCGACCGCGTGCGGCGCGAGCACGAGGCGCGCAAGCTGCCCGGCAATCCCTTCTTCACCGGTCGCTTCACTCAGGTCTACACGACCGGCGTCTGCATCTACTTCTACCTGGGCTTCTACTGTAAGGGCGTCGAAGACCCGGTTCGGCAGTATCTGGAGCTCGAGCACGCTGCGCGCGAGGAGATCCTCGCGGCGGGCGGTTCGCTCTCGCACCATCACGGTGTCGGAAAAATCCGACAAGACTTCTTGGGCAGTATCTACTCGCCCGGCTCGCTGGAGTTCATGCGCCAAGTCAAGCGCGCGGTGGACCCCAGCAACCTGTTTGGCGCGAGCAACCACGGCGTGCGCGGCACGGTCGATCTCGGAGCGTGAGCGAGATGAAACAGAGCGGGATGAAGCACCACGTCCTTTTGACGGGCGTCACGGGTTTCGTCGGCAAGGTCGTGCTGTGGCAGCTGCTGACCCGGCGCGAAGAGCTGGGCATCGGCAAGGTCAGCGTGCTGATCCGCTCGAAGAGCGGCTCGGGGCGCGGCGGCAAGAAGGCCGCTGCTAAATCAGAAGGCGCCAAAGCGGACGGCGCGGCGAAGAAGCCCGCCGGGCACGATTTTTCGGGGACACCCCGCGCCCCGAGCCCTGCCGAGCGCTTCGCGAACAAGGTCGCCAACTCGGAGATCTTCCGCAGCTTGCCCGAGGGCTGGCGCGACCTGGTGCAGGTGGTGAACGCGGATCTGGAGCAGCCGGATCTGGGCCTGGCCCCGGGCGATCGGCAGTCGCTCCAGGGCAACGTGACCCACATCCTGCACTGCGCGGCGAGCGTCGAGTTCGACCTGCCCATCGCCTCCGCGCTGGGTGCCAACGTCGAGGCCGCGCTGCACATGCTGGAGCTGGCGCGTGGCTGCAGCAAGCTGGCGGCGATGGTCAGCGTGTCCACTGCCTACGTGAGCGCGTGGCGCACGGGCCCGATCACGGAGACGCTGGGGCACCTGCCCCGTCCGGCGGACGAGCTGCGGCAAGCCATCCTCGATGGCTCACGCAGCGAAGCGGAGCTGCTCGCCGAATCCGGGCACCCCAACACCTACACCTATACCAAGTGCGTGGCCGAGCACCTGCTCAGCGCGCGCCGCGGCAACGTGCCGCTGATCATCGTGCGCCCGAGCATCATCTCCGCGGCGTACGCCACGCCGCACCCGGGTTGGATCGACAGCACCGCGGCCTTCGCCGGCTGCCTGATCTTCACCGGTCTGGGCTTGATCAAGGCCTGGGAGGCCAATCCCAACGTGCGCCTGGACGTGGTGCCCGTGGACGTGGTGGCGGAGCGCGTGATCTCCGCCGGCTTCGGCAGCGAGCTGCCGGCGCCGGGCCAGCCCACGCCGATCCGGCTGGCGGCGATGGGCCTGCAGATGGCCATGCGCGCCGACTACGCCACCGGAGCCACGGCGCGCTTCTTCGAGGAGCGCCCCGGCGCCAAGGCGCCGCCCGGCGTGTTCATCGGCGGAGTCCAGCACGGCTTCCTGTTGCAGGACCTGTTGCGCCGTGCGCTGCCGGTCAAGCTGGCCCGCGGCTACTTCGCGCTGCGCGGCAAGCCTGCGCAGGCGCGCCAGGTGGAGAAGCTCAACTCGCGAGTGCAGGAGCTGAACGCGGCCTTCCGCTACTTCATCCACCACAGCTTCGACTTCCGGCCCTCGCAGCCCGTTTCGCTGCCCGGTTTCAGCGCCCCGCGCTACATGGATATCGTCAACCGCGGCATGTACAAGCACCTGCTCGGCCGCGACGAGAGCGAGCTGCCGCTGGCGGGCGCGGGCCACGACGACGGCCAGAACGATCTGCGCTGGGCCTTCAAACGTCCCGCGCCGAGCCCGGTGCTGCGCGCGCTCGGCGTGGCGCTGCGCAAGGGGCTGCGCCGCTGCACGACCTCCGTCACCTTCGATCGCAAGTCGTTCGAGCGCGCCATCGCGGCGGTGCCGCCCGGTCACCGCCTGGTGCTCGCGCCCTCGCACCGCAGCTACTTCGACTTCCTGCTCTCCTGTTACATCTGCTTCCAGCATCCGGAGCTGGGCATTCCCCTGCCGCGCATCGCGGCCGCGGAAGAGTTCTCGAAGCTGCCGGTGGTGAGCCGCATCTTGAGCCGAGCCGGCGCCTTCTACGTGCGCCGCGGCGTCGGCAAGGCCGTGCCGGAGCTCGGGCAGGAGCTGGGCCGGATCGCGAACGAAGCCGGCTCGCTGATGTTCTTCATCGAGGGCCAGCGCAGCCGCGGCCGCCGCGTGCTGGCGCCCAAGCGCGGCCTGCTGCGCGCGCTGCAGGCCACGAACCGCTCGTTCGCGGTGCTGCCGCTCGCGATCGCCTACGAGCGCGTGCCGGAAGAGAGCGCGTTCGAGCGCGAGCTGCGCGGCGGCGCGCGCTCCTCGATGTCGGTCGAGGCGATCCTGCGCTGGCTGGTGTCGCTGGGCCGCGGCGAGGTCAAGCTCGGGCGCGTGCACATCGCCTGCGGCAACCCGCTGCTGCTCGATCCCGAGAGCGACGTGCAAGACCTGGCGCGCCAGGTGGCCGCGGAGATGCAGCGGGAGACGGTCGTCACCAGCTTCCACCTGCGCGCCTTTCTCGCTCATGCCTTCCGGCAGGGCAGCAGCGATGCGCGCGACCGCGCGCCGGACAGCCGCGTCGAGGCGCGCATCGACGGGCTCGACGAAGCCTGGCTCAAGCAAGCCATCGAACGCCGCGGCGGACGCGTGCTTTCGAGCGACACACCCCTGCCCGAAGCGCCGACCCCGGCCCTGCTGCAGAGCCTGCAGAGCCAGTGGATGCACTGGTTCTATGCCGATGCCCTGCAGCTCTTCCCGGAGAGCCGGGCCGTGCGCGACCACGTGGCGCGCCATTCCTGGGCCACGCCCGCGAAGGCTGCCGACGTCGCGGACCCGCGCGTGCGCGCGGTGGTACGCGCGCTGTTCCAGCCTGTGCTGCACGCTTACGAGCTCGTCACCCAATATTTTTGCGGGGATACCCCGCGCCCCGACGTCTCTGAAGCGCCCCCGGAGTCGGGCACGACCAGCCCGGTGTTGATGGCGAAGAGCCATCCTGCGGCGTACCTGCCGCTGCTGGAAGACGCCTTCCGGGCGCTCTCCGAGCACGGCGTGCTGCGCGAGCTCGAGCCGGGCAAGTACGTGCCCGCCAGCGCGATCGATCCCAGCTTTCTGGCCTGGCGTGAGCCCAGCGCTCGCGTCGCAGTTCGAGGAGTGAGGTACGACGCATGACAGCGCGGGTTCTCGTCACCGGTGCCACGGGGTTTCTCGGCCGTCACCTGCTGCGCTCGCTCTCGGCGGCGCAGCTGCCGGCGGCAGTGCTGGTGCGTCAGCGGGACGTCTGGGGTGCCGAGCCGTGGCACGCAGAGGTCGGCCCTGTCAGCGTAATTGAAGGCCAGGCGCTCTCCTCCGAAGCTTGGCGTGCCGACACCCGCCTCGGCGACGTACGCACGGTGTTTCACGCCGCGGGCATGGTGCGCCACACGCGCTCCGCGCCCGAAGAAATGATTGACTTCAACGTGCGCGGCACGCTGGAGATGGTGCACGTCGCAGCGCGCCTGGGCGCACGCCTCGTGTTCGTGTCCAGCTCCGGCACCGTGGGCTGCTTCCGGTCCGCCGACATCCACGCGGAAGAAGACGCCCCCTACGCGGAAGCGCTCGCCGGCCGCTGGCCGTACTACGCCTCCAAGATCCGCGCCGAGCGCGAAGCGCGCGCCCTCGCCGAAAAGCTGGGCGTCGAGCTCACGATCGTCCGCCCCCCGGTGCTCCTGGGCCCCGAAGACCACCGCCGCCGCTCCACGGGCTACGTCCAGAAAGTGCTCGACGGCAAAGTCCCCGTGGTGCCCCCGGGCGGCATGCACTTCACGGACGTACGCGACGTCGCGAGCGCCCTCGTGCGCCTCGCCCAGATCGAAAACGCCCGCGACATCTACCACCTGCCGGGCACGGCCACGACCCTGCGCGATTTCTTCGGCATGGTCACGGAAGTCTCGGGCGCCCCCGCGGTGGAACGCCCCCTGCCCCGCTGGGCCGCGCTCGGCCTCGCCCGCTTCTCGCAGCTAGGCGGCAAGCTCCACCCCTCGCTCCCCGACCCGGTCGTGCTGGAGATGGCCACCTGCTTCTGGGGCCTCGCCTCACTGTTCGCCCACGAGCTCGGCTACGCCCCGCGCCCGGGCCGTCAGACCCTGTGCGACACCGTGGACTGGCTCCGCGCCAACCCCGCTCCTGCAGGCGCACACGGCCACACCAAGCCCAAACAGCGCCCGCCCCGCGCGCGCCAAGGCCGCATCGCTCCCCACGCCAGTGCCTGAGTGGCGGGGACACCCGGCACCCCGGGCCGAGCACGGCTCCGGGTTTGGGGCCGGCCTCAGGAGGCGTGGCTCAAGTGCCGGGGTCCGCGAGCGCGGTGCTTGAACCGCGGGCTTCCGCTCGACAGCAGCAGGATACAGAGGCTGATGATGACCGCCAGTTGATCGGTTGACATCGCTACTTGAAATGGCACCGGGTTGCCCCGGCCGCTATCACCCTAAAACATGTGCACCGGTGGCAAGTGAAAGAGGCCGGTCCAGTGGGTGCCCAATTGCCTCCGCAGCGGCTCAGCGGCGATGTCTCTTCGCAACAGAAACCCCACCGCGGCGAGCCGATCGGAGCCACGAGGCTCCGCGCTCTGGGGCGGGGGCTTCAGACCGCGAACACTCAATGCGGCGCCCAGTGCAGGTCGGTGCTGAATAGCCCCTGCACGAAGCCGATCTCGTAGACGAGCAGGCCGCCGAACGCGACGCTGGCGAGCCCGGTGCCCACGCCGAGCACGCGATGGAAGCTGGCGAAGCGTTGCGCCGCCACTGCGACGGGCACCGCCAGCGCCGTGGTGATCAGCACCATGCCGGCGATCGTGCCCAGGCCGAACAGGAGCAGGTAGACGAGGGCGAGCGCTGCGTCCTCAATCGCACCGAGCACCAGCAGTGCGACGGCAGCGGAGCCCGCGAGGCCATGCACGACGCCGACCAGCAGCGGGCGCAGGCCTCCGAGCGAGCGCAGGGCGGGCGCTGCGCCCCGCGCCACCTCGACACCCAGCGCTGCCACGCCGCCGTGCACGTGCGCGATGCCGTCGTGGACATGAGGCAGCTCGTGGGAGTGCGGGTGCGACCCGGCAATGGCGCGCGCGTCGCGCAGCACGCTGCGCACGTTCAGCGCGCCGAGCAGCACCAGCATGATGGCCACCGAGAACTCCATACCCAGCCCGAGGCGCGGCGGGATCACGATGCCGAACAGGATGATCGCACCGCCGACCAGCAGGATCGTGAGCGTGTGACCGATGCCCCACAGCATGCCGATCGGTGCGGCCGCGCGCAGGGTGCGGCGGCGGCTGACGATAGTGGACACCGCCACCACGTGATCGGCGTCCGTCGCGTGGCGCATCCCCAGGAAAAATCCCAGCGCTAGCACCGCAGCGAGGCTCATGCGACCGACTATCGCGCAGCCGACCGCATGCCGCCAGCCCCAAACGGATCGACACCCAGCGGGCTCGGGGGCAATCGTCCGACGGATTACTTCTCCACGAAATCCTTCAAGCGCGACAGAGCGTCGTCCCACTGGCTGGAGATCACGTCGAGGCAGCGGCGCGCTTCGGCGAGCCGCGCGGCCTCGAAGACCCAGAGCCGCTCGCGCCCGTGCCACTCGTCGCGCACCAGGCCCGCGTCCGCGAGCACCTGCAGGTGCTTGGTCACCGCCTGGCGCGTCACCTGGGAACCCTCGGTCAGGCGAGTGATCGAGAGCGGGCCACTGGTGCCGAGACGGCCGACCAGAGCGAGCCGCGTCTCATCCCCGAGGGCTGCAAAGATCGGCGCCGCTTGCTCGACGCGCAGCGCCGCCGAGCTACGCCGCGACATGGCGTTCGATGTTCTTCATCTGCTCGGTCCAGCCGCCGTCGTTCATGCGGAAGGCCTCCGCGCGGCGCGCCAGCGGGATCTGCTCGAAGCCCGACTCGCTCAGGCGCAGCTGTGTGCCGCCGCTCACCTCCTCGAGCCGGAACTCCACCAGCGTGGTCGGTTCCTTCGAGTAGTCCAGCGAGGGATCGATGGCGTACGGATGCCAGCGGTAGGAGAAGTAACTCTCCGGGTCGATCTGCTGCACCTGGAGCTCGAACGTGATGTGCTCGTAGCCCTTGCTGGTGATGCGCCCCGTGACGCTGCGCTGCGGGGCCAGCTTGCCGTCCAGCTGCACGCCGAACCAGCTGCCAAACTCCTCGGCCTGGGTCAGAGCGCGCCACACGCGCGAGCGCGGGGCACGGAGGAAGATCTGCTTTTCGATGCGGTCCGTGTTTTGAGCAACCATATGGTTGCATTATGAGCGCCGTCTCTCAAAGCGCAACCCATTGGTTGCAAGATTGTGGTAGTGTGCTCGGCCGAGCGATGTTCCGCAATCCGATCCTGGCCGGCTTCTATCCCGATCCGAGCATCTGTCGCGTCGCTGGCGACTACTACCTCGCGACCAGCTCGTTCGAGTACTTCCCCGGTGTCCCCATTTTTCACAGCCGCGATCTGCTGCACTGGCGGCAAATCGGCCACGCGTTGACGCGCCCGAGCCAGCTGCCGCTCCAGGGCGCGAAGAGCTCGGGAGGCATCTTTGCGCCCACCCTGCGCGAGCATCACGGCGTGTTCTACCTGATCACGACCAACGTCTCCTCCGGCGGTAACTTCTACGTGACCGCTCGCGACCCCGCAGGACCATGGTCGGACCCGGTGTGGTTGCCGGAGGACTCGCTCGGCATCGACCCATCGCTGCTGTTCGATGACGACGGCCGCATCTATTACACGCGCGAAGGCGGCGGTGAGCGCGGCGCCATCTACCAGGCGGAGCTTTCGCTGACGCGCGGCTTACTGCAGCCCCCCGTCGCGATCTGGCCCGGCACGGGCGGCATCTGGCCCGAGGGGCCGCACCTGTATCGAATCAACGGCAGCTACTATCTGCTGATCTCCGAGGGCGGGACCAGCACGGGGCACCAGCTCACGATCGCGCGCTCGCGCTCTCCGTTTGGCCCCTTCGAGGCGTGCCCCGACAACCCGATCCTCACCCACAGCACCCGCCCCGACGAGCCGATCCAGGCCACCGGTCACGGCGACTTCGTGCAGACCCCGGACGGTCACTGGTGGATTGTGTTCCTGGGGATTCGGCGCTGGAACGGAGCGCACCACCACCTGGGACGCGAGACGTTTCTCGCTCCGGTGCGCTGGAGCTCCGACGGCTGGCCCGTGATCAACGAGCGGCATCCGATCGGCCTGGAGATGAGCTCGGAGGGGCTGCCGGCGCCGCATCCCTGGGCCAGTGACGCGCGGCGTGACGACTTCGATTCGCATGAGCTCGCGCTGTGCTGGAACTTCGTGCGCAACCCTGCGCCGGGCAGCTGGTCCCTGAGCGAGCGCAGCGGTTGTTTGCGCCTGTACGGCTCCGAGGCTTCGCTCGACAGCATCAGCTCACCCGCCTTCGTGGGCCGCCGCCAGCAGCATTTGCGCTGCCGTGCCGCCGCGCGGCTGTTCTTCGAGCCGGATCGAGACGGACAGCGTGCCGGCCTCACGCTGCGCGCCAACGAAGAGAACCACCACGACCTCGTGCTCACCCAGGCCGGCGGCGAACGGCGCGTGCAACTCTGGACGCGCAGCGCCGGCATCTCGACACTGGTGGCCGAGCGTGCCACCACGAGCACCGATCTGGTGCTGGAGCTCGAAGCCTTCCCCGATCGCTACGCGCTGTCCTTCCGCGACTCGCGTGGACAGCACCTGCTGGGCCACGCGCCCACCTCGCCGCTCTCTTCCGAAAGCGCCGGCGGCTTCACCGGCGTGTACATCGGGCTCTTTGCCAGCACTGCGAGCGCGGCTCGCATGCCGCCCGCCGACTTCGACTGGTTCGAGTACGAGCCGGCGGGCGAGTAGCTTCCAGCGGGTCAGTCCGGGTACTGGGCGAGCAGGTCCGCAGCCAGGGCCGTCGTGCCGTGGCCGCCGACGATCGTCTCGGGGCTGAAGTTGTAGGCCGCCAGCGCGCCCAGGGTCTGCGATAGCGGGCACAGGGGCTGGCCGTTGCCGGGGCTCACCAGATCCGAGGTGAACATGAACTTGCCCACGCCGATCACCAGCATGTCGTTGGCGTGGCAGTTCGCGACCGAATAGGCGGTCACCGGATTGGTGGCGTCGGCCAGCACCAGCGAATCGCCGGCCTTGACGTATTCCACGGTGGTGCGTGGCGGGCTGCCGGAGAGCGAGTCGGCGATCACCGTGGCGGGCGCATTGAGCACGCGCTGCCAGAAGGCGGCGCCAGCCTGATGCGCGACCAGGCGCGCACCGAGACCGACGGCCTGGCGCACACCCGCCGAGTGATCTTCGTGATGGTGGGTGTTGATCACGTACGCCAGCGGCTTGCCGGCGAGGTTGTCGCGGGCCCAGTTGGTGACCGCCAGCGTGCGGAACGGATCGAGCGGGGCCTCGACCAGGACGTAGCCCGCGGCCTGCTCCACGATCAGCGAGTTGTGAGAACCACCCGTCAGGTGCCAGACGCCGGGCGCCAGCTCGGTGGGCGTGACGATGTTCTGCAGCGAGTCGCGGAATGGAATGCCGAGCGACTCGGGCTGGCTCAGCGCGGCTTGCGCCGCGGCGCCGCGCGTGGCCTCCGCCTGCGAGAAAACGGCGCCAGGCCCCGGCAAAGCAAACTTCGTGGCGTCGAGCTCGCTGACCGCGCTGGTGATGCCGCGGGTCTCGACCAGCACGCGCTCACCCGCCGCGGACATCGCCGCCAGCGTGGGGAACATCACGTCCGAGCCGTCGCCTGCCTGCCAACCGTCGAACACCGCTTCGACCTCGGCGTCCTTGAAGGGGCTCACGTCTTCGAGCACGCTGACCTTGGTGATGTAGCCGCTGTCCGCGTCGCTGAAGAAGCGCACGCCTCCGACCCGGAACGTGCGCTGCAGCTGGCCGCCGACCAGCTCGACGCCCGGCTCGGTTGCAGCGAGCTCACCGCGCGCCACCTTGGCCAGCAGGATCTGGGGATTGAGCAGCATCTGCTGCTTCTTCACGGCGGCCACGCGTGCGGCGCTGAGAGCGCTGTCGGGCGCGGCGAAGCCGGCGGCGAGACCGTCGTCGCCCTTCAGGAAGCCGGCGTTGCCGTCGACGATCTCGGAGAACTCGTTGTCGGTGACGACGCCGATGAAGGTCAGCTTGCGCTGGGTGTCGAGCCGCAGCTGATCGCCGCTGATCGCGATGTAGCGCTTGGTCTCGTAGGTGTTGACCTGGGTCACGTCTTCGGGATTGAGGCCTTCATTGAGCGCGTAGCGCGTACCGGTGCTCTCGTACTCGATGCCCTTCAACTCCGAGAGAGCTTGCTTGCCGCCGAGCGCGATCAAGGCATTGTCCACGGCGTCAGCGTCGGGCTGCAGCGCGCCGATGCGTGTCGTGTTGGAGGACTCGTCGTCATCGCTGCCGCAACCCGTGAGCAACAGCCCGGTGAACACTCCGGCAAGAACGGCGCTGGACCGAAGCAGGATGGAAGAAGAAGCAAAGCGCGTTCGAAACATGGTGAACTCCCAACTGGGCACGCAGGCCCAGGTTTGTCGGGACCCGGTCTGCGACCCAGCGTCCCCGAAGCCTGCCCTGATAACGCGTCCGCTCCGCATTCACAAAGCCGATCCGAACGCGACCGGGTGCAATCCCGCCGAGGCCGGAAAACTTCGAACGAAAGTCGCGAGCCGCCGAATTTGACGAGCAAACGAGGCTATTGATGTTGCGACTCATTTGCATTATAGACGCGGACTGAACATTCGTGAGAAGCAGGCTATTGTGTCCCGCGTTGCTCGGCGCCCGCAGCTGAACCATTCCACGTCGCGCACGCTCGCAGCGCTGGCGGGCAGCCTGCCGGTGTCTTTGCTGCTCGGGGTCGCGCTCGCGGCCGCGCTGCCGTTGCGCCTCGAGCTGCGGTACCTGATTGGCGCTTACTCGGTGGTGCCGCTCTGGGCGGCCCTCGCCTGCAGTTTGTTTCTGGCCCGGAATGGCGGGCGCGCGTGGCTCTGGCTCGCGCTCGCTGGCGCGCTCGCGGCAGGGCTGAGCTGGCTCGCCCTGCGCGCGCGCTGAACGGAGCCTGCGATGAAGCTCGCGCCGCGCACCTTTCAGATCTACTGGGATACCCACGCCTGGGTCGGGGTGGTCACGGCGCTGCTGTTGCACGTGGTCTTCTTCATGGGCGCGTTCGCGCTGTTCCATCGCGAGCTGGATCACTGGGCACATGCTGGTGCGACCAGCGCCGAGCAGGGCCGAGCCACTCCCCTCTCCTTGCAGCCGCTGCTCGAGCGCTGGGATCGAGAAGAGCCGCTCGCGGGCAAGCGGCGCGTGGCGTTCGAGCCCTCGGGGCCGAACGGGCTCGTCGCCTACTGGGACGCGCGCCGGGAGCACCATGAGGTTCGCTACTCGCCAGTCAGCGGGCGGCTCGAGCCCGCGCGCAGCGAGCTGGGTGGATTCGTCTATGAAATGCACTACCTGGGGCCGCTGCCCAACGGGGTGTACGTGGCGGGCGTGGCCGCGCTGGGGCTGTTGTTTGCGCTGCTGACCGGTCTGTTCTTGCACTGGAAAGACCTGGCTCGGCAGTGGTTTCAGTTTCGCTCGGAGCGCGTGACGCGCACCTGGTCGAGCGATCTGCACAAGGTGCTCGGTGTGTTCGGGCTGCCGTATCAGCTGGCCTATGCCTGGACGGGCGCGGTGCTCTCGCTCTCGTTCGCCACGGTGCAACCCGCGCTGGTGGAGACGGTGTTCCACGGTGACGCGAGCGCCGCCCGGGCCGCGCGCGGTGACAATATCGAGCTGCCCGAACCCACTGGAAGGCAGACGGGGCAGCTACCAGATCTGGATGCCGCGCTGGCCCGTGCCCGGCAGGAGCTGCCGGGGCTCGAGCCGACCTGGATCGGCATCGAGTACGTGGGGGACGAGCACTCTTCCGTGAACATCTGGGGCAGCCTACCCGGGGTACCCTTCAGCACTGCCAACGTGCTGTTGCGCGCGGCGGACAATACTCTGATCGCGGTGACGCCGGCAGAGGGGGGAGCGTTCGCGCGCTTCGAGGCGTGGTTCTTCGGGCTGCATTATGCTCGCTTCGGCGGCTACGGCGTGAAGCTCGTGTATGCGCTGCTCGCCCTCGCGAGCTGCGCGGTGATCGTGAGCGGTAATCTGGTCTGGCTCGAGCGGCGCGACGCGCGGCGCGCGCACTGGGGCAATCGCCTGCTGGAGCGGCTGACGGCGGGCTGGTGCGCTGGATTGGTGCTGGCGACCAGCGCGCTGTTTCTGAGCAACCGCGCGCTGAAACAACTGCTCCCGGTCTCGACGCTCGGCGAACAGATCGCGTTCTGGGTCGTGTGGGCGATCGCGATCGCCTGGGCGCTAGGCGGCCGCGCCCGGCAGAGCGCCGGTCATCAGCTGCTGCTGGCGGGAGCGGCGTTCGCGAGCTCGGGCTTGCTGGACCTGGTCAGCGGCGGCTGGCGCGATCCGACGCGGCTCGGCGTGGACCCGGCGCTGCTGTTGCTCGGGGCCGCGTGCGTGGCGAGCGGCGCGCGTCTGTCGCGTGCGCCGGTCGAGCGAGCCCGTCGCGAGAAGCGCGTCGCTGCGCTGCCGGCGCTCAGCCGATAGCCCAGGCAGATACGGCGACCAGGCCGGAGAGCGCGAGGCTCGCGAGGTACCAGCGCGGGCGCAGCGGAAACACGAGCACCGCGAGCGAGAGCACCGCCATCAGCACCAGGAGCAAGGCCACGCTCCCGAGCGCGGCACCTTCCTGCTGCAGCAGGGGCAGCAGGGCGCCCGCGAGCAGCGCGCAGGCGAGCCCCCGCAACAGGCGCGAGCGACGCCCCTCGACATACGCTCGGTTGAGAAACAGCCCGGCACGCTGCGCGCGCCGCGCGTCAGCCAGCACCCAGAGGCCGGTCGCCAGCCAGCACAGGCTGAAGGACAGTGTCATGTGGCTGAGGCTGCTCTGCGCGCTCGCGCCGGTCAAGCGCCGGCGTCGCGGCGCTCAGCGCACGCGGAGCACGCCGTAGATCTCGCCCGGACCGCTCAGCGCGGGCCGCAGCGCGCCCATGGGATCGAGCTGCTCGAGCAGGCTGGAGGAGCCGTCCTCGGAGTGGACGGCCGTATAGGTTGTGCCGTCCATGACAAATACCTGCGCCTCCTTGGAGGGTACCTGCTCCGCGAGCGGCTCGGCCTGCTCGGCGCCGATGCGCCAGGTCCACCACTTGAAACCTGGCTCCTGGATCACGCTCTCCCAGTTCGAGCCGTCGGGGCTCAGCGGCGTCACCAGCTCCGCGTGCCAGACGCGCAGAAACGCCGTGCTGCCGGACACCAGCGCCAGATCGCCCGCGGGGCGGCCGCCGGTGATGGTCGCGAGATCGACCGTGTACCCCGGCTCGAAGCCGTCGGAGCCCGGCTGGATGCGCAGGGCGCAGCCCTCCACCCCGCGCGCCGAGCCCAGCATCGAGCGCAGCGGCGCATAGTAGGAGGAGGGCGAGAACCATACGCTGCCATCGCCCGCGTTGCTGGTCGCGCTGAGCAGATTGCAGCGCGGCTCATCGGCGCGGCTGACGATCTGATCGGTGGTGGTGTCGATCGCGATCACCTGCACATGATCGCCGAAGCGTGTCCAGTCCGTGCTGAAGGGCTGTTGCCAGGAGACCACCGCGAACAAGCGATCGGCGCGCTGGCTCAGCACGACCTGGGGCAGCATCTGACCGAGCAAGGGCAAGTCGAGCTCGATCGTGCCGCGGATCTCCAGCGTCTCCGGGTTCCAGATCACGACCGAGGCGGGATCGAAGCGATTGCAAAAGTACGCCTTGTCGTCGGCAAGGAAGGAGAGCGATGCGGCCGCGTCGAGCCCCCGCAGACCGGCGCTGGAGAAGCTGATGGCCGATGCTTGCTGGAGCGAGCCGTCCCCCTGGACACGCCAGCGCAAGAGCGTCGGCTGGGACTCCGCGGCGGTGTACACGAACGGCTTGCCGCGCACGCCGAACGCGGGGCTCTCTGTGTCCAGCTGCACGGCGCGCTGGAGATCGAGGCGAGTCTCGGGGCCGAGCGACGGCACGGTGAGCAGGAAGGAATGTTTGACGCCGCTCGTAGTGCTGACGCGCGTGGTGACCACGTACAGGGGCTCGCTGCTCGCTTGCCAGGCGGCATCTTCAGCAGCGTCCGCGCGCGCGTCGCCGGGCAGCACCGCCATCGAGTCCGTGGTCGGCTCCAGATCGGGCTCAGCGCCGGTCTCCTGGCGCGGCTCCGCCTTGCCGAGGGGCTTCACGCTGCCGCATGCCAGCCCTCCGCTCCACAATAGTAGGATCGCGACCGAGCAGCTTCTCGTCATCGGCACTGTTTCAAAACGGCATCCCGAATAATCGGCTTCATAAGGACAGTCGGCACTTTGCTTGTCAAGGCTCCATCTATCGGTGCAACACCGGAGCCGGAGCAGGGCGCCCACGCGAGAGGGGCGCGTGAACGGCCTTGTATCTCCAGGTGCGACACTATCTCACGAGCATGCCGCGACTTCGCCGGCTCGGCCTTCACTGCAGACCGGAGGCTGCGCCGTATCTCCTGCTGGAGGAGCGCAGGCACGGTGCCACGCTGTTCCTCGCCGCGCACCTGCTCTCCGGAACCGAGCGCATGTGCGATCAGTCCTGATGCTGAGCGGTCAGTTCGAGGGCTTTGATCCGAGCGCGCTCGACGAGCACCTGGACTTCGAGCCGCTGGGCGACGCTACGCTCTGGGCCGAGTCGGGGGAGCTGATCTGCTCGATGAGTCGCGGGTGATCCCGGACGCTGGCAGCTTCCAGGTGGAGCTGGCGTTGCCGCTCGCGACGCTCGCGGATCAGCTGGGGGAGTGCGCGCGCCAACCGCGGGCGAGCGCACTGTGCCTCTGAAAAATGCGAGCCGGAAACCACGATGGCGGCATTCCGCCGCGCTGACGAGCAGGTGACCGGCACCGGACATCTTGCCCAGATTTCCGATATTTCGCGAAGTCCAGATGCAACAGGAAACCGGCGCTGTCACCCTGGGCCTGAGGGCCAAGAGCCACGGGGTCCGTGCGACGAGGACGGTGATCGATTAGTCTCGGCGGCGCGCCGGCAACGAGGGGTGGACGTTGGCGGCATACATGGGGGTTTTCATGATGAGTCCGATGGAAGTCGTGCAACACCGCCCACCCGTCGCCAGCGTGCTCGGGCCTCGAGGGCTCAGCGCCGCGCTGATCCGCAGCGCGGACGGGCGGCGTCTGTGGCGGGACCCAGGCTTCTGCGTGCTGGAGGAGCAGCTCGAGCACGGACGGGGCCTGACTCGTTTGTTCGAGAGCGTTTCGCTGCCGAGCGAGGGCGACCTGCGGCTGGCGCGCGGCGCCTGCGTTCGCTGGCGCATGCTGCTCCTACCCTGGCCCGCGGAGGGCCAGGTACAGCTGTGGACCTTCGATGATATCAGCGCCGAGGTGTTGACGCGGCAGGCACTGGAAGAGGCTCGAGGCAGGCTGCGCCTGCTCTCCGCTCACACCAAGGGCATCCTGTTCGAGTTCGACGACCAGGCTCGCTTCGTGCGCGTCTGGGCCAGTGATCCCAAGCTGCTCTTGAAGCCCGAGTCGGAGCTGCTGGGTCGCACGCTGCTCGAAGCGCTCGGACCGGAGATGGGGCGCTGGCACCACGAGCGGGTGTGTCACACGCTGCGCACGGGCGAGGACCAGGACTACGAGTACACGGTGGACGTGCCGAGCGGGGCCAACAACTTTGCCTGCACCAGCATCGCCGTGCCGTCCGTCGACGCCGGCGGCCGGGGCGCCGTGTTCTGGATCCGGGACGTCACGGAGGAAGTGCAGCTGCGCTCCAAGCTGCAGCGCGCTGATCGGCTCGCGGCCGTCGGCACGCTCGCGGCCGGCGTCGCGCACGAGGTCAACAATCCGCTCGGCTACATGCGCCTGAATCTGGAGCACGTGCTGCGCGAGCTCGGCGCGCTCAGCGCCGACCCTCAGCTCGCGGCCCGGGTGACACCCCTGATCCGACCGCTGGAAATGGTGCGCGAGGGCGCGGAGCGCGTGCACACGATCGTCTCGGCGCTGTTGAATCTGACACGCGCGACGGACACCCACCAGACCGTGGATCTGCGCACCGTGCTGGAGCGCTGCCTCGAGGTCACGGCGCGCCATTTCGAGGGCCGAGCGCTGGTGCAGCGCGACTACGACACCGTCCCCGAAGTCACGGCCAACGAGACACGCCTGGTGCAGGTCTTCTCGAATCTGCTGACCAATGCCGCGGAGGCGATGTCGCGTGGCCAGAAAATGCACACGCTGCACGTGTCGACCCGCACGGGCTCGCGAGGAGAGGCGGTGGTAGAGATCCGCGACACGGGCAGCGGCATCGCGCGCGAGTACCTCCAGCGCGTGTTCGACCCGTTCTTCACCACCAAGGAGACGGGGCTGGGCCTCGGCCTCGCGATCTGTCAGCGCATCATTTCCTCGTTCGCAGGCGAGATCGACGTGGAAAGTCGCCCCGGCGAAGGGGCGACCTTCCGCGTCTCGCTGCCGCCGGCCTCCGGCGTGCGCGAGGCCGTTCACCGCCTCGGAGCGAAGATCCCCTGACCCGGCGTCAGCACCCGGTCAGGGTCGAACCGGCCCTTGGCAGCGGCCAGCGCCGGCCACTGATCTCCGAAGTGGCGGCGCCAGTCTCGTCGCTCGAAGGGGATGGCGCCGTTGCCATAGCGAGTACCGCCGATCTGCACGAGCTGATCGTAGATGGCGCGATTGTCCGCCAGCATGTCCGGCACGCTGCTCGGAACGGACGGATCTGCCGTGCGCAAGATGCTGAACTCGAAGCAGTAGCGTTCATCCGGCAAGCGGAAGAAGGGGCGCCGCATGCGCCGTGAATCGACCGGGTAGAACAGGATCGGTCCATTGCCCGTGTCGGCCAGGGTCAGGCTCGAGACAATGCCGCCAACGAAGCTGGCGGCGCTCGACGCCGGCACAAACAGATCGATCCAGGGATGCGGGAAGCCCCAAACGCCGATCGCGATCAAGAAGGCGATCGTCGGGTCGAGCCGGAAAACGTAGTCACTGTACGACTCGGTGAGGCTGGTCATGTCGGCGCGCACGTCGTTCAGGCCGGCGAGCAGCGCCGCCGTGTCGGGAGATTGCGGCGGCGTGAAGAAGGCGCCGGCTTCGATCATGAAGCGCCAGCCCGTGCCCGCCGCGTTGGCCACGACTTGCCCTTGCAAGTGCTCGAAGCGCCCCTGCCGCAGCAGGAGCAGCTGATCGCGCACATACACCTCGATGTCATCGTAGAACAAATTGAAGATCGTGACCTGGGCGGGCGCCGCGATCAGCCGCACTCGTGCGCGCACGATCAGCGCACACTGCCCAAGCCCCGCGAGCACGGCGTTGAACAGGTTCGGACGCAGCGACTCGCTGCACGCGACCCTATCCCCTTCCCCGGTCACCACCTCCAGCTCGATCACGTTGTCCGCCTGAACGCCGAAGGTCTGCGACGTACCGCCGATGCCGCCCACCGAGAGCGTGCCGCCGACCGTCAGATCCTGATAGTCCGTGAGCACCGGTGGTGTGAGCCCCTGCGGCAGGGCCGCCTGCAGCACCGCGCGCCAGTGCGCGCCCGGCCCGGCGTCGACCCAGGCGCTCCCCCCCGACGAGCCGAGTTGCACATCCGCGAGCGAGCTCGAATCGATGACGATGCCCGCCTCGACTTGCGACTGACCGAAGGGCGAATGCCCGTTGCCGCGCATCGCCACCTGCAGACCATGACGACGCGCGTAGCGCACCATCTCCACGATGTCCTGGATCGACCCCGGCAACAGCACGGCGACGGGCCGCTCGTGCACGATGTGCCCAAAGTCGTCCTGGGCTGCGTCCAGGTGGGCGGCATCGACGAAGAGTGTGCCATCCAGAGGGGGCAGCGCATCGCCGGGGCGATCTGCTGCGTCCTGTGCGGCTGCCGTCAGCCAGGTACGCCGCCGAACATCGAAGCCGACGACGATGCTGGCCGCGGCGATCCCGCCGAGAGCCGTGTGCAGAAACTGACGTCGCGATGAACTCTGGTGCATCCGTTGCCTCCTCCTGCACGCCCTCGAGGTAGCGGCGCGCCTATGTAGCTGCACGACGAGCCGCGCAGACTTCCCATGCTACCAGATTTCCGGGGCCCGCGCCCGCGGGCGCCTCAGAGGCCGAGCTCGCTCAGACCGGGATGATCATCGGGTCGCGCACCCGTTGACTGCGGCCCAGGCGCAGGCCAGTGAAACTTGCGCTCCGACTCGGCGATCGGCACGTCGTTGATACTGGCATGTCGGCGCCGCATCAGACCTGCGGCATCGAACTCCCACAGCTCGTTGCCATAGGACCGGAACCAAGAGCCCGTTCCACCGCCGGCCGTGTCATCATGCCATTCATATTGGAAGCGAACGCCGATGCGATCGCCGGTGAACGCCCAGAGCTCCTTGATCAGGCGGTAGTCCTGCTCCTTCTGCCACTTTCGGCGCAGGAACGCGATGATCGCGGGGCGCCCCGAAAAGAACTCGGAACGATTGCGCCAGCTGCTATCGACGCTGTAAGCCAGGGCGACGCGCTCGGGGTCGCGCGAATTCCAGGCATTTTCAGCCAGCCGGACCTTGCGCGCCGCGGTTTCTGCAGTGAATGGCGGCGCGATCACGGGAGGCGAGGCGGGTGTAGACATGCCCCACGCTCCCATCTGTCTCGCGCTGCGTCAACACTCCCAGGGGTAACTCCGTGGGGCATCTCGCACCCGACACCGCGCGGGCGTCGGACGCTCACGCCTTGGGGCGGCTGATGTCTGCGTACGTCGCCGATGTGGCGCGACGATAGTCGCCGGGATGCAACAAGATCTGCAGGCCACGCTGGCCTGCGGAGATGCTGATCACGTCGAACAGCTGCGCGCTCTCGTCCAGGAACACCGGATAGGGCTTCTTGCAGGCCAGCGCGGTCACGCCGCCGCGGATGTAGCCCGTCAGCCCCATCAGCTCCTTCATCGCGACGGGCTCGACCGCCTTCTTGCCGGCGGCCCGGGCCAGCGCCTTCAGGTCCAGCACCTGGTCACCGGGCAACACGCCGAGCACGATCGCGTGATCCTCCGCGCGCACGCACAGCGTCTTGAACACGCTCTCGGCAGGCAGCCCGACCTTCCTGGCCACGGTCTCTGCGGACAGATCCTCTTCGTCGAACTCGTAGGCGCGCAGCTCGTAAACGATGCCGAGCGCATCCAGCGCCCGGCAGGCGTTGGTCTTCTTGGGTGCGGACGCGGTCACGGCCGCTGCCATAGCACGCCCCGCGCTCGAGCGGCAGCGACGGCTCCTGCAGGCTCAAGCGTCCGCCGGCTCGCCCAGCGCAAAAAAGAACGCCGCCCCCTGATCCGGCTCGGATTCGGCCCAGAGCCGGCCGCGATGATGCCTCACCACCAGATCCACGATCGCCAGTCCGATGCCGGTGCCTTCAAACTGCCGGGCGGAGTGGAAGCGCTGGAAGGGCTGCCCCAGGCGGGCGGCGTGCGTCATGTCGAAGCCAACGCCGTCATCGCGCAGGAAATACGCGCGCTGCGCGTCCCCCGGCGCGCCGGTCGACGCCGGCTCGAGCCGCCCGAACTCGATGTGTGCTCTGGGCTTCTTGCTGGTGAACTTCCAGGCGTTGCGCAGCAGGTTCTCGAGCGCGATGCGCAGCAGCGCGGCGTCGGCGTACACGCGCAAATCTGGCTGCACGGATAACTCTACCTGGCGCGCCGGATCATCGGCGCGGAGCTCGGCAGCGATGGCGTTGACCAGCTCCGAGATGCTGAACCAGCCCGGACGCACCTCCGCACTGCTGATGCGCGAGAGCCTCAACAGGTCGTCGATCAGCTGCGACATGCGCTGCGAAGCCTGACGGATCTTGAGCAAATACCCGCGCGCGGTGTCATCGAGCTGCGCGCCGTAGTCTTCGAGCAGCGTCTGGCTGAAACCATCCAGCGGGCGCAGCGGCGCGCGCAGGTCGTGCGACACGGAATAGTTGAAGGCCTCCAGGTCCTTCAACGTCTGCTCGCGCGCGGCGATCGTGTCGGCGAGCTTGCGGCGGCTCTCGAACAGATCCAGGAACACCTGCACCTTGCTGCGCAGGATGTGCGGATTCACCGGCTTGAACAGAAAGTCCACGGCGCCGGTGCCGTAGCCGCGCAGCGCCGTTTCTTCCGTCTCCAACATCGCCGTGACGAACAGGATCGGCACCTCGCGCGTGGCCGGGTTCTCGCGCGCGTAGGCGGCCATCTCGTAGCCGTCCATGTCCGGCATCTGCACGTCGAGCAGCATGACCGCGAACTCGCGCTTCAAGAGCTCGCGCAGCCCGTCATTGCCGCTGCCGGCGCGCACCAGGTTGCAGCTCAGGCTGCTCAGCTGCGCCTCGAGCGCGATCAGGTTCGCCTCGACATCATCCACCAAGAGTACGTTCGGTCGCGTCATGGGATAGCTCCGACCTGGTGCCCTGCAACTTGCGTTACAGGACTAGCCTTGATACCGATAAATGCGCTCCTCGGGCGCGAACTCCGAGAACGGCAGACCGCTCATGGCCGGCAAGCGCTCGCCCCCGCCCAGGCACAGGAAGCCGCCCGGGCACAGGCTCTGCGCAAATTTGCGCAGCACGCGCTCGCGCAGCTGCGGCGTGAAGTAGATG
>JAICTU010000397.1 GCA_025936205.1 Polyangiaceae bacterium | reverse complement strand
CCACGCTCTCCGGCAGCAATTCCGCGGTCTGCCCCGTCGACAGCAGCAACACGTTGCTGCGTTCGCGCCGACGCGCGACGCGCTCGGGGAAGCCCGCGAGCAGGGCGAGCCCGAGCGCTCGCCGCGTGGCTGCAGCGTCGAGCGAGTCTTCATCGGCCGCGGGCTCGCGCACCGTGAGGTTCTCCAGCAGCCGCTCGTAGCAGCGCCGCACGCTGTCGACCGGCCCTGCGCGCAGCCCGAGGCGCAGCAGCGCCGGTGGCGCGAAGCGCTGGGCCTCCGCCGAGGCGTACAGCAGGATCGCGTGCTCGATGTCGCAATCGACGCGCGCGGAGTCCCGCGTGCTCGCTGCGTCCTGGCGGATCTCACGCTCGGCCAGCAGCGCGACCGCCAGGCACGCCCGGCGCGCGATACCGAGCTCGGCTCCGGCGAGCGCGACGCGCGCCAGCCGCGGCGGCACCGGCAACGCTGACGCGCGCCGCCCCAGATCCGTGAGCCGATCGCCGCTCGCGAGCCCGAGCCGTTGCAGCTGCGCCCGCGCGGCGTCGAGCGCTGCATCGGCCGGCGCGTCCAGCCACAGCTCGGCAGCGAGCGGTACCTTGCAGGCATAGAGCGTGAGCAACGCGCTCGTGAGATCCAGCCGTTGCAGCTCCGTGAGCTCGTGCTCGGGCTGCGCCTCCAGGCTGGCCGCACTGTACAGGCGCACGACCCGGCCTGGCTCTCCGCTACCCGCACGCGCCGCCCGCCGCGCTGCACGGGCTCGAGAGATGGCGCGCACTTTGAAATGCGGTCGCTCGCTCCAGGGCGTGTACTCGGCGCTGCGCACCCAACCCGAGTCGATGACCGCGTTGACTCCGTCCACCCAGATCGATGATTCTGCGACGTCCGTGGACAACACCACCCGGCGGCGGCGCCCGGGGGCGAGCGCGCGTGCCGCGAGCTCGAACGGAAGCTCGCCGTGCAAGCTCACCAGGTCGAGCTCGTGCTGTTCAGCCCAGGCGTGCAGTGCTTCCTTCGCGCGCTCGATCTCGAGCGCGCCGGGCAAGAAGGCGAGGATGTCGCCGCGCGGACTGGCGCTGACGAGCCGCTCGACGGCGCTCGCCACCCGCTGGGGCAGCGCTCGCGAATCCTCGCTCGGGGCCTCATGCTCGATCTCCACGGGAAACTCGGCCGCGCCACCGCGCAGGCGAGGAGCGTCTCCCAGGTAAGCCGCGAGCCGTGGGGTCTCGGAGCCCTGGCTGAGCACCACGATGCGCAGGCCCGCATCGGTCTTGAGGCGCCGGCGCAGCAGCATCAAGCTGAGCTCGCTGGCGAGACGCCGCTCCTGGAATTCATCGAGCACCACCACGGCGATCCCGGTACCGCGCTCGGCGCTCGCGAGCCGCTCCAGCAGTACACCGTCCGTCACGAAGCACAGCCGTGTTTCCGGTCCCACGCGCTGCTCGAAACGCCCGCGGTAGCCGACGCGCTGACCCACGCTCTCCCCGAGCTCGCGAGCGACCCGCTCCGCTGCCAGCTGGGCGGCGACGCGCCGGGGCTCGGCGACCCAGATCTCGCGCTCCGCACCCCAGCCGCCCTCCAGCAGCGCGCGGGGACTTTGCGTGGATTTGCCCGAGCCGGTCGGTGCCTCCACCACCACGGCCTGCGCCGAGCGCAGCGCACGCAGCAAAGGCGCCAAAACCTCGTCGATGGTTCGGGGATCCGAGCTCACGGCCAGCTTTGTAACCGAGAATCCCCCTTCTGGCGCGTTTCGCGAGCCAGAACCCCAGCTTCACGACCGGATCCCTTACGAAAGCGCGAGAGTGCCGCCTGGTCCATGAGCCGCTGCCGGCGGGCACCGCTCGACAGCGGCCACGCTCACTTCGTGGCCCATCAGCGTCAGGGCGAGCGGGAGCCCCCGGCGCTCGCGCAGCGACCCAGCTCGAGCTGACGGATCCGGCGCCGAAGGTTGCACACGAGCATCGATCGAAGCGCGCAGCGGCTCTGCCGGTGTTTCTTGGTAAATCACAAGCGCTCCGCTCTGAAGCAGATTTGCGCTGGCGGGTGAGACACGCACGAAAAGTGAGTGCTCCAGCTACAAAACCGCCTCGGGAAAATGCTATTCAGCCAAGGTTAACCCACCCTGTCAGCGCGAATCCTCGCAGCCTGGAGCTCGATCAGATGCGTCTCCCCCTGTTGCTGAGTGCCTTGTGTGCGTTGTGCATCGACTGCGGAGCCACGGATGAGTCGGGCGATGACTTGGGCGTGCTCCGCCAAGCGCTCAGCGACGCTCCGATCGTCGAGACCTTCTCCGGTACGCTCGCGCGCAACACGACGGCGTCCCGCGGACCCTTTGCCGTGCAACCCGGCTCGCGCCTGAGCGTGGTGCTCTCGGGCACGGGCGACGCGGACCTGTACGTGCGGTTCGGCTCGCGCCCGAGCACATCGGTCTACGACTGCCGGCCCTACGAGGACACCAGCGCGGAGCAATGCCTGCTCACGGTCCCCGCGAGCGCGACGACCGTCTACGTCGACGTCCGCGGTTACAGCTCGACCAGCAGCTACACTCTGCAGATCGAGCGTGTCGCCGGCGGCGACGGCACGGGGGGCACCGGCGGCTCCAGCGGCAGCGGAGGGTCCAGTGGGACGGGGGGCTCCAGCGGGTCCAGTGGGACGGGAGGTTCCAGTGGGTCCAGTGGGACGGGAGGTTCCAGTGGAACCAGCGGAACCAGCGGCTCTGGTGGCAGCGCCGGCAGCAGCAGTGGGACAGGCGGCGGCTCCAGCGGTGGAACGATCATCACCGAGACGTTCTCGGGCGCTGTCGCGCAGAATGCGACCGCCTCTCGCGGGCCCTTCGCGGTCTTGCCCGGGTCGCAGCTGAGCGCGGTGCTCTCGGGCACCGGCGATGCGGATTTGTACGTTCGCTTCGGTTCGCGTCCCAGCACGTCCAATTGGGATTGCCGTCCCTACTCCGAGACCGCCGCGGAGCAATGTGTGCTCACCGTGCCGGCGAACGCGACGACGGTCTACGTCGACGTCCGCGGCTACACCGCATCCACCTATTCCCTGCAAATCCAGCGCGTGGCTGAAGCCGGCAGCGGCGGCACGGGCGGCAGCGGGGGGGCCGGCGGTAGCGCCGGCGCGGGCGGCTCGGGTCAAGGCAACGAGCCCTTCGTGATCGCGGTGCTCGGCTCCTCCACCGCCGAGGGTGAAGGCGCGAGCAGCATGGCGAACTCCTGGGTCGGATTGCTCGAAAGTTCTCTCTCGTCTACCGCCAACGTGAGCATCACCAACCTCGCCGTCGGTGGCTACACCACGCTCGAGCTGATGTCGGGCTCGGGCGCCTCGGGCAGCATCGATGCGGCGCTCCAAGAGCACCCCGACCTGGTCGTCGTGGCGCTGGCCGGCAGCAACGATCAGTCGATGGGTACGTCGGGGGCCAGCTATCTGTCTCGCCTGGGACAGCTGCGGGACAAAGCGCGCGCAGCCGGCGTCCCCACCTTCTTCGTGGGTACGGCGCCCAAGGACCTGAGCGACGGCGAGCGTTTCGAGCTGGCCGACTGGAATCAGCAGATGCGCACGAGCTTCAGCAGCTGCTGGGTGCCCGCCAGCGCCAGCTACTCACCGTGCTTCATCGACATCTTCTCGCAGCTGGCCGATAGCGATCTGCAGATTCGGGCCCAGTACGAGGGGGGTGACGGCATTCACCTCAACGATGCGGGCCATCGCGTGATCTTCAGCCAGGCCGTTGCAGTCATCGAGCCATATCTGTGTACGGTCATGGACTGCCGCTGAGCCGGCTCTCCCCGCCCAACAGCTCGAGAAATGCGCTCGCGGCCTCCGTGAGCTTCTTGCCGCGGCGCCGAATGGCGGCGATCTCGCGCCGCAAGGGGCCTTCACGCAGCGCCCGCTGGACCAGCGTGCCCGCGCGCACCTCATTGTGCAGCGCGGGCGCGGGCAAGATCGACACGCCCAGCCCGGCCTCCACCGAGCGCTTGATGGTCTCGATGTTGTCGAGATCCATCACATAGCTCACGCTGGCCGAGGCGCGGCGCAAGGCCTTGTCGACCCAGCGCCGGGTGGGGATGTCTCGGTCGAACGCCACGAAGGGCAGACCGTCGAGCGCCTTCAGGCTCACCTTGCGCTGACGCGCGAGCGGATGGTCCGGGGGCAGCGCGAGCACCAGCTCGTCCTCGAAGAGCGGAGTGATCAGCAGCTGCGCCCGACGCGTGGGCATGGCCACGATGCCGAAGTCGAGCTCACCGTTCAGGCACGCCTCATAGATCTGATCCGTGCGCCGATACTCCAGCCGAACGGACACGCTCGGATGCCGGCGCAAGAACTCCTTCAGCGCCGGCGGCAGCGTGTGCAGCCCGACGCTATACACGGTGGCCACGCGCACGTTGCCCGCCATCACCCCGGGCCGCGCCCTCAGCCGCTGTTCCACGTCGCTCAGCTTCGCGAGCAGAGGTTCCAGCGTGGTGTACAGGAGCTGCCCGGCCTCCGTCGGCCGCGCACGCGTGCGGGGAGCGCGCTCGATCAGGCGCCGGCCATAGCGCTGCTCCAGCGCGCGCAGCTGCTGACTGACTGCCGACTGGGTGACACGGCTCCGCTTTGCTGCGAGCGACACGCTGCCCGTTTCCACCACGGCGCAGAAGGTCTGCAGTGTCTCGATGTGCATATAATTAGAATAGCTAATAATTCTGCACTGCGCATTGAATGTGACTAATCTTCGCCCGCGCGCATACTGAGATTGTCGCTGCCCGGGAGGCCGCGGCTCGGAGGTGGCTCATGCAGTCGCGCGCGCTCGCGCTGGGTTCGAGCGTCGGCCAGAAGCTATTGGCCGGCGTTTCAGGATTGGTTTTGGTGGGCTGGGTGTGCTTGCACGCCCTGGGCAGTCTGAGCGCCGTGAGCGGCGCCAGGACCATGGACGGGTACGCCGAGTTGCTGCGCCGCACGGCGGGCGGGCTGCCGGTCTGGGGCGAGCGCCTCCTGCTGGTCGCGGCGCTCGGCGTGCACATCAGCTGTGTCACGCGGCTCGTCGGGCGCGCCCGTCGCGCGCGGCCGTTCGGCTACCGTGGACAGCGCTCCTTCCGCTCGGGTCTGAGCGCGGCCTGGCTCGGCCTGAGTGGGCTGCTGCTGGCGCTGTTTCTGGTGCACCACGTGCTGCAACTGGAGCTGGGGGTGGGCCTGCCTGGCTTCGTGCCGGGCCAGGTCTACGCCAATCTGGTGCGCGTCTGCGCACAGCCGCTGCTGGGCGCCAGCTACGTGGGGGCGGCGATCTTGCTGGGCGCTCACGTCGCCCACGGGCTGCGCGCCGCCCTGGTGAGCCTGGGCGCCTCCGCGGGCCGTGGCACCGAGCGAGGCTCGCTCGCGCTCGGCATCGCGCTCGCACTCGCCTTTGCGGCCGTGCCGCTGGCCATCGCGCTGGGGGTGCTCTCGTGACTGCCGCTCCGTCGCTGCACGCCCCTGCCGCCCGCTCCAACCAGCGCGAGCTCGACCCACACCTGCCGCAGGCCCCAACGCTCTCCGCCGCCTGGCGCGAGCGCCAGGCGGCACTCACCCTGGCGACTCGGGCCCGCCGCCGCCAGCGCCGCGTGATCGTCGTCGGTTCGGGCCTGGCCGGAGCCGCCGCGGCCGCGACGCTGTCCGAGCTCGGCTTCCAGGTCTCTTGCCTGTGCATCCAGGATTCGCCGCGGCGCGCGCACAGCGTGGCCGCGCAGGGCGGCATCAACGCCAGCAAGAACTATCAGCACGACGGCGACAGCGTGCAGCGCCTGTTCCTCGACACGCTGCGCGGCGGAGACTACCGTTCGCGCGAGCTCAACGTCCACCGACTTGCCGAGCTGTCGGTCGCCATCATCGACCAATGCGTGGCGCAGGGTGTGCCGTTTGCCCGCGAGTACGGCGGCCAGCTCGAGAACCGCTCGTTCGGGGGCGCGCTGGTCTCGCGCACCTTCTATGCGCGCGGCGTGACCGGGCAGCAACTGCTGCTCGGGGCGTATCAGGCGCTGCTCAAAGAAGTCGATCACGGCGGGGTGCAGCTGCTGCCACGCCGCGAGATGCTGGAGCTGATCGTGGAGGGAGGGCGAGCGCGCGGTGTGGTGGCGCGGCATCTGCCGAGCGGCGCCCTCGAGGCGCACCTCGCCGATGCCGTGGTACTGGCGAGCGGCGGCTACGCCAGCGTGTTTCACCAGAGCACCAACGCGCAGAGCTCGAACGCCACGGCGATAGTTCGCGCATACGAGCAGGGGGCGGCGTTCGCCAATCCCTGCTTCGTGCAGTTTCATCCCACCTGCTTGCCGCCCCACGCGCCCGAGCAGGGCAAGCTGATCCTGATGTCCGAGGCGCTGCGGAACGACGGGCGCGTCTGGGTGCCGCGCATGCCGGGGGATCGCCGGGCGCCCGAGAGCATTCCCGAGGCGGAGCGCGACTACTACCTGGAGCGGATGTATCCCCGCTACGGCAACCTCGCGCCGCGCGATCTCGCGTCCCGCGCGGCCAAGGGCCGCTGCGACGCGGGTCACGGCGCGGGCGCCGACGGCCGCGGCGTCTACCTCGACCTGGCAGAGGCCCGCGCGCGCGAAGGCACGCCGAGGCTCGTGGAGCGCTACGCCAACTTGTTCGAGCTGTATCAGCGCGCGACCGGCACGGACCCGCTGCGCGCACCGATGATCATCTACCCGGCGGCCCACTACTCCATGGGCGGACTGTGGGTGGACTACGATTTGATGAGCAACCTGCCGGGCCTGTTCGTGATCGGGGAAGCGAACTTCTCGGACCACGGCGCCAACCGACTGGGCGCGAGCGCCCTCCTGCAGGGGCTCGCCGACGGCTACTTCATCCTGCCGCAGACGGCGAGCAGCTACATCGCCAGCAACGTGCTGGAGCCGCTCTCCGAATCAGCGGCGTGCGTGCGCTCGGCGCTCGCTCGCGCCGAGCAACGGACCCGCCGACTGCTGGCGGTCGGCGGGCAGCGAACGCCGCGCGAGTTTCACGCCGAGCTGGGCCGGCTGCTCTGGAGCGGCTGCGGGTTGTCGCGCAACCGCAACGACCTGCAGCAAACGGCGCAGGCCGTCGCGGAGCTGCGCGCTCGCTTCTGGCGCGAGCTGCGCGTCCCGGCCGGCGCAGCCGAGCTGAACCAGGAGCTGGAGCGCGCCGGCAGGGTCGCCGACTATCTGCTGCTCGGCGAGCTCATGTGCCTGGATGCTTTGCAGCGCGAAGAGTCGGCAGGTTGCCACTTCCGCGAGGAGTACCAGACCGCCGAGGGTGAGGCGCAGCGCCGAGATGCCGAGTTCGCCCACGTCGCGGCCTGGTTCTACAGCGGTGAAGCACAGCCGCCACGGCGCACGATCGAGCCGCTGCAATTCCAGCATGTGACCCCCGCGGAGAGGAGCTACCGATGAAACTCGCGCTCAGAATCTGGCGGCAAGCCGCCGCAACTTCCCCGGGCGCATTCGTGCGCTACGAGCTGGACGGTGTGGCGCCCGAGAGCACGCTGCTCGAGGCTCTCGACCAGCTGAACGAGCACCTGGTGCACGCGGGCCAAGTGCCGGTGGCATTCGAGAGCGACTGCCGCGAAGGCATCTGCGGCGCCTGCGGCGTGGTCGTGGCGGGGCGAGCGCACGGCGGCGGGCCGCGCACGGCCAGCTGTGAGCTACGGCTCTCGGCCTTTCGCGACGGCGACGAGCTCACCATCGAGCCATTCCGGGCCCGCGCCTTCCCCATCGTGCGAGACCTGATCGTGGACCGTTCGGCCCTCGACCGCGTGATGGCTGCAGGCGGCTATGTCTCCGTGCGCACGGGGAGCGCACCGGAGGCCAACGCCTTGCCGATCGCGAAGGACGTCGCCGAGCGCGCTCTGGATGCGGCCGCCTGCATTGGTTGCGGCGCCTGCGCCGCTGCCTGCCCGAATGCTTCGGCGGCGCTGTTCGTGGGAGCGAAGGTCACGCACCTGGCGCTGCTCCCGCAGGGTGCTCCCGAACGCGCGCAGCGCGCCCGGCGCATGGTCGAAGCCGCTGACCGCGAGGGGTTCGGCGCCTGCAGCTCGCACGGCGAGTGCCACACGGTATGCCCCAAAGGCATCGATCTGGGCGTGATCGCAGGCCTGAACCGCGAACACCTCCGGCGGGCCCGCGCCTGACGCGAGCCAAGGCCGGCATCCCAGCGCTCGCTCGATCTGCTGCGCGCCTGGTGAGCGTCGGCGATGTCGCTCGGAGCCGGGGCACGGCTGACCCGCAGGCGAAATTCGTGGACGCTGTTTCGGCTCCATGTTCAGACGCGGGCCGATGTCCACGCCCAGCCACCCCGCCACCCTGCCAAACCAGCGGGAAGCGCTGGCTCTCGTGCTGCAGGTGCTCGGACCCGTGCTCGACATCATCGACGAGCCCGTGGAAACACCGGTTCCACCAGCGTGGTGCGCCACACGCGGTTGGTCCGAGTTTCTGCTGGGGCTCGACGACGCGGACCTGTTCGCGAGCGAACGCGGCGGCTTCAGCGCGCTGCTGGCGCATACCCCCCATGCACCGGCCGGGCTGCGTGAGCTCGCGCGGCAGACCGAGCGCTGCACGGCGCTACCGCTGCTGGGCTCCCCGGAGCTGCCGCTGCCGGTCGCGGCGCTGCGCGGTGTGGGCGCGCGCAAGAAGGGTCAGCTCAGCGCCTTGCTGGGAGCCCTGGCACCGCTCGCGGCTCGAGCCGAACGCGTCGTCGATG
>JAICTU010000776.1 GCA_025936205.1 Polyangiaceae bacterium | reverse complement strand
GCGATCCTGCTCGCTCACCGCCACATAGCGCTGTGCTCGCGGGTCCCAGCCGTCGAACAGCGACTCGACCACCACGCCCTGGACGAGCCCTGCGACGTCCGGCAGCAGCTCGAAGCCACGGTTGAGCAGCCAGCGGGCGCCGCGGTGCCGCGCGGCGGCCTCTCGCAACAGCGCGAGCAGGCCCTGGCGAGCTTGCTCGCGTTCCGCGTCGCCGTGCAGCCCGAGCCGATAGCTGTCGAGCGTATCCAGAAAGAAGCGGCGGTAGCCCCGCTGCCACAGCACGTCGATGCGCGCGAGCAGGTGCTTCCGGCATCCGGGATTGCGCGGATCGAGCACCAGGCTGCCCCAGCCGGGATTGCGCCCCAGCACCCAGCCGGGCGCCAGCGCGCGAGCCTCGGCGCTGTTCGCTGCGACTTCACCGATGCTCACGTACGCGACGGGCTGGCCCGGGGCAGCGGCGAAGCGCGCGGGCGCAGGCACCTGATCGGGCTGCAGCACCACCTGGTCGTAGACCTCAAACAGCTCGCGCGGGACGGGCGAGCCGTAGAAGAACGCCGTGCTCTCGCCCGGAGCGGCACGCGCGGCGGGCGAAACGGCGAGCCAGATCATGACGCACAGGGCGAACGAGGGCAGGCCGCGCGCGCTCACGGCCGCACCGGCTGCAACAGGAAGGTATCCCGCACCAGGTGACGCAGGGTGCGGTTCAAAACAGCGAGCGCGATCGCCGCGCTCAGCCCCGCCGCCAGCACGAAGCCCCAGCCGTAGAAGCGGGGGCCGAGCTGGAACGAAAGCCAGCTTCCGAGCGCGTTCGAGACCAGGAAGAACGCGCACAGCTGGGCCACGAAGCGGCAGCGATCGAGATAGAAGAAGATGCTGATCAGCGTGAGCAGCAGCACCTGCAACAACACGCCCACCGCATCCACGTAGAACAGCGGCAGATGGAGCCGGGAGATGCCGAAGGCGGCGAGCAGCGCCGGCCCCAGCCACAAGCACAGGAGCAGCGAGACGAGCTGCGTCTTGCCGATGTCGACCAGCGCACGGCGCACTCCTTCCACCAGCTGCTCGAGCAGCGGCTCGATGCGCCGGAGCGGTGCGCCGCTACGGATCGCCTCATAGAACGCAGCATGGCGTTCGGCGAAGTCCGTCTCGACCCGCACCAGGAACACGGCCATGCCCGGGACGATGCCCAGGTAGGCGAGGAAGATCGGTAGATCGTAGACGTCGGAGGCGCGGAAGAAGCCCGCGACCGGGCGGCTCGCCGCCGGCTCGAGCCAGAACACCAGCTTGTCCGCCCAGATGCCGAGATTGAAGAACAAGCCTGCCAGCAGCAAGTCTCCACGCAGCCCGCGCGGGCGCAGGCAAGCCCACTCGAAGGGCGCGTCGCAACCGAGCTCGTCGGTGATGGCGCGCAGACCGACCACCAGCAAGCTGGCCTGCCCCAGCTCGAACGCCAGCAGCAGCCCCAGCTCTCCCCAGCCGACCAGCAGCACACTCAGCACCAGCATGCAGAAGTAGCCGATCGCGAAGCTGCGCAGCACCGGCCAGTGGCGCCGCATGCCGGTGAGCACGCTGGTCACGATCCAGATGTTGCACAGGGTGACGAAGCCGAGCGCGAGGAGCAGGCGCTCCGCCAGCGACTCGCGCGCAAACCAGGGCGCGGCGGCGACGGCGAGCACCAGCCCCAGGCCGCTCATCGCGGCCAGAGCGCCGAACAGATTCGGCACGATGCGCTGCGGCTGCCGCAGGTACACCTGATCGGCGACGAAGCGCGTCAGCTGCAACTGCAGCGGTCCGCTCACCACCAGGCTGACGGCGAGCAGCCAGGTCACGCACACATGAAAGCGCTCGATCGCCCCGGCGTCGGCGCCGAGACGGCGCCCGAACAGCGCGATCGAGAGCAAGCCCGTCACCGAGAGCAGCCAGGGGCCGCTGCTCACCAGCGCCGCCGCGCCGTACAGGCGCGCCATCCCCGCGTAACCGGGCCGGTTGCCGAGCGCGCGCAGACTGAAGCCTATGCCGGCCACGGCGCCTCCATGGCCTCGCGGTACATGGCCTCGCGGTACACGCCGCGGTACGCTTCCAGCATGGTCTGCTCGGCGTAGTAACGATGCGCGCGAGCGTGCGCTGCCTCGGCGCACGCTCGCCACGCCTCCGGGTCGCGCAGCAGCTCCAGCGCTGCCTGGCCCAGGCCTTCGTGATCCGCGAACGCCGCCACCCTGCCCGCCCGCCCGAGCGCGCGGTCTGCCTCGCCTTGGCCCTCGATCAGCACGCGGCAGGAACCCACATCGGTCGCCACGCACGGCACGCCGGACGCGAACGCCTCCAGCAGACACAGCGGCTGGCCCTCGCTGATCGAGGTCAGCATCAACAACCCCAGCTCCGGAAAGACCTCGACCACGTCGCGGTGCCCGAGGAAGCGGATCTGCTCGGCGAGCCCCAGGCTCTGCGCCAGGTCCCGGCACTCCTGCTCGTAGCTCGCGCCTTCGTCGCTGCCACCGACGATGCAACCGACGGCGTCGGGCAGGTGCTGCACGAGCACCCCGATGGCTCGGATGAAGGTCTTGATGTCCTTGATCGGCACCACCCTGCCGATCAAACCCACCCCGTGCGGGGTCGGCGAGCGGCGGCGGGCGCGCGCCCGCTCGAAGCGCGAGAGGTCGAT
>JAICTU010000343.1 GCA_025936205.1 Polyangiaceae bacterium | reverse complement strand
GTCATCCACGAGCACCCGGTGCTGCTCAACCGCGCGCCGACCCTGCACCGCCTCGGCATCCAGGCCTTCGAGCCGGTGCTGGTCGAGGGCAAGGCGATCCAGGTCCACCCGCTGGTCTGCCACGCCTTCAACGCCGACTTCGACGGCGACCAGATGGCGGTGCACGTGCCGCTCTCCGCCGAGGCCCAGGCCGAGGCACGGGTGCTGATGCTCTCCGCCAACAACATCCTCTCGCCGGCCAGCGGTCGTCCGATCATCAACCCGACGCAGGACATCGTGCTCGGGCTCTATTACGCGACGCGCAGCCGCTCGCAGAGCCGGGGTGCGTTCCGGGGCAAGGGGATCGAGCTCAAGGACGGTCAGGTCGATGGCTACCTGGAGGGCGTGTACTCGTCGCCGTCCGACGTGCACATGGCCTTCGATCACGGCGTCGTGGACCTGCACTCGAACATCAAGTGCCGCGTCACCGACGTGGACGACGAGGGCCAGCATCGCACGCGCCTGGTCGTCACCACCGTCGGCCGCGTGTTGATCGGAGAGGTGCTGCCCCCCGGCATCCCGTTCGACTACGTGAACAAGGTGCTGAACAAGAAGACGCTCAGCCAGTTGATCGACGTTTGCTACCGCAAGCACAAGAACAAGGAGACGGTGCTGCTCGCAGATCGCCTGCGCTCGCTCGGCTTCAGCTACGCGACGCGCGCCGGTATCAGCATCTGCATGGATGACATGGTCATCCCGGACAAGAAGAAGGAGCTGATCGACTCGGCGGAGGAAGAGTTGCAGCGTGTGTCCGACCAGTATCAGGAAGGCCTGATCACGGACGGCGAGCGTTACAACAAGGTCGTCGACATCTGGGCCGGCGTCGCGGATCGCGTGACCGAAGAGATGATGGACGTGATCGGCAAAGAGACCGTCATCGACGATCGCACCGGCGATCACATCAGCGAATCCAGCTTCAACCCCGTGTACATCATGGCCGACTCGGGCGCGCGCGGCTCGACGCAGCAGATGCGTCAGCTCGCGGCCATGCGCGGGCTGATGGCGAAGCCCTCGGGCGAAATCATCGAGACGCCCATCACGGCGAACTTCCGTGAAGGTCTCACGGTGCTCGAGTACTTCGTCTCCACGCACGGCGCGCGCAAGGGTCTGGCGGATACCGCACTCAAGACCGCCAACTCCGGTTACCTGACCCGTCGCCTCGTCGACGTCGCGCAGGACGCCGTGGTGAGCGACTTCGACTGCGGCACGCTCGACGGCATCCGTGTCACCAAGCTCGAAGAGGCGGGCGAGGTGATCCAGCCGCTCGGTGACCGCATCCTGGGCCGCGTGGTGCTGGAAGACGTGGTGGATCCGCTGACCGGCGAGACGCTGGTCGAGGCCAACACGCTGCTCGACGAGGCGCTGGTGCGCAAGATCGAGGAAGCCGGCATCGAAGAGGTCGTGATCCGCTCGGTGCTCACCTGCCAGACCCACCGTGGTGTGTGCGGCATGTGCTACGGGCGCGACCTCGCTCGGGGTCACAAGGTGGACATCGGCGAAGCCATCGGCATCATCGCGGCGCAGTCCATCGGTGAGCCCGGTACGCAGTTGACGATGCGTACCTTCCACATCGGTGGCGCGGCGGCGCGCGGCAAGATCGAGCAGAGCTCGCTCGAGGTGAAGACGGAGGGCATCGTTCGGCTGAACAACACGACGCTCGCCAAGCGCGAGGACAACAGCGTGGTGGTGATGAACCGCCACGGTGAACTGGTCGTGATGGACGACACGGGCCGCGAGCGCGAGCATCATCGGCTCGTCTACGGCGCCACGCTGATCGCTCAAAACGGGCAGCGCGTCACGCCGGGCATGGTGGTGGCCGAGTGGGATCCGTTCGCCATGCCGATCCTCACCGAGGTGGGCGGCATCGTCGCTTACAACGACCTGGTCGAAGGCGTGAGCGTCATCGAGAAGGTCGACGAGGTGACGGGTCTGTCGCGCAAGATCGTGATCGAGTCGCGCGCAGCCGAGCTTCGGCCGCGCATCACGATCATCGATCCCCGGACGGGCGAGCCGATGAAGCTCGGCAATACCGATCTGGATGCGCGCTACCTGCTGCCGGTGGGTGCCAACATCGTCGTGCAGGAAGGGGAGACGATCCACCCCGGTGGTCCGATCGCCAAGATCCCGCGCGACACGACGAAGGTGCAGGACATCACCGGTGGCCTGCCTCGCGTGGCCGAGCTGTTCGAAGCGCGCAAGCCGAAGGATCACGCCATCATCAGCGAGATCGACGGCATGGTGAGCTTTGGCAAGGACACCAAGGGCAAGCGCAAGATCGTCATCACCCCCTACGACGGCGGCGGCAACGCTCTGACGGATCAGGCGCGCGAGTACCTGATCCCCAAGGGCAAGCACGTGCAGGTGCAGACGGGTGACCACGTGCGCGCTGGCGACCCGCTCCAGGACGGCCCCGCCAATCCGCACGACATCTTGCGGGTGAAGGGCGAAAAGGAGCTCGCCGCGTGGTTGGTCAACGAAATCCAGCAGGTGTACCGCCTGCAGGGCGTGACCATCAACGACAAGCACATCGAGGGCATCGTCCGGCAGATGCTGCGTCGCGTGCGCATCAAGGAGATTGGCGACACCAACTTCCTGATCGACGAGCAGGTCGAGAAGCACGTCTTCGAGAAGGAGAACGCCAAGGTGATTTCGCACGGTGGTCAGCCGGCGGTCGCGGAGCCCATGCTCCTCGGCATCACCAAGGCCTCGCTCTCGACGGAGTCCTTCATCAGCGCGTCTTCGTTCCAGGAGACGACGAAGGTGCTCACCGAAGCGGCCATCTGCGGCAAGACCGACGACCTGCGGGGTATCAAGGAGAACGTCATCATGGGCCGGCTCATCCCGGCGGGTACCGGCCTGCCGGCTTATGGCCGACTCCAGATGATGGTCGAGGACGATCGGCGCGATCTCGGTACAGGCGGTCAGTCGTCAATGAATCAGCTATCGTCGCTCGCCGGCGCCGAGTGACCCGGGGGCCCGAGCCCCGGGCCCGGATAGGCTGACCTCGCTAGCCCCTCCCCAACCGGGAGGGGCTGGCTTTTTTGTGTTGGTGCGCCGGTGCCGCGCTCGGCTGGTGCGCTTGGTGCGCTTGCTCCTCAGCGCTCCGCCAGGGCCGCCAGCATTGCCGCGTATCCCTCCCGATAGGTCGGATATCGAAGTCGATAGCCCGTCGCCCGAAGCCGCGTGTTGCGGCAGCGCTTGAGGCCGCCGCGCTGAGATGCCGTGCTCGAGGCGGTCGTGCGAGGCGGCGTGGGCACGCCGAGCAGTCCCGCTAGATACTGGAACACCTCGTGTTCGGGCGCGGGCTCGTCATCGCTCAGCAAGAGTCGCTGCGGCGCTTCGCTGCTGCCGAGCAGATACAGAATGGCGCCTGCGATATCGTCGCGATGGATACGGTTCGTGAAGCGCGCGGACGATGTTGCGGTCCCTTGCCGCAGACTGTCGATCAAGCGCGTGCGACCCGGACCATAGATCCCGGAGCAGCGCAGGATCGTGAAAGGAAAGCCGCTTCCTGCGAGCAATCGCTCTGCTTCCAGCATGCGCACACCGGAGAAGTATGTGGGCGTCGTCTCCGAGTCTTCATCGACCCACTCTCCCTCCGTCTGTCCGTAGACAGCGGTGCTGGAGATGAAGAAGATCCGCTGCAAGGCGGCAGGATCGAGGGCATTCAACAGCCGCCGCAGGCCCGTTACATACGCTTTCACATAGGCGGGCTCAGAAGAGTCGTCGGCGCTGGCGGCGTACACGATGTGATTCATGCCGCCGGGCAAGGAGGCCAGATCGGAGCTGCTCAGGTCGGCAGCGATCGGTTCGAAGCCAGCGGGCAGCTGTGACGGATTGCGGCGCAAGCCCCACACGCGATGGCCAGCGGAGAGCAGTTCCAGTCCCAGCGCTGTTCCTACGTAACCGCAACCCGCTATCAGTACATTCGCCACTCTCTCTCCTTAGCGGTCGGCGACCTCGGCCGTCCACAGATGTGGCAGCTGCCGCGTAGTACCTGTTTTTCTGCTGGATCACGCACTGTTTCACCAGTCGGACAGCTGCCTTGCACGCTGCCGCGACTCGCTGGAACGGTCACCGCGGAGTAACGTGGAGGACGCGACAAATTGTGCCGCGTGGCGGGATGGACCGTGACACTCCTGTCAGAGTCGGGTTCCGGTCGCAGCCTCGGGCTTTTTGCAGCTTGCTGCGTGATCAGCGTGCGCGGCAAAGGGCTCGGACTTTTTGAGCCGGTTACTGGACATCGCTTTGCCATCCGCTACCCTTTATGGGCTCTTACAACTGCTACCGAATGCTGTGCGGTAGTGCCCGGGAGGATGATGATGTCGAGGACCGCTTGCTGCTTTGTAGCTCTAGGTATTTCCTTCGCGGCGTTCGCCGCGGCGTGTGGCGATGACGATGGCGGGGGAGGCACTGGGGGCAACGGTGGCAATGGAGCCAGCGGCGGCTCCGGCGGCGGCGCGAACGTAGCCGGCGAGGGCGGTACCGCCGGTATGGCAAACACCGCGGGTGAAGGCGGAACTGCGGGCGCGGGTACTGCCGGCACGGCGGGCGCGGGCAATGCCGGTACGGCGGGCGCAGGCAATGCCGGCACGGCAGGTACGACTGGCGTCGTCGATACGGATGCGGGCCCCGACAGCGGCACTGGCGACCAGCCCGACTCCGGCGTGGGGGACGCGGGAAATCAAGCTCCGCCCGACAGCGGCACCGTTGGCGGCACTTGCCCCAATTTCGCCACCACCACTGCGCAGACCGCGGCTCAGAACAGTCAGCCCATCACCATCGTGCGGGTGACGTTCAATGGCGACGGTACCGGTACTGTCGTGTTCCGCAGCACCGACAGCGCGGACGTAGGTGGTTTCAACCTCGGGGACATTGCCGAGATGTGCACAGGACCCGAAGACGCAGACTGCGTAGATCCCACTGACCTGGGTTTGACTGGCACGCTGGCCCTGGATAGCGAGACCACGTTGAACAACGTGGAAGGATTGGATGCTGCGGGAGGCGAGCTGGTCCTCACGGTCGGCGGTAGTGGTTTGCCGTCCGATGTCAACACCGGGACGCTCGCCTATGTGGCCTGGGGCACCAGCTTCGTCTCGGAAGCGCCCGCCGCTGGTGGGGCCCTGTTGAGCTGGGAAGACCGAGCGGTGGCCGATGGCTTCTGGACAGGCGACGATCGCATCCCGCTGACGGGAAGCGAGGACACCTTCGTCTGCGGCGGCGATACAGCACTGGCGGCGAGCTTCACCGTCTGCACCGCCAACCCCTGAGCCGGGCTGGCGCAAATTCAGCGGCGTTGCCTCTCAGGCAACGCCGCTGGCGTTTTGTGGTCGCGTCAGGCCTTCGGTCTGCAGCGCTCCCAGTCGCGCCAGTAGTTCGGATAGGTCTTGGCGACGCAGCCCGGGTTGAGGATGCGGAGACCCGGCAGCATCGAGCCGAGCACCCCGAAGCTCATGGCGATGCGGTGGTCGTGATAGGTCTCGATGTCGACCGGGTTACGCCGCGCGCGCGCCGGGTCTCCGAGCGGCTCGATCTGGACGAAGTCGGGGCCCTCTTCGATCACGATGCCGAGCTTGCGCAGCTCGGCCGCGGGAGCGGCGATGCGATCGCACTCCTTGACCCGCAACGTGGCGAGACCCGTGATGCGCGTCGGACGGGAGAGGAACGGCGCGATCATCATCAATGTCGGCGCGACGTCGGGCATGCTCGTCATGTCGACCGGGCCCGAGAACGTGCCGAGGCCGGAGCTGGGCCCCACGATCTCCGTCTGCTCGGCGAGGCGCCGCACCTGAGCGCCCAGCTGCTCGCACAGCCCGAAGAAGGCGTAGTCGCCCTGGCGAGTGCGCATGCCGAGGTTCTCCATGCGCACTCTGCCGCCGTGCAGGGTCGCCAGCGCGGCGAAGTACGAGGCCGCCGAAGCGTCCCCCTCGACGCCGAGCGTGCGGGCTCGATAGGTCTGCGGCGCCACGCGCAGCGCCGTGTAGTCGCGGTTGTCGACCTGGACCCCGAACTTCTCCATCTCGTCCAGTGTGAGGTCGACGTACGGCTTGCTGGTGAGCTTGCCCTCGACCTGAATCTCCAGGCCGCGCGGCAAGAGCGGCGCGATGATCAGCAAGCTGGTGAGGTACTGGCTGGAGATGTCGCTGGGCACCTGCACGGGCCCGGCGAGCGTCGAGCTGCCGACCACACGCGCCGGCAGGTAACCGTCGCGGCTGGACTCGACGCGCGCGCCCAGCTGCACCAGCGCGTCGAGCAGCGGCTTGTTCGGGCGTGCCTGCATCGACGAATGACCGTCGATGCTCGTCAGCTCCGGCCGCAGCGCGGCCATGGCCAGCAGCAGCCGGGTCGAGACGGCGCTCTGACCCGTGAACAGCTCCACGGGGCCGGCGGCGAAGTGCCCGGCGCGCCCGACCACCCGCAGCTGTTCCGGCGTGCTGTCGTCGACCTCGATGCCGAGCCGCTGCAGGCACTCCTTCATGCGCCAGTAGTCGTCGCACTCGCCGGGGAAGAGGATCTTGCTCTCGCCGTCGGCTAGGGCCGCGATGGCGCAGTCGCGCAAGGTGAGGGATTTGCTGCCGGGAAGGCCGAACTGAAACTCGGATCGCCCCGACCACGGCTCGAGCTCGAGCCGCTCCGGATAAGTTGCTTCAGACACGCTGTGGCTCAGTTGGTGCGGTAGTTGGGCGCTTCTTCGGTGATGAACACGTCGTGCACGTGGCTCTCGCGCAAGCCGGAGCTGGTGATGCGGATGAAGCGCGCCTTCTTGTGCATCTCCGGGATGGTGCGGGCTCCCGTGTAGCCCATGCCCGCTCGCAGACCGCCGATCAGCTGCAGGATGATCTGCGAGATCGAACCGCGATGCGGGACGCGGCCCTCGATGCCTTCGGGCACCAGCTTCTCGTCGGCCGTACCGGCCTGGCCGTAGCGGTCCTTGCTGCCCTTGCGCATGGCGCCGATCGAGCCCATGCCCCGGTAGCTCTTGTAGCTGCGCCCCTGATACAGGATCAGATCACCCGGCGCTTCGTCCGTGCCGGCCAAGAGCGAGCCCAGCATCACGCTGGAGGCGCCGGCAGCGATGGCCTTGACGATGTCGCCCGAGTACTTGACGCCGCCGTCGGCGATCACGGGCACGTCGTGCTGGTTCGCGACGGCGACGCAGTCGGCGACGGCCGTGATCTGCGGCACGCCCACGCCCGCCACCATGCGCGTGGTGCAGATGCTGCCCGGACCGATACCCACCTTGATCGCGTCCGCTCCCGCTTCGATCAGGAAGCTCGCCCCTTCGCGCGTGGCGATGTTCCCGGCGATCACTTGCAGCTCCGGATGCCGCTTCTTGATGCTGCGCACCAGCTCGCCCACGCCCTTGGAGTGACCGTGGGCGGTGTCCACAACCAGACAGTCCGCGCCGGCCTCGACCAGCAGATCCAGGCGAGTCTGCACGTCTTTGCTGGGGCCGATGGCTGCCGCCACCCGCAGGCGACCGCGCTCATCCTTGTTGGCGAGCGGATGCAGCTCGGCCTGCAACAGGTCCTTGATCGTGATCAGACCCACCAGGCGCCGGTTGTCGATCACCAGCAGCTTCTCGATGCGATGGCGGTGCAGGAGCTCGCGCGCTTCTTCCGCCTTCACCCCGGGCGAGACACTGACGAGCTTGGTCGTCATCAGGTTGCTCACCGGTTGATCGAGGTTCTGCTCGAAGCGCACGTCGCGCGCGGTGAGGATGCCCACCGCCGTCTGGCCTTCCACCACCGGCACGCCGGAGATGTGGTTCTCCTTCATGATCGCCAGCGCGTCGCGCAACGACTGCGAAGGCCCGACCGTGATCGGATCCAGGATGGTGCCGCTCTCCGCGCGCTTGACCTGCGCGACCTCGCGGGCTTGGACCTCGGGCGGCAGGTTCTTGTGGATGACACCCAAGCCGCCCTCGCGCGCCATGGCGATGGCGGCGCGCGCCTCGGTGACAGAGTCCATCGCGGCGCTGATCAGGGGGATGTTCAACGGGACTTTGCGCGTCAGGCGCGTCCGGACATCCACCTCGGCTGGCAGTACGTCACTGTGACCCGGAGTCAGCATGACGTCGTCGAACGTCAGGCACTCCCGCAGGGGGGATTCAAACATGGCCGACTCTACATGAAACTTTGCCACATTCAACCGGGCCGCCGTGCGGCTGGGTGGCCGGTTTCGGTCTCGATCCGTGGCTCGATCTGTGGCCCGATGCGCCTCGCCGATCTACCGTTCAGCGCCTGATGATCGCGAGCAACGAGGATCTGGAAGCCCTCCTCACCGGGTACCATCGCAACCATGAACTCGCTGGAAGCGCCGGGGTGTACCTGGTCGGTATGGGGCCCGGTCAGCCACCGTGCGCGCTCAGCATCTCACCGCCCGTGTTGGTGGCGCAGGTGCAGGTGGGGCCGCTGCCGCGGCTCGCCGATCGCGCGCTCGCACAGTACCTGCGCCGCCTCCTGGAGCTGAACGCGAGCGGGTTGTTGCACGCTGCATTCGCGCTGGAGTCAGAGCAGATCGTGCTCACCGCAGCGCTCGAGCTGCAGAACCTGGACGCGAACGAGCTGGCGGCCGTATTGGCCGATCTGGATATGGCGCTCTCCTAACACGTGCCGGGCCTGGTGGCGCTCGCGCAGCAGCTGGGTGGTTGATCGCATGGGAATCTTTGCTCGCATCACGCGGCTCATCAAAGCCAACTTGAACGCCCTGATCAGCGGCGCGGAGGACCCGGAAAAGATCCTGACGCAGCTGCTGGAGGAGATGACCCGGCAGCTCGCGGAGGCGCGCCAGCAGGTGGCGGTGGCCATCGCGGACGAAAAGGGACTCGCCAAGAAGCTCCAGGCCGAGAAGGACGTGGCGGCGGAGTGGGAGCGCCGCGCCATGTTGGCCGTGCGCGCCAACAACGACCAGCTGGCGAAAGAGGCGCTCGCGCGCAAGCAAGAGCACAGCGCCCTCGTCGAGCAGTATCAAGCGCAGTGGCAGAAGCAGAAGACCTCCGTCGATCAGCTGAAGCTCGCGCTGCGCGCGCTGAACAACAAGATCGAGGAGGCCAAGCGCAAGAAGAGCCTGCTGGTCGCGCGCCAGAAGCGGGCCGAGGCGCACTCGAAGATCCAGGAGACGCTGCATGGTCTGAAGAACGCCAGCGCCTTCGAGGCCTTCGACGCGATGGCGCAGAAGGTCGATCAGCTGGAGGCACAGGCCGAAGCACGCAACGAGCTCGCGGAGGAGTACAGCGGCGACACGCTCGCGCAGCGCTTCGGCGAGCTGGAGAACACGCACGGCGCCGACGAAGAGTTGCTCGCGCTCAAGCGCAAGATGGGCGTTTTGCCCCCCGAGCCCGAGCCTGCACCGGTGCGCGTGGAGACCAGTGCGCCGCTCGACGCCCAGGAGGAAGCCGAGCTGGCCCAGGCGCTCGCCGAGCTGGAAGCGGAAGAGCAGCGCTCCCTGCAAGCCAAGCGCTGAAAGCTGCGCCCCGCGTTAACGAACGTATTCTGAATACAGCCTGCTCTCGGGGTCACCCTGCGAGGGCAGCAGAACGGGCTCGCGAACGCGGATCACGCGCAAACCCCCCGGTCTGACGTGAGGCGTTGGCCTCGCTGCGGCCGCGCGTGGGAATATGTGGGATGAAGGCTCCGGCCCGAGTTGCCGTACCCCTCCAGCGATGAAGCCCGCGGCCAAGGGCTGGGAAAACGCGACGCGGATCGAGCCGGTGGGGGAGAGCGCTCCCGCCGTCGAGTCCGATATCAACGATCTCGTCGGAAGACAGATCGGAAACTACGTCATTCAACGCCCGCTCGCGCGCGGCGGCATGGCCGTGGTGTACCTGGCGAAGCATCCCACGCTCGGGCGCGAGGTCGCGGTCAAGCTGCTCAGCCCGGAGTATCAGGGTGACAGCGACCTGAATC
>JAICTU010000660.1 GCA_025936205.1 Polyangiaceae bacterium | reverse complement strand
GCTTCCGCCGCGACCGGGCCCTCCAGCTCGGCAGCGGCTTCGCCTGGCGGCTCGTTCGGGAGCGGATCGGGCGCCGGCAGACCTGCCAATGTCTCGGCGATTTCGCCTGCTTCTTCCGGCGTCAGCTCGCTGTAACGGAGCACGCGCTCGGCGCTCGGTTTGACCCCTGCGTACGCGGCTACGCAACGCAAGTGCAGGAATCCCCAGGCGCCCAACCTGCCGTCCTCGATCGGCTGCAACGCCACGCGCCAGGCGTCCTTCTCGATCAGCTCGCGGCAAAACCGGCAGTTGGCGCGCGCGCTCTTGGAGCGCTCCAGCACACCCAGCCGTTCCAGCCGGTGGTGAGCCGTCGCCAGCTGCGCGGCGGCGAGCCAGCTGGCGAGCTCCGCGCGAGGTGGGTCCAGCGCGCTCACGAGCGCGATGAAGGGCTTGGGCCGGCGCTCGGCGGCGCAGCTCACGTGATAGTAGTGCTGTGTTTCACCCTCCGCGACGGGGTTGGGCGCGGCCTCGGCGAAACGCTCGTCGCCCTTGGCGATGGCGCGGCGACAAGCCCGACAGCGGGCGCGTCCGGTGGCGGCGACCTCGATGCGATCGGGCATGGCACGGAGGTAGCAAAAGGGCTCGGGACGCGAAACCCATTCGATGAGACCCCTGCTCACCTGTCACTGATGCCTCAGGTCGGGCTACCCGGTCCAGGCAGCTCGAGCTTCCAGGCCTGGGGTACGTGGTGCCCGATCGTCGCAGCGGCGAGATCGAACCAGCTCTCCGCCGCATCGAGGACCCCGCTGTCCGCCGACAGCGCCACGCCGCCCGCGGCGCTCACCTCCGCATCCACGTGATCGCTGAGTCGCACCTCTGCGTCGCTGCCGCGTGCCGCGAGCGAACGCCGCAGTAGACCGGCGAGCGTGCCGCTGTTCGATACCGGGCGGTCGAAGTACCAGGTCACGCGCGCCGGCTGCAGCTCGAGCAGTTCGGTCACCAGCAGCTCCAGCGCGGGCGGCGTCTCGCTGACCCGGCGATAGTTGCCGTGCACGCTGGCTAGATCGCGGTGCGCGCCGTCGCGGCCCACCAGCACCAGTCCGCCGCTGAGCGCTGCTTCCAGCGTGATGCAGACGTTGAAGCCGTCGACGCGCAGTACGGCTCCGCGCAGCTGCTCGGGCGCGAGCCGGCGGCTGCGCCGCGCGGCGAGCGCGGCATCGGAGCAGCTGCTGCGGCCGACCGCGACGCGCTGGCGTGCCACCAGCTGATAGCGATCGCCGACCAACGCCAGTGCTGCGTCCGGGGAGTAGCCTCGACTGCTGAGCCAGCAGTAGTCGGAGGTGGCACTGCGCAAGGCCGGCAGGGCGGGCTCGGCGAAAAGCTCGCGATCGCGCGGGTGCGCCCCGCGATGTCGGCGACGGTCGGGCACCCTCCAGTCATAGCCCATCGGCCAGGTAACGGCGCGGCCCCCGCCAGCCTGCGGTGCTATCCTGGTGGATCATGTCGTCCCCTCGCCCAGTGCGCTCCTGGTTGCTCGCCGCGGTCCTGCTGGGCGCGGGCACTTTGCTCGGCAGGTTCGGCTCGCGCTGGCTGGATCGTTCGGTCGAGCAGCGGCGGCGTCCCGACGTCATCACGCAGGTGCGCGAGCTCTCGCGCCTGGAGGGGGTGAGCTACCACGTCGAGCGCGTCGTAGACCTGAAGGACGAGCAGCGTACGCTGTTCGGGATGGTTGCCGCCAGCGACGCGATCCTGCTGGTCGCGAGCGGAGAAGTCGTGGCGGGCGTGGATCTGGCTCAGCTGCGCCCGGAAGATGTGGTGGTGGCGCCCGACCAGCACTCGGTCAGTGTGCACCTGCCGCCGGCGGAGGTGTTCTCGGCGCGGCTCGACAACGCCCGCACCTATGTGCACTCGCGCAAGGTCGATCTACTGGCGCAACGCGACGAGACGCTGGAGAGCCGGGCCCGACAAGCGGCGGAGCAGACGCTGCGCGCCGCCGCGGAAGACTCCGGCATCGTGCAGCGCGCCGAAGAGTCCGTGGCGCGTACGGTGAAGAGCCTGGTGCGTTCGCTCGGCTACGCCGACGTGACCATCGACTTTCGTGATCGCGCCTGATCCTGGGAAATTGAGCCTGTGCGGGATGTTTGCGGAGGAGGAGGGATTCGAACCCACGGTAGCCTTACGACTACGCCGGTTTTCAAAACCGGTGCCATCAACCACTCGGCCACTCCTCCGAATCGATCTCGATCTACTGAATTCGTTCACTTCGGCCCGAGGCCGACCTGATAGGGCCTCGCGGGCCAGCTACAGCCTGCGCTGGCGTAGGTACCAGAGCGCGAGCGCCGCGAGAAGGCTCTGCGAGCCCGGCACGGACGTTCCACGGAGGCTAGACCGACTTGGGGCCCTCGCGCGTGCGAGCCGGGGCGCCCACGGAGGCAGCAGGTGGCAACGCGATGACCCGGCCACGCTGCCCCCGCTGACTGCGAACGCCGCTTATCCGGGCGCGCCGTCGCCGCGGCCCCTCGACGCGAGCTTCGCGCTGTTCGGACTTCGATGGCCAGGAGCCCGTGAGCAGCGGGCTGCATCGCTTCAGCGACGCAGAATGGTCCGACCTGGTCACGCAGGGTGTACGTTGGGAGCCCAGCTGGATGGCGGCCGCCCAGATCTCCGCTTGAGCGCATCCGAGCCTGGGCCATTCGCCCCAAAACACGGACGCTAACCCAGTTAACCTTCAGTGGACTCGCGCGCCCGCCGTCTTTTTAACTCGCCGGGTCGCCTGCAGAGAGGGCGCCCGACGTGGGAACTCCCGATGAGTTCAGACGCAGCGCAGGGTCCTACCGACGAGCAAAAGTCCGCTCTGGTCGAGCGCATTTTGCGCGGCGAGCTCAGCACCGAGGAGGCCTGCCGCGCGCACGGCCTGAGCGAGAGCGAGCTGAAGGAGTGGGTGAGCGCCCATCGCCGCATCACGCGCCGCCTGCAGGAAGACCAGCTGAGCGCGGCGCTCTCGGCGCGCGGCCTGCCGCAGGACGATGTACCGATCAGCGAGTTCAGCGGCAGCCTGGAGAGCCTGCCGCTCGCGGAGCTGATCCAGACCATCGAATACGGGCGCAAGGACGCGCAGATCCGCGTCGACCACGATGGCGCACAGAGCCACGTCTGGTGTGAAGAGGGGCAGGTCGTCGACGCGCGCTCGGGGCCGCTCGCGGGCGCCGCGGCCGTGTATCGGCTGCTCTCGCTGCGCCATGGCCGCGTGTACGCGCGCTTCGTCCGTACCGAGCGCACGCGCACCATCCACGCTTCCACCGCCGCGCTGCTGCTCGAAGCCGCCAAGCGCTACGATGAATGTCACGAGCTGCGCGACCGCATCGGCGATACCAGCGCCGTGTACGTGGCCAGCCCCAATGCCTGGGCCGCCGAGGCGCGGCTGGCGCCCGAGGCCTGGCAGATGCTGCGCGCCTTCGACGGCGTCAGCAGCGTCGAGCGCGTGGTCGCGACCCGCAACACGCCCGAGCTGGAGAGCCTGACGGAGATCGCCGGCCTGCTCGAGCAGGGGCTGCTGATGCCGAGACCGGCGCCCAGCGCTCCGCAGTGGCTGCCGCTCAGCCCGGAACAAGCGGACCGCGCGCAGCGCGGCGAAGATGGGTTGGAGGCTCCGCCCGAGAGCAGCTTCGTGCCGTTCGCCGCTTCGTTGCGCACCCGCTTCACGCAGGCGGGGCCGGCGCGCCGCCGGCTCTGGCTGAGCAGCTTGGCTGGAGCGGGAGTGGTGACCGTGGCCTTTGCAGTGGGCTTCTGGAGCGTGCGGCGCGAGCTTGGAAGCAAGCATCCCGCGCGGCACGCCGTGGCCAGCGCCAACGACTGGGGCAGTGCGACGGGCACCGGCCACTGCCCGGCGGGCTTGGTGCGCATCGCGGGCGGACCGTTGTTCGCACCGGCGAACCCGACGGAGCCCGGGGCAGACCCCGCGCAGGACGCAGATGCAGCGCGCGAGCCTCGCATCGCGCCCTTCTGCCTCGGGCGCACCGAGGTCACCGTGGCGGAGTTCGAGTCCTGCGTGGACGCCAAGGCCTGTGACCCGGCCGCGGGCGAGTATGACCTGCGCCAGGCCCACGTCGAGCCGGCGGCGAACCAGGCGGCGGG
>JAICTU010000278.1 GCA_025936205.1 Polyangiaceae bacterium | reverse complement strand
CGAGGCCGCGAACGGAAGCACAGTGTCGCGAGCGGGGTCGGGCTCGCTGCGGCGCTTGCTGCGCGTGCGCTTTGGATTCGATGACTTCTTGGCGGGGCAGCGCGACGTCATCCAGGCGCTGGAGCGCCACGGGCGCTCGCTCGCGGTCTTCCCGACCGGTGGCGGCAAGTCGCTCTGCTATCAGTTGCCAGCGCTCGCCTACGAGGGGGTGACGCTGGTGGTGTCCCCGCTGATCGCCCTGATGAAAGATCAGATCGATTGGCTCACGCGCCACGGCATCGCCGCCGCGCGGCTCGATTCGTCGCTGGGTCCCGAGGAGCTCGCGCAGGTCGGCAAGGCGCTCGAGCAAGGCACGCTGCGCCTGCTGTACGTCGCGCCCGAGCGCTTTCAAAACGAGCGCTTCCTGCAGTCGCTCGAACGCCTGCGCATCGCGCTGTTCGCGATCGACGAGGCCCACTGCATCTCGGAGTGGGGCCACAACTTCCGCCCCGAATACCTGAAGCTGGCAGCCATCGCGCGCAGCGTGCGCGCGGAGCGCGTGCTCGCGCTCACCGCGACGGCCACACCGGCAGTGGTGCGGGACATCTGCGCCGCCTTCGACATCCCGAGCGACGCGGCGGTCGTGACCGGCTTCTATCGCTCCAACCTGGAGCTCGTGATCGAGCTCACGAGGCCCGAAGAGCGCGACGCACGCTTGCTCGAGCGCCTGCGCCAGCGCCCTCCCGGGCCGTCGATCGTGTACGTGACGCTGCAGAAGACGGCGGAGCGCCTGGCGGAGTTGCTGCGCGGCGCTGGCCTGCCCGCGCAGGCCTATCACGCCGGGCTCGAGCCCGGCGAGCGCAGCGCCATTCAGGACCAGTGGATGAGCTCCGACCGCGGCATCGTGGTCGCGACCATCGCCTTCGGCATGGGCATCGACAAGGCGGACGTGCGCTATGTCTACCACTACAACTTGCCCAAGGGCCTCGAGAGCTACTCGCAGGAGATCGGCCGCGCGGGGCGCGATGGCAAGCCCTCCATCGTGGAGCTGCTCGCCTGCCCGGCGGACGTGCCCACGCTCGAGAACTTCGCGTACGGCGACACACCGACGGAGAGCGCGCTGCGCGGGGTGGTCGGTGACTTGCTGCAACGGGGCGAGTCCTTCGCGCTGCAGCTGACGGAGCTCGGTGATCGCTACGATGTGCGACCGCTGGTGCTGCGCACCGCTCTCACGTACCTGGAGCTGCTGGGCACATTCCGCCAGGGCACGCCTTTCTATGCGGGCTATCGCTTGCGTCCGACGCTGCCGAAGGCGGAGCTCGTCGCGCAGTTCAAAGGCGAACCGGCGCGCTTCCTGGACGCGCTGTTGCGCTCGGCCAAGCAAGGTCGCACCTGGCTCTCGTTCGATCCCGAGGCGCTGTCGGCCAGCCTCGGGCAGCCGCGCGAGCGGGTGATCCGCGCGCTGGAGGTGATCGAAGAACGCGGTTACGGAGTGCTCGAGGCCTCCGACGTGCGTCACCGCTTCACGCGCTGCGCCTCTCCGGCGGGGGAGCTGGATCCGGAGCTGCTCGTCGCCGAGCTACGCGCCCGCTTCGAACGACGCGAAGCGGGCGAGGTCCAGCGCATCGCACAGGTGCTGCAGCTCGTGCACGCGCCCGGTTGCCTGAGCAATGCCCTGGTCGCGCATTTTGGTGAGCTGCGCTCGGAGCCGTGCGGTCATTGCAGCCGTTGCCGGGCCCCGGGCGAGCGCGCCGGACCACCGAGCCAGGAACCCGACGCGCCCGAGCCCGACGCGACCTGGCCCGAGCGCGCGGCGTTGCTCGAGCTCGCAGCCAGCCATCCCCGGGCGCTGGGCGAGCCGCGGCAGCTCGCGCGCTTTCTGTGCGGCCTCACGAGCCCGGCGACGACGCGGGCGCGGCTCTCCCGCCATGCGCTCTTCGGTGTGCTCGCGGAACGGCGCTTCGCGCAGGTGCTGGAATGGGCCGCGGCCCTCGACTGATACCGCAGCGCTGTTGATACAGCCTGTATGCAAACGTGCCATCGGTGCGCAGTCCTCCCGGTTTCCTCGAGGCTTCCCCCTGCACGCCATTTGCTTTTCTTCGGCGACTCGACTTCAAGGAGTTCACCGGAGGCTTTGGGGATGCTGAGAACTCCACCTGAACGGTTCTCGAGCTGGCAGCTGCGGAGCCATCGACAGCGTCTGAAGGGGCTGCCAGTGAACCGCCGGGCCGTAGCGGTCCGTCGAGACCGGCGCAACCAGGAGCGCAGCTCCCAGGAAGCACTGCGCGACAGCGAGGCTCGCTATCGGGCGCTGGTGGAGAACCAGATCGACCTGATCAGCCACTATCGGCCGGACACGACGTTGACGTTCGTCAACGACGCCTATTGCCGCTTCTACGGCCGCACGCGCGCGGAGCTGGTGGGGCGCAGCTTCCTGCTCTGGGTGGCGCCCGAGTTTCACGAAGGTGTACTCGCGGAGACACGAGAGTCCGCCCGGACCGCCAGAACAACCATCGGCGAGTACCTCAACTACACGCACGACGGTCAGCCTCGCTGGATCCACTGGGTCATTCGCGGAATCCCCGACGAGCACGGCCGCGTGATCGAGTTCCAGGCGGTGGGCAGAGACATCACGCTGATCAAGAACGTGGAAGAAGCTCTGCGCCAGGCCAATCTCGTCGTGGAAAACAGCCCCGCGGTGCTGTTTCGCTGGGCTGCCAGCGCGGGCTGGCCCGTGCTCTATGTTTCGCAGAACGTCGTGCAATTCGGCTATGAGCCGCACGAGCTGCTGTCCAGCGGCACGAAGTACAGCGATCTGGTGCACCCCGAGGACCTGCCGCGCTTCGACCAGGAGGTCCGCGAGCACTCCGCGAGCGGCACGGTTCGCTTCCAACGGGAGTACCGCATCCTCGCCAAAGACGGTCAGGTCCGCTGGGTGGATGAGCGAACAGCTCTGGAACGCGATGCTCAGGGCGGGGTCGCCCAGTATCAGGGCATCGTGATCGACATCACCGAGCGCAAGAATGCCGAGCTGCAGAGCAAAGCACTCCAGGCCCAGCTCCAGCACGCCATGAAGATGGAAGCGATCGGACGCCTGGCAGGCGGCGTCGCCCATGACTTCAACAACCTGTTGACGGCGATCCTGGGCAACCTGGAATGCATCGACCTGGACCTTCCAGCCGGCAGCTCCGTGCGCCGGTTCCTCCAGGAAGCGAGCAAGGCCAGCGAGAGCGCCGCCTCGCTCGTGCGCCAGCTGCTGGCGTTCTCGCGCCGGCAAATCATCGAGCCCAAGGTCATCGACATCCGTGAGACGATCGACCGCCTGCGCACCATCCTGGCCCGCGTGATCGGCGATGACATCGTCCTGAGCTGTGTCTCGCCCCGTGCTCTCGGCCTGGTCAAGCTGGACCCGGGCCAATTCGAGCAAATCTTGATGAACCTGGCGGTCAACGCCCGAGACGCAATGCCGTCCGGTGGTCGGCTCTCGATCGAGACCTCCCAGATCGATCTCGCCCACCGGTGCAGCAAGCACACGGGCAGCCAGCAAGGTCCTTTCGTCTTGCTGCGCGTGGCCGATACCGGCTGCGGCATGACCGAGGAGGTCAAGGAGCACCTCTTCGAACCGTTCTTCACGACCAAGCCGCTCGGACGGGGTACCGGGCTCGGCCTGGCGACGACGTTTGGCATCGTCGAGCAAGCGGGTGGCTGCATCGACATCCATTCCGCGCCCGGCCAGGGGACGACCGTCGAGATTCATTTCCCCTGCGTACCCGACGCCGAATCCTCAAAGACGACTGCGGCTGCGAGCCTCTCCGGGCCCATTCCGGTCGGCGGCGAGACCATCCTGCTGGTGGAGGACGACGCGAGCGTCCGTGAGCTCGTTCATCTGCTCCTGCTGCGCCTGGGATATCAGGTCCTGGTCGCGCCGAACGGCCTCGCGGCGCTGGCACTGGTGAACGAACGTGGCGGTGCCGCTCTCGGCATCGACCTCTTGCTCACCGACGTCGTCATGCCCGGCATGAACGGCCGCGAGCTCGCCGAGCGACTGCGCAGCCTCCACCCCGCGTTGCACGTGCTGTACTGCTCTGGTTACGCGGATGACGTCATGGTCCACCATGGCAACGTGCAGGCGGAATTCAACTTCATCGCCAAGCCGTACACTGTAGCGGCGCTGGCGAAGAAGCTCCGGCAGGTATTCGACGGGAAGTAGTCGGTCAGTCCGGTCCCAGCTCGCCGACCCCCGACTCTGTTTCGACTCACAGTCTGCTGGCTGAAGCGGCTGCGGTCGTCCTCACCGAAACGCTCGGCCCGACCCCTTCACCATGACGAGCACCACCGCACTGCCCGCCGGCAGCAGCCGCTCCTTCGCCGACTTCTCCTCGGCGAGCCTCGAACATGAACTCTCGCATCTGGGTGGGGGTGCACTTCCGGCGCGCCTGCGAGGACGGATACACCATGGGACATGAGATTGGCGCGCTCGTGTCTCAGCTGCTTCCGCGCAGGGACGAGTAGATGTTGCTGGGCGCAGCGGCCGCAGAGGCTACGGCGCTGGGCGTTGGCGCGATGGCGGCGGCAGCGTATCCGCACTACGCGGAGCCGCGAAACTCGAGGAGCAAGGTTCGCTAGAAGAAGCATGTCGCGTGTGCGGGCAGGGAACTTACGGAACCTTTGAAGACGCAAGTGGCGACTGGATCTCCTCCCACGGATTCGCCCCAACCGAGTACCACTGAGCGCGGCTTTTCTGTGTAGTCGAAGCGCTCCGTCAACCTTCGCGAGTCATGAACCACGTCCGAAAGCCGCGGCTCCCCCAGCGAACGCCCATCTGGTGCTGCTCTTTGAGCGCAAACCCGGCGCGTTGATAGAGCCGAAGGTTTCGTTCGCGCTGGGTGCTCAGGACGACGGGAGCGGGGTCTCGCGCCAAGAGGCGCTCGCACTCCTCGAGGGCCGCGACAACGAGCCGGCTACCCACGCCATTCCCCTGAAACGCCGGCGCCACGGCGACAGCGTGTAGATGATAGTACCGCGTTCCTTGGATGAGCGCGCGATAGCGTTCCCCAAACTCGCGACCGGCAGCGGCGGTGCGCAGAAACGTGCGCCACCCTTGCTCTCTCACGGTGGGAACCAGCCAGTGAGCGATGTCCTTGCGGAGCCCGCTCGGAACGCCGCCGGGAGGTTCTAGCGTGCTCGTTCCCACGATCTGCGCGCCACGAGTGGCGACCCACGTCAAATCGAGGGGTAGGTGCCAGCGCAAGTTCCGCTCGAAGAAGGCGCGCAGATCCCTCGCCCGCGTCGCCGTGCGTGGATGCATCCATGCATACGCATGATTGTCCGCGAAGGCGTTGGCAAGCACTTCTGCTGTCGCTTGCACATCCGCGTTCGCGAGCTTCCGGATGACGACTTCGCTTTCGTCCGTCATGATAACCTCGCGTCCGAAGGTACCGGCGCCTGAGTCGCGAGTCGAGGATGAAGCATGGTTGCGGGGTAGAGTGCGAAGTGGTCGCGGTGACTTCGGGTGCACGAGTGGCCTCCCCAACGGTTGATCCAAAAGTGCCGCCGGACGAGGCCGACTGTCGACGCTTCTCGCTCATTTCGCATGGGCGAATGCGGTTCTGGAACCCGCTGCCGATCGACGAGCTGTTGGAAATCCTTCGGGCAATGCCCATCGCGAGACAGTGCGAGGTGCTCGACTACGGGTGCGGTGCCGGCGAGGTCTCGCACGAACTCGTGAACGGCTTCGATGCGCGGATCACGGGTGTAGATCGGAGACCACCTCGTGGCCCTCGCGCAGAGCGGACTCGTCGTGGAGCGGACACTGCTGGCGAGCGATGCGGATTGGGATCGATACGAGGACGAATATGATGGCAACATGGTCGCCTATCTGAGGGCGCATCCAGACGATCCGAGCGCCGGCAATTTCGAGCGCCGGCGTCGTGAGTGGCGGGAGATGTATTTGACGCACGGACGAGGGACGTTGGGGTTTGTTCTTTGGCTGGCTCGTTTGGATGCGTGATCATCTCCAGCGTGTTCTTGGTCGCCATGGGCTTGCTGACACTGTGGTTGCAGCGCAAGGCGCAGAGCCAAGCGGCGCGTCCGAGCTAGAGGGCCTCGCGTACCTCAACGGCGCGCGCATCGACGCCCAGCGCTGACGCTCGAGGCAGCCGCGCGCCGCCCGGCACTGGCGCAAGCGCATGGCAATGGAGCGGCCAAACCAAGCCCCACCGGCTGCGCGAGGCCCCGACGCCTAAATCCCGTGCAACATTCCCGACGCATTGCGCAGCGCCAGCGCCATGATCGTCAGCACCGGGTTCACGCCCCCGTTCGTCACGTGCGTCGAGGCGTCGATCACATACAGGTTGTCGTGGCCATGCACGCGGCCCCACGCATCCGTGACCGACGTCTCCGGAGACACGCCCATGCGGCACGTCCCCGCCTGATGCTGCCCCGCGCTCAGGAACGGCGTGTTCGAGAGCGGCCGGCTCCAGACCTCGCGCGCCCCGCTCGCGTACAGCCATTGCTCGGCTCGCAAGCGCAAGAACTCCGCGGCGCGCAGCGTCTCGGGATGCACGTTGCCCGACAGGCGCGCGACTCTTCTTCCGAAGCGGTCGGTCTGTTGCGGGTCGAGCACGACCCGGCTCTCCGGGTTCGGAATTTCCTGGATGGGGCCGGTGATCTTCAACAGGTGGCGATAGTTGTCGCGCAGGAAGCGCGCGCTGCCCGCTCCCCAGCGCCGCAGCGTCGGCGGCAGGTGGTCGCGCCAGGCGATGATCGGCAGCAGCACGAAGTCGTCCGCGAGCAGCCCTCCGCCGACAATGCCGGGATTGCGATGCGCAAACTGACTCGTCGCGATCGATAGGCCCGGACCGCGGCCGTCTTCGACGGGTTCCGGCATGAGTCCGCACGCGGAGACATAAACATGCCCTTGCAAGTGTCGGCCCACCTGGTCGAACTCGTTACCGATCCCGCCGGGCTCGCGCACGCTGCGCGACGCCAGCAATAGCCGGGCCGACTCGATCGCGCCGCACGAGATCACGACGCGATCGGCCTTCACGCGCTCGGCGCGCGAGCCCAGGTCGCGCCCGCTGTCGGGACGACTGAGCGGTGAGCCGCTGCGGTAGAAGCTGACGCCGGTGACGCGGCCCCGCCCATCGGTCATCAACTCGGAGACAAACGCTCCGCTGAACAAGGTCAGGTTGCCGGTGGCGATGCCTCTGCGCAAAAAGGTGTTGTGGCCAGCGTTCTTCGCATCCGAGGGGCACGCAAAGCCGACGCAGCTGTTGCAGCGCACACACGCCGCTCGTCCCTGGTGCGGCACACTGTTGATCAGCAGCGGGACGCCGTGCGTCTGCCAGCCCAGCGACTCCGCGCCCGTGCGCAGCACCCGCCGCCCCGGATGCGCTCCGAGCGCCGGCATCGGATAGGCATAGCCTTCCGGTCCACCGAGGCACGCGGACGAATCGCCCGCGACGCCGACTCCCCACTCCGCGCGCTCGTAATAGGGCTCGAGCTCGTCGTGGCGGATCGGCCAGTCTTCGAGCGAGCTACCGGCGGGCGCGCCGTACACGCTGCGCATCTCGAAGTCTTCGGGACGAAAGCGCCACGCCGCCGCCCCGAACACGAGCCCGCCACCCCCCACGCCGACGGCGTTGTTGTGGTAGCCCGTCTGGTGCGGCTGCATCACGCGCACGCGTCCGTTGGGCTCGACCAAGGTGCGAGGCTGTCCTTCGCCTTCGGGACCGGTGTTGTTGCCGTACAAGGAGAGCCGGTGATTGCGCAGATGGTCGCGCGACAGCGCGCGCGCATAGGCGTCATCGCCCCGCTCCAGCAGCAGCACCCGCTGCCCACCCTCGGCGAGCACGCCGGCCACGATGCAGCCGGCGACTCCGGCACCGACGACGATCACATCATAGTGCCCGCGCGGCTCTTCGCTGGCGAACTCCGCGACCTTCACGCTGCGCGCGGGCTGAAACGCCGGGTAGCCGAGATCGTTCCAGACCACCTTGCTGTGTTCGCCGCGCAGGTTCGCGTAGCGGGCCTCGGCGGCCTTGTTCAGCAATTTGTCGAACCAGCGGTGGGGCCCCTGCAGCCAGGTCGCCTGCGTCGCCCCCTGCTCGATCTCGCCGAGCAGCGTGTCTTGCGCCTCCGCGTTCAGCTCCAGGAAGCCCTTGCGCGAACGCATGTTGGATTCCGAGTCCAGAGCGAGCAAGCCGGCTTCGAGCTCGGTCTCGATGTGGGAGCCCAGCTGGGCAGCCGCCGCGCTGAGCGATCGCGCGAGCTCGGCAGCCGTCTCGGCACGGCCCTTGGATCCTGGCGGAGACTCCCACGGCATCAGCCGCACGAGCACCGCCTCGAGCAGCCGCAGCGTCACCGGCCCCACGATAGCCTCCTCATGTTTGCTCGGTACTACTGCGCATATGAGACGGCCAGACACCCAAGGGGGGTGCCCGAGAATCGAGGAGATCGACGGCCGTTCGCGCGGACTGCTTCAGGCCGATGTGGGCACGATCAGCCCCGGTTCGTGCTGGCGATCGCAGCGCCGGCCAAATGGTCGAGCGGTGCATCCACAGGCCCTGTAACGCTTCGCCCTTTGCTCCCACTCCCTGCTCGTGGCGCTCACGCTCGTGCTACCCCTCGTGTGGATGGATCCACACTGCTCGGACGCGGAGCTCGTGCGGCACATCTCGACCGCGGGCAACGGGGCGCCCCAGGCGGAAGCCCTGCTGTACCAGCGCTTCGCCGCGCGCATCGAGCTCTACGGGCGGCGTCACCTCGGCCTATCGGCAGCGCAGGATCTGGTGCAGCAAGTGATCTTGCGCGTGCTGGTGGCGATCCGCGCCGGCCGTCTGCGCGAGCCCGAAGCGCTGGCCTCGTTCGTGCTCGGCACCTGCCGGAACGTGAGCTGGGACGCCCGGCGCGCCGAGCGGCGTCAGACCGCCGTGGCGCTGGGGGAGGAGCTCAGCGCACAAGTACCCGAAGGGAACGCGGACGCCCCCGAGCAGCGCTGGCTCGAGCAGAGCGAGGTCGTGCGCCTGTTCCGTTGCATGGGTGGTCTGCCGGAGCGCGAGGCCAGTGTGGTGCGCATGAGCTTCTGGGAAGACCAGTCGGCAGAAGAGATCGGCGAGCGCGTCGGCGCCAGCGCCGGCAACGTGCGCGTGATCCGGCACCGGGCGCTCGCCAAGCTGCAGAGCTGCATGCAAGCCCAGGAGGCGTCGTGAGCTGCAGCGAGCAGGCCGCGCCCACGCTGGAAACGATCGCCGCCTGGTGCCTGGGCGAGCTGGAGGCCGCCGGCGCGGAGCGCTTCGAGGAGCACTACTTCACGTGCGACAGCTGCTGCGAGCGCGCGCGGCGCATGCAAGATCTGATCGAGCAGCTGCACGCCAGCTTGCCGCCGATCCTGACGGCCGATCGGCGCCGTACGCTGGAGGGCTCGCAACCCGTGCGCGCGGTGCACGTGGCAGCCGGGGCGCGCGCCACGCTGCACATGAGCGCGACCGCGCCACTCGGTCTCTGGGTGATGCAGGCGCCGCTGGAGCAAGTGACGCGCGTCGACTTCGAGGCGCGCAGCCGTGAGGGCGCGCTGATGTTCGCGCTCAGCGACGTGCCCTTTGACGTGCAGCGCGGCGAGGTCGTGTTGGCCTGCCAGTTGCACTATCGCGCCCTGGGGCTCGACCAGGAAATGCACGTGCGCCTGACCGGCACGAGCCCGAGCGGCCGGCATGCCCTGGCAGACTACATCCTCGATCATCGCTTTGAAGCCGACTTCTCGGAGAGGGGCTGACGATTTTTCGTAACGCCGCAGGCTCGGCCCCCACTCCCCTCTCGAACGGAGGACGAAATGACCGTCACCAATCGAGAGACTGGCACCCGCATCGATGAAGTCGCCGCGCGCATCTACCGCATCAGCACCCCCATCCCGCCCAGCCCCGAGCTACCGCCGGGCTTTTCTTTCAACCAGTACCTGATCGCCGCCGACCAGCCGCTGCTGTTCCACACCGGACCGCGCCGCCTGTTCCCGCTGGTGCGCGAGGCGGTAAAGGCGGTGCTGCCCCCGGAGTCGCTGGGCTTCGTCGCCTTCTCGCATGTCGAGGGCGACGAGTGTGGCTCGCTCGCGGAGTGGCTGGCGCTCGCACCCCAGGCGCGCCCCGTGTGCAGCCAGGTGGCGGCGATGATCTTCACGCGTGACGCCACCGATCGCCCGGTGGTCGCGCTGCGCGACGGCGAGTCGCTCGATCTCGGCGGACCGCGCGTGGTCTGGTTCGACACGCCGCACCTGCCGCACGGCTGGGAGTGCGGCTACCTCGGCGAGAGCAGCACGCACACGCTGCTGTGCGGCGATCTGTTCACGCAGGCGGGCGCCGACAACCCGCCGCTCACCGCGGGCGACATCCTCGGCCCCAGCGAGGGCATGCGGGCGGCGATGGACTACTACGCGCACAGCCCGAACACGCGCCGGCAGCTGGAGCGCCTCGCCGCCTTCGAGCCCCGCGTGCTCGCCTGCATGCACGGCAGCGCCTTCGAGGGGGACGGTCGCAAAGCCCTGCTCGATCTCGCGAGCGCACTCGGGCACTGAGACCGGCTGCATCCGGAGTTTTGGTCTTTGGGAGAGCGGGCTCTGCGCCGCGCAATGCGTCGCCAAGCCCGCTGTTCCCCCGGAGCCCGCGACGCGATTGTTCCACCCCGGAACAAACACATTCGCCAGCGCAGTGTGATTTTTGTGCGATCCCGGCGGCAGGCTCGGCCGTATTCCCACGACCACATGAAGTCCTCGCCGTCTGCCGGTGCCCCACCCCCGAGCCCTGCCGTCAGCTCCGAAGCGCCTGCCTTCGCCCCGCCCGGGCCTGGTCCCTGGGAGGCGGAGACCACGCACTTTCCGAGGCCGATCACGCGCTTTGCAGCAAATGCATTTCTGCGCGGGTTCCCCGTCGGCTTCGCCGAGGGCAGCGCCCGCTATGGCCTGCTCTTGAGCCACTTCAAGGGCGCGCTGGTGAATGGCTTCTTCTATCAGCAACCGGTCGCCTTCGGTGCGCCCGAGGGTGCCGCCGGGCCGCCGCCGAAGCCGGTGCTGTGGCTGCTCACGCGCCTGCACCCGAAGGTGCGCGCGCGCATCGAGACCTGCCGCAGGGCCTTCGAAAACAAGCTGTGGCGGGAGGATCTGAAGACCTGGGACGAGGTCGATCGCCCGCGCGCCGTGAGCGAGCACCTGAAGCTGCAGGCGATCGACCCCGCCACGCTCTCCGACGCAGCGCTGGTCCAGCACCTGGATCGCCTGTACACGCATTGCGAGTCGATGGTGTGCCTGCACCACCGCTATACCATCACCTGCACCATCGCCACCGGTGACTATCTCGCGCACGTGCTGCAGTGGACGGGCGCGAGCGCGGGCCAAGCGCTGGGGCTGCTCGCGGGTACTTCGCCGATCTCCAAGGGCGTGGCGGCGAAGGAGCTCACGGCGCTCGCCGAGGGCATCCGCCAGAGCCCTGCCGCGCAGCGCGCGCTCGGCGGCAGCGAGCCCGCTCGCGTGATCGCCGAGCTGAGCGCACTGCCCGATCCGCTCGGGGCGCTGGCGCGCGCGTATCTCGACATCGTGCGCTTTCGCTCGGTGGGGTACGACCTGTGCGACAGGGCCTGCGGAGAGATGCCGGAGCTGCTGGTGCGCGCGATCCGCGCCTCCGTCGACGGCCAGAGCGAGGAGCGCGCGCTGGCCGAGCGCGCCGAGAAGGAGCGCGAGCTGCGGGCGAAGGTCCCGCCGCCGCACCAGGCCGAGTTTGATTCGCTGCTGGGCGAAGCGCGCGCCGTCAATCGCTTGCGCGATGAGCGCGGCGTGTACTCCGACGGCTGGGGCACCGGGCTCGCGCGCCGCGGAGTGCTGGAAGCCGGGCGCCGGCTGGTGGCGCGTGGTCTGCTTGCCGACCCCGAGCACGCCGTCGATACGACGCTGGAGGAGCTGAAGGGGCTGCTGTCGGGCTCGACCAAGCCCGCGCGCGCCGAGATCGAAGCGCGCGTGCACTGGCGCAAGACCAAGACCGTGGCGGACATCCCGCCCTGGCTCAATGCGCCGCCCGCGGGTCCACCGCCCGCCGATCTGCTGCCTGCGCCGGCGCGGCGCGCGGGGCGGGCCGTCG
>JAICTU010000521.1 GCA_025936205.1 Polyangiaceae bacterium | reverse complement strand
GCCATCATCGATGCCGTCTCCAGGGTGCGGCGCCAGGCATCCCCGCGGCGCACGACGAACAGGCGATTGCCCGGCTTCAGGCCGTCGTTGGCTCCACGGTCGATGAACACCACCTGATCGCGCCCCATGATCACGTGCGGGTAGAGGCTGGTCAGGATGCGGGCTTCTACATCCACCTGGCTGGCAGCCGGCGGCACAACGTAATAACGCCTGCCGACGGGCCCCACCTTCGCGCCGCGCTCGATCGCGTCGAGCGACTCGATCACCTCGCCGCGAGCCACGCGATTCTGGGCGTCCCAGGTCTCGATCTTGATCGTGCCCTTGAATGCCACGATCTTGCCGGGGGGTCGGCGAGCCCCGTTCGGCGTGGGCGGCTCGCGACTGTCCTCGAACACCGTCATCAGCTGCCCGATCTGCACCTGCGCGCCCGGTCTCAAAATCATGTACACGCGGTTGCTATCGCTCAAGAGCTGCTGCTCTTCGCGCGCGCCCACGACCTGGCCCCAGACTTCCTGATCCGGATCGTCGATGTAGCCGAGCTCGCGCAGAAAGACCGTCTCCGGGGGGACCGACGCGGTCCGCCCGACCGTGCCCACGCCCAGCGTGCCGCCGCGGATGCCGCCCACGGCATTGTTGACCTGCAGCCCATCGGCGGCCTGCCCGGGGCGCAGGCGCAGCTGATCTCCCGGATAGATCCAGTGCGGGTTCTGCAGCTGTGGGTTGAGCGCCCAGACCCGCGGCCAGAGCCGCGAGTCGCCCAGCTGCTCGCCGCAGATGCCCCAGAGCGTGTCGCCCTTGCGCACGATCTGCAGCGACTTCGTCTCGCCCGCGCCGGCGGCGGTGTCGACGTTGAGCACGCCGAGGTTGTTGGGGTCGCCGCGCAAGGTGGGCGCGCTCTGCGACGTGTTCTTCAGATCAAAGGTATCGGGCGCATAGATGTCGCTCTTGGATTGAGAGCTCGATTCCAGGTGCCCATCGATGTTGGCTCCGGGCGCCGGCAAAAACATGGGCCCGTAGGGGCCCGCGGCGGGTCCTGGCGCCGGAGGCGGCGCGGCTGGATTCTCGGGCTGTGCGGGGGGCGGCGCGCCCGCCGTGTCGGTACCGCCCTCGTCCGACGTCTGGGAAAGGCCCGCGGAGGACACCAGGAGCGAAATAGAGACCAGGCTCCAGCTCGGAAGGCGCCGCATGCGGCGTCTCCAAGCGAGCAGTTCGGCACAGGAAGAGTCCGCCAACGATGAAGCTGCAGAGGAGAAAGACATGCGCTTTAAAATCTCAGGCAATGGGACAGCCCCCCGGACAACAAACCGGCCCCCTGGAGCCGTCACACAAGCCCCCCCGGTCATCTCCTGTTCGAATGTCGAAAGGGCAGCCGCCGTTCCCGCTTGCCGGTGGCAGTCGAGGTGGGATACGCCACCCGTTAACAAGGCCCTGTCGGCCAGCTGGACACTGGACTCGTCGCGTCAATTTGGGTAGCTTGTTCGATACCGTGGAGCCTCACCTGCGACAGAACCAGCGCCGGCGCCGCAGGCGCATCACTCGGGTCGACCTGCACAAGACGCTGTTCGTGCTGCCGAACATGATCACCCTCGGGTCGATCTTCTGCGGCTTCAACGCCATCCGCGTGGTGGCGCTGGACAACCCCACGACCGACGATTTTTATCGCGCGGCCATCTTGCTGATGTTCGCGATGTTGTTCGACCTCCTGGACGGTCGCGTGGCGCGGCTGACGCGGACTCAAAGCGCCTTCGGCCTGCAGCTGGACTCGCTCGCTGACATCGTGTCCTTTGGTGTCGCGCCCTCGCTGCTCGTCTACAAGTGGGTGCTGTATCGATATCCGGTTCCCGGTCTGATCGTCGCCTTCCTGTTCACCGCGTGTGGCGCGATTCGCCTGGCACGCTTCAACGTGCTCAGCTCCAGCCCGGCAGGCACGCCGGTCAAACCGAGCAAATACACGGTAGGCCTGCCGATCCCCCCTGCTTCCGGCATATTGATCTCCCTGCTGCTCGCCAACCACGCGCTCGGCGGTGAGCTGAGCCACGAGCGCTATACCTTCGCCCTGTTCGGCGTGACGATAGCGCTCAGCCTGCTGATGGTGTCGAGCTTTCGATTTCGTTCTTTCAAGGATCTGCGATTCAACACCGGCAGCGCGCTCTTGGTATTGTTCGGCATCGGTCCGAGCCTGGTGCTCTGGCGCTTCGGCAGACCGCAATTCGTCCTTCTATGGCTCCTGTGTTTGTATGTGACGATCGGGCTCGTGGAGACCTTGCGAGCGCTCCCGGAACTTCTGCGCCGGCGTCCGCCCGAGCAGATCAGCGCGGCGAGCAGCCTGGAGCAAGACGCTCCCCGGGACTCGAAGCCGGCGCCCCAGGGTTGATGTCGCGCAGCGCGGTGTTGCTCCCGCGCAGCGCGGTGTTGCTCCCGCGCAGCGCGGTGTTGCTCTCGCGCAGCGCGGTGTTGCTGCTCACCGGTGTGTACTTCAGCGCTGCGGCGCTAGGTTGTCGTGGCAATGCCACGCCCGGCGCGGCGGCATCGGCACAGCTGAGCGCCGCTCCTGCAGAGGCGCTGCCGGGTCTGAAGGTCAGCGACGAGACACCGAATCTGCTGCTCACCTGGATCAGCGAAGACGGTGACTTTCACGTCGAGGAATCGATCAGCAAAGTGCCGGAAGATCGACGCTCGCGCGTGCGCGTGGTGCCCACGGACCAGGCAGAGGGTTCCGGCGCCAGCGTGTACGTCGCGGATCTCACGGTGAAACGTCCCGATGGGACCTACGCGGTGAGCACGCTGCCGCGCAGTGAGTGGGAGAAGCTTGGCGCCGATCTGCGCAAGACGCGCATGGAGGCGCTCGCGCCAGGCGTCAACAAGGCAGCCTCGCCCGAGGGCGCAGCGGGCTCTGCCAACACAGGCTCTGCCAACGCGGCCGCCGATGCGCAGCTGGCCGGCAGCAATGGCGCGGTCAGTGCGATCATTTATGGCGCAGACTGGTGCAAGCCCTGCCACGACGCTCAGCGCTACCTCGAGTCGCTGGGTGTGAGTGTCACGAAGAAGAACATCGAAGAGAGCCGCTCGGCCCAGGCCGAGATGCAGGAGAAGCTCGCGCGTTCCAACCGCGCCGGCTCCAGCATCCCGGTGATCGACGTGATGGGAAGGATCTTCGTGGGATACAACCCAGGCAGCCTCAAACAAGCGGTGGACGCGGCTCGGCGTGCCAACGCGGCGAAGCACGGCTGAAGCAAAACGGTACGCCTGACGCGCACCGGCATTCCAGCCCCGGCGGCGAGTCGAAGGCGCGCGAATTCTGCGCGGTATGCCTCGACGGGAACAACGGCGCGACTAGACTCCGCGGCGATGAACCCCGGGGGCTCACATCCCCAACCCGCTTCGCACGCAGGCTCGAGAAGCTCGGCGCCCACGGCTGTCCAGGCAGACCCGCCGCTTCCGCGCGCCGCGCGCAATGCGAGCGGCGACAGCCCTCGTCGGGCCGCCGCGTCGCCAGGCCACGATTCGCCTGCCCTGGGTTCCCCCTCCCCGGCGGCGAGTCGGGGCTCCGAGTCGCACGCGCGCGAGGCATCGCGCGCGCCGGCGCCGGTCGATCGCATCGTGGTCGGCGATTGCATCGCCGAGCGCTATGAGGTGCGCAGCGTCCTCGGTGAAGGCGGCATGGGCATCGTCTATCGCTGCTACGATCGCCATCGCAACGTCGACGTTGCGCTGAAGCAGGTCACGGTCCCGGAGGGCTCCTCCACTCGCGACTACCTGGCCTGGTTTTACAAGGAGGCGCGCGCGCTCGCCACGCTCGATCATCCGGGCATCGTGCACGCGACCGACTTCGGGCAGTTGCTCGGCGGCTCGCCGTATCTGGTGATGGAGTTCGTCACTGGAGCGTCGCTGCACGATCTCGGGCACGTGCAGCTCAGCTACCCCGTGATCTGGTCCATCGTCGATCAGATCCTCGACGCGCTCGCGCACGCACACGCCCGGCGCGTGATCCACGGGGACCTCAAGCCCTCGAACGTGATCGTCGAGGCACGCCCGCGGCGCCCGCCGCGCGTGCACATTTTGGACTTGGGCCTGGCCTGGCTGAAAGAGGATCCGCACGACGAGCGGCTCGACGGCACCAAGGCCATGGAATTCTTGCCGCACGCCGGAGCCGGCACGCCCGGTTACATGGCTCCCGAACAGATCAAGCACGAGATGCACCACGTGTGCGGCGCGACGGATCTGTATGCCCTCGGCTGCCTGCTGTTTCGCCTGCTCAGCGGGCGAGCTCCGTTCGCGGGCGACACGAAGGAGCTGTTGCATCAGCACGCCTTCGACGAGCCGCCGCAGCTGGTGCCGTCGATCGAGGTACCTCCGCCGGTGGTGCAGTTCGTGCGGCGTCTGCTGGCCAAGCGCCCCTGGGCTCGCTTCGAGTTCGCCGCGGAGGCGCGCCGCGCCTGGAAGGTGCTCGCGCCGCAGTGGCCACTGCCGCCCAGCACCTGGGAATTGCCCGAGCTGGAGACGAGCGCGCAGGGGCCGCGCAAGCCCAGCAATCGTCCCCCCCGGCGTCTGCGCGCCGTCTCGGAGCGCCCCACTGGGCTGCTCAGCATCCGTCCCTCGCCGCTCGTGGGGCGGCAAGACATCCGCACGCGCCTGCTGCAGATCGCGCGCCAGGTGGCCAACGGCGAAGGCCCACCGCACCGTCTGGTGCTGCTGCTGGGGCCCGCCGGTGTGGGCAAGAGCCGGATCGCCGAGTGGCTGTGCACAGCCGTGCACGAAGAAGGCCGCATGGTGCCCCTGCCCGTGCGCTATACGCGGCTGCGCGGCGCCTCCAACGGCATGCTCGGGGCCGTGGTGCAGTACTTCAACTTCGAGCGCGTGGACCGGGCGACGATCGAAGAGTCGCTGATCGCGCGCTGGGGCGCCAGCGATCATGACGCCGAGCTGCGCGCCTGGATCGCGGGCGCCGCCGAGTGGCTGCGCCCCACGCCGCCCGGGGCCGAGCACGTCGTCGGCCCGACGGGAGTGCGCTTCCGCGTCGATTCGCCGGGCGTTCGCCGCCAGATCACGCGCTTCACGATCCGCAAGATCGCCAACGGCCGGCCGCTGCTGTTCTTCCTGGACGACCTGCACAACGCCTCCGAGATGGTGGTCGACGGCCTGCTGCGCATCCACGAGACGGAGCAAGATCAGCCCATCTTCATGGTCGCCACGGTGCGCACCGAGGACGTGCAGCTGGCGAGCCCCATCGCCAATGCGCTGCGCCTGCTGCGCAGCGCGCTCGACGGCGAGGTGCTGCAAGTGCTGCCCATGAACCGCGAGGACACCTGCTCCCTGCTGCGCGCCTCGCTGCCGCTAGACGACGAAGCCGTGCTGGAGGCCGCGCGCCGCAGCCGGGGCTTCCCCCTGTTCGCCCTGCAGCAGCTGCACGCTTGGGCGCACGCCGGCGACCTGCAATTCGCTGCGGGCGCGTATCGCGTCCCGCGCGAAGTGCTCGCCGTGCGGCCCCAGACCACGGCCGACCTGTGGGATGCCCGGCTCGCTTCGCTGGGTGAAGCCGAGCAGCTCGCCGCCTACGCCGTCGCCACGCTCGGCATCGACATGCGCGTGATCGTGATCATGGCGCTGCTCGCCGACCTGGGCCTGGCCCCCACTCCTTGCATCGATGCGCTGCGGCGAGCGGAAATCATTCTGCCGCGCGGCTCCGAGCGCTACACCTGGCCGCACGCGCTGCTACAGGAGCACCTGCTCTCGGGCCTTCAGAGCCGCCCCGATGCCGACAGCATCTTCCAGGCAGCGGCGCGCGCGCTCGAACATCACCCCCTGGTCGGCACCCACCGCGTGGTGCGCCAGCGCGTGGTCAACCTGCTCAGCGCGCACTGCGCGGACCAGGCCGCCGAGATCTTCTTCGAGTTCCTGGAGCAATCCTCCCACGGCACCCTGCAGCCGCGCGCCACGCTCGACGACCTGGATCTGTTCGATCAGCGCCTGGAAGGCAAGATGGCGGCGCGCCATGACCGCTGGCGCGCCGAGGTCCTGCGCCACGCCGGCACCTCGCTACAGGCCAAGGAGTATGCCGAGCGCGCGCGCACTGCCGACCAGCGCGGCGCCGACCACGTCGCCGCGCCCGGCAGCCCG
>JAICTU010000675.1 GCA_025936205.1 Polyangiaceae bacterium | reverse complement strand
CGAGCAGCTCGCAAACCACGAGGTTGCCGCGAACGTCAAAACGGTACAGGCCTTCGATCAGATGCTCGAGGAGCTGACGCGCCTCGGGCGTTCTACGAACACGCCGTCATCAGGCGGCTGATCTGCGCGCGCCGGCCCTCGCAGGAGGCCGGCGCTGCTGCACAGGCCGATTCAGGCCCTGGAACAGGGCACCGTCGCCGACCTGCTCACATCCCGCGACGGTCGAGCGAGTCGAGATTCTTGTTCAGCACTACCTGGAAGCAGGCGGCGCTGCCCTGCTCGGCGACGATCTGAGACCAGGCCAGGAAGAACTGCCAGACGCGGAACCAGCGCTCGCCGTGCTCCGCGCTGATGCGCTCGCGCCGGGCTTCCCAGTTCGCGCGCCACAGGCGCAGCGTCTGCGCGTAGTGCTGGCTCACGTTCTCCACCGCGCGCACCTCCCAACCGGATTTCTCCGCCACCTTGAGCATCGAAGAGAGCGGTAGCGCCGCATCGGCGCCGGGCAGGATGTACTTGTTGATGAACAAGCCCCACATCAGATCTTCGGGCCGCAGCTGCCGGCGCAGGCCCGTCCACTGCAGGAACAACAGGCCGTCGTCCTTCACGTGCTGGGCGAGCGTCTCGAAGAAGCCCTTCAAGTTCTTCACGCCCACTCGCTCGACCGACTCGATGCACACGACGCGATCGAACTTTTCCGCGGGCAAATCGCGGTAGTCGGCCAGAACCACCCGCGCCTGGTGCTCCACACCGAGCTCCGAGAAGCGCCGGTTGGCGTGAGCCTCCTGGGTGCGCGACAGCGTCGCCCCGACGCCTTCGGCGCCGCGCGAGGCCGCCACATGCGAGAGGAAGGTGCCCCAGCCGGCGCCCACATCGAGTACCCGGTGGCTGGCGCGCAAACCGATCTTCTCGCAAATGCGCGAGCTCGCCTGTTCCACCGCGGTCTCCAGGCTGTCGCCCGGAAATTCGAAATGCGCGCAGGAGAAGGACATGCGCTCGCCCAGGAAGGCGCGGAAGAAGTCGTCTCCGCGATCGTCGAACAGCTCGCGGGCGGTGCGCGCGTCCGCCTCCCGCGAATGCGCCACCATCTCCGGCACGAAGTTCGTGACCGCCCACTGCAGGTGCTGACGCGTGATCGTGTGTTTCACGAAGCCATTGCGGCTGCGCAGGAACGTGACCAGGTCACCGGGGATGTCGAGCGCGCCGTCGAAATACGCCTCGTACAGCGTGGAGATCGGAATCGACTCGGAGGCGTACTTGCGTGCCAGCTTTTCATCGTTGAACACGACACGGTCGCTCAGAGCAGCGGCAACGGGTAAAGTCATCGGAGCGGGTGCCAGCGAGATCGACGGCAAGGCGACCGGCGCCGCAGCAACTGCAGCGCCGGAAGGCTGCACTACGGACTGCGGAGCTGCACCAGACTGCGGAGCTGCACCAGACTGCGGAGCTGCGGCAGGCGTGGAAAGCGGAGCTGAAGAAGGCGGCGCGGAAAGTCGACCGAGCTCGTGGATCACCGAGTCTCGCTGCGGGCTCGATGGCTCGCGCGCTGCGCGACCGGAAGCCCGTGACGGCTGTAACGACGACTCTGCCATCGGTAGTTCCATTTCCTGACTGGCGGCTGGATTGGCAGCCTTGGTTGAGGCCCTCGACTTACGCTCCGCGGAGCGCTTGTTCGGGCTGATTTCTGCACCCCGCATGGCGCCAATATATAGAGGAATTTCCGAGTGATGCTCACAGTTTTCGGTGCGAAATTGTTTTCGCGCAGCAGGCTTTCCTGGTTCAAGCAGGATGATTTTCGCAGCGCGTTCAACGACTAGGGATCGCAGGCTTGCAGCTGTCTTCTTGGCTCGCTGCGTGAGATTCAGCGCGGTCGCTGCGGTGTGCGACAGTCTGGCTGCATCTCGGCCTTGCGCAGTCCGAAGAACTACACGCTCAGATCACTGTCCGAGATCTCGCAGATCACGCGTGGGGCACGGGAGCCCTCATCGACACGACGCGCCGTTGAAACCGCAGCGCGCAATTTACCTGACCTGGAGTCGCGCTCCGTTCGCACGCTCGTGCAACTTCCCACCTGACACGTGCGGGCAGGCAAACCAGCCGGGAAGCGTTGCGTCAATGCGCCGCAGCGGTCGGCCCGTGCTGCCACGCAGCATCGCCGCGAGCTGGCCGGTGCGCTGGTTGTGACAGAAGCATGAGCCACGCTGGCCGCGAACTGTCCTAAGTTCTCGAGCGGACGATTCGACCCCACCCCTGCCTGGATCAAAGACGTGGCGATTGCTCTGTTCTTCCTCCTGCACTGGCACCTCTCGGTGTTCTGTCAAACGTTCTATCTGCACCGCTATGGTGCACATAGTCAGTTCACCATGAGCGGGGGCTGGCAGCGCTTCTTCCATCTGCTCACGTATCTGAGTCAGGGCGCGAGTTTTTTGCATCCGCGTGCCTATGCGATCCTGCACCGCATGCATCACGCCTATAGCGACACCGAGCGTGATCCTCACTCGCCCGAGTTCCATCGCAACGTGTTCGTGATGATGTTGCGAACCAAGCACCGCTACGACGACTTCGCCTACGATCGCGTCGAGCCCGATCCGCGCTTCGGCTACAGCACGCCGAGCTGGCCGCTGATCGAGCGCATCGGCCAGAGCTGGCCGCTGCGTCTGACCTGGGTGCTCGGCTACACGCTGTTCTACGTAAAGTTTGCGACCCAGCCCTGGATGTATGCGCTCTTACCGGTGCACTTCATCATGGGCCCCATCCACGGCGCCATCGTCAACTGGTGCGGGCACCGCTACGGGTACCGCAACTTCGCGACCACGGACGTTTCCCGCAATACCTTCCCGATCGAGTTCATCACCTGGGGCGAGCTGTTTCAGAACAACCACCACCGCTTCGCGATGAGCCCGAAGTTCTCGGTGCGGCGCTTCGAGCTCGATCCGACCTGGCACGTGATCCGGTTGCTGGCCTGGCTGGGTGTGATCCAGATCTCAGAGCGCGCCGTGCGCCCCGTATGGCCGGACCCGGCGGCGAACGTCGCCCCGGACGGCGACGATGCGGCGGGCGCTCCGGCGCTCGCGCAGCTCGCGTCAGCGGATGTGGAAGGCTGATTTCTTCAGCTTCCCGTCCACTCGCTCCAGCCTCGCCCAGTGGCTGTTGTCATTGAGCGCGGTCCAGCGCCGCTCCTCCTTGCGATAGTGCCAGTCCTTTTCCATCTGGTAGTAGAACATGCTACCGGAGCGCTCGATCACGCTGGCGATCTCGTGATTGTGGTAGTTGAACTCGTCGAAGTCGGTCACCGCGCGCTGGCACATCTCCGAGTACACGGCGTTCAGCTCCAGCAGCAGGGTGTTGTGCGTGCCTTCCAGCGCCGACACGTTGAGCCCGATGCGCTCGGCCTCGCGCAGCGTGATCGGGTAATCGTGTGAGGGATACGCCGCGTTCAGCACGTTGCTGATGCGCTCGGCCGCGCTCGCGTCGCGGGTGTGGTACGACAAGATTTCACGGCACAACCGGATCGAGAGCGAGCTCGCGCGGTCCACGGCACCGATCACCAGCGGATGCACAAAGGGCATCAGGGAGCCCACGGGATTACTGCCCTCCGGAGCGCTGCCGTGTTGCTTCCAGAGCGTGATCACCCGCGCCAGCTCGTCCTGGCTGACGCTGACCAGCTCGTTGTCGATATCGTTGGGCGAAAGCTCGTGCCGGATCGAGGTGTCCACCGCCGTCAGGAACGCCAGCGGCCCCATCTGGATCTCGTCCGCTCCGAGCGCCATCATGGTCGCTGCCGAGGCGCACTCCAGCGGCACCAGCGCGGTGAGCCGCGGCGCGTACTGTCGCAGCAGGTGCGTGATGCGGAGCGCGGCGCGGCCGGAGCCGCCGGAGGACTTGATGAAGAAGCTCAATGGCTGCCCGGCGTTGGGCATATTGCGACAT
>JAICTU010000267.1 GCA_025936205.1 Polyangiaceae bacterium | reverse complement strand
GATCCGGGCGCTGCACGTGCGCCGCAGTGAAGAGACCAACGCGCTCGAAGACGTGACGGAGGAGCCGCTGTTCGCGCAGCACAAGGAGTACGCGCCGGCTGCTGCGGGCCTGCGCGATGGCTCGTTGCAGCTGGTGGGCGCGACCAGCTTCGGCTGGGCGCGCGAGGAGTTCCGCGGGGCGCTCGACGTGCTGGTCGTGGACGAGGCTGCGCAGATTTCGCTCGCGAATGTGCTCGCGGTCTCGTCCGCCGCGCCGCGCCTGATCTTGTTCGGCGACCCCGCGCAGCTGGAGCAACCGCAGCGTGGCGTGCACCCACCGGGCGCGGACGTATCCGCGCTGGAGTATCTGCTCGGAGACGCGCTCACCATGCCGCCGGAGCTCGGCGTCTTCTTGGCGGAGACGCGCCGCCTGCATCCCAAGGTGTGCGCGTTCACCTCGCGCGTGTTTTACGAGAGCCGCTTGCATGCGCTGCCGGGCCTGGAGGCGCAGGCGATCGTGCGCAGTGCCGGCGCCGTGCCGCCTCAGGGCCTGGAAGCGCAGCTCCAGGGCAGCGGGCTGCGTTTCATACCGGTACCGCACCACGGGAACACTCAGCGGGCGGACGAAGAGGTGGAGGTCGTTGCCGAAGTCGTGGGCAAGTTGCTCGGAGGCGACTGGGAATTTTCGGACAAAACGGGCCAGCGCCAGCGGCTCCTCCCTCGACATGTGCTGGTCGTGGCTCCATACAACGCGCAGGTAGCGGCGCTGCGCCGGCGACTGGAGGAGTTCGGCAGAGCAGACTCGGCAGGCCATGTACAAGTCGGGACGGTGGATAAGTTTCAGGGCCGGGAAGCGCCCGTCGTGATTTATTCGATGGCCAGCTCGACTGCATCCGACGCGCCGCGCGGCTTCGAGTTCCTGTACAGCTTGAATCGGCTGAATGTGGCGACGTCTCGGGCTCAGGCGCTGGTCATTCTGGTGGCCAGTCCGGAACTGTTGACGGCACCGGCGCGAAACGATCGACAGCTGAAGCTGGTGAACGCGCTGTGCAGTTATCTGGAGTTGGTCGAGGGCGTTCCCTCAACATAGAACGGAGGGTCCGATGGGAGACCAGATGCTGAAGCGAGAAGCCCCCCACGTCGTGATCATCGGCGCGGGCTTCGGGGGGCTTGCCGCGGCCAAGGCGCTGCGCGGGCCCGAGGTGCGCGTCACGCTGATCGACCGCACCAACCATCATCTGTTTCAGCCGCTCCTGTATCAGGTGGCGACGGCGGCGCTGGCCGCGCCGGACATCGCGGCGCCGGTGCGCGCGTTGCTCTCGAAGCAAAGCAATGCCAGCGTCTGGCTCGCGGACGTGGAGCGCATCGATGTGCAGCGCCGCCAGGTGCTCGCGAGCGGCCAGCGCCTCGACTACGACTATCTGATCCTGGCGACGGGCATGCGCCACGGTTACTTCGGTCACGACAGCTGGGCCTCCGTGGCGCCCGGTTTGAAGACACTGGGCGAGGCGCTGGATATCCGCCGGCGCGTTCTGCGCGCCTTTGAGGCTGCCGAGATCGAGCCCTCGCCGGAGGAGCGGCGCGCCTGGACCACGTTCGTGGTGATCGGCGGCGGCCCGACGGGAGTGGAGCTGGCGGGAGCGCTGGCCGAGGTCGCCGGGCGTACGCTCGCTCACGACTTCCGGCGCTTCGATCCGGCGACCACGCGCGTCGTGCTGGTGGAGGCGGGGCCGCGCGTGCTGCCGAGCTTCGATCCGCGGCTGTCGGCGTGGGCGGAGAAAGAGCTGCGTGGGCTGGGTATCGACGTGCGCACCGGCGTCGCCGTCTCGGAGCTGAGCGCGGACTTCGTGACCATCGGCGAGGAGCGCATCCGCGCGCGCACGGTGCTCTGGGCCGCCGGCGTGCGCGCGAACGAGCGGGCCGTGGACCTCGGCGTGCCCGTCGACAAGGCGGGGCGTATCTGGGTGGAGGAGGACTTGTCGGTGCCGGATCGGCCCGAGGTGTTCGTGGTCGGCGACTTGATCGCCAAGACGCAGGACGGCAAGGGGTTGCCCGGGGTCGCGCAGCTCGCGCTCCAGAGCGGGCGCCGGGCGGCGCTCAACGTGCTCTGCAGCGTGCGGGGCAAGCCGCGTCAGCCCTTTCATTACGTGGATAAAGGCTCGATGGCGACCATCGGCCGCAACAAGGCCGTGGCGGAGATCGGTCGTTTTCGTTTCACCGGCGTGCTCGCCTGGTGGCTCTGGCTCACCGTGCACCTGATGAGCCTGGTGGAGTTCCGGCGCCGCCTGGCCGTGCTCTTCGAGTGGGCCTGGGCGTACTTGACCTGGCAGCGCAGCTCGCGCGTGATCCTGGAGGTGCCCGTTTCACCCGGAGATCCGAGCGTATCGTCGCATGCCCCGCAGCGTGTGCTGCGCACGGGGAGCTGAGCCTCCCGGGCTGGCTCGCAGAGGGGCCCCTTCACCGTGGCCCGGAGCCGTCCGTAGCATTTCAGGTGATTTCAGCCGAGCCTTCCCTCTCGATCCCGTCCGGATCCCTTCAGGTGCCACTACGGGTGGATGGGCAGGGCAGAATCGCGAGCTGGAACGCCGCGCTGGCGCAACGGTGGGGGCGGCCCGAGGCGCAAGCCCTGGGGCAGCCGCTGGCGCAGCTCCTGGTCGCGATCGAGCCCCGCGCGTTGCCTGACTTCGGGTCGCCCTCGGGGGCGGAGCCCTGGCTCGGTACGGTGGCGTTGCTGCCCATCGGCGAGGCGACGCCGCGGCTCGCCGGGTTGCGCGCTGTCCGGCTCGAGTCGGGCGCGTGGGAGCTCAGCCTCTCGCCGGCGCGGGAGCAGCCGCCGGCAGAGCTGGAGACGGGGGTGCCGGGCAACGCCGAGCACCACGACACGCAACGCCTGTCGGCCGTGCTCGAGCACATGCCGGGCTTCTGTTACACCGTGAACCGCGAGCTCGTGTTCACGTCTTCGGCGGGAGGCGGGCTCGCCCACTTGAATTTGCGCCCGCGCCAGGTCGTGGGCATGAGCCTGTTCGATCTGTGGGGTACGCGCGACGCTAGCTACGAGCCGCTGCTGTGCCACCTGCGAGCCCTGTCCGGGGTGCCGGGGACGTATCAAGACTTCTGCCTCGGGCGCTCGCTCGAGTATCAGATCCAGCCGCTGCGCGGCGCGGACGGCAGCGTGGTCGGGGTGATCGGCGTCGGCTTCGACGTGAGCGATCGCGAGCAGGCGCGCAGGCAGGAGGCGCAGCTGACGGCGCAGCTGCGCCAGGCGCAAAAAATGGAGGCCATCGGGCGGCTCGCGGGCGGCGTGGCGCACGACTTCAACAACTATCTGACGTGCATCATGGGCAATTTATCGTTGCTCGAAGGCAGGGTCCAGCAGGAGGTGGAGGCCTGCCTGGTGGAGGCGAACGCGGCGGTCGACAACGCGGCGTCGCTCACTCGCCAGCTGCTGGCCTTCAGCCGCAAGCAGGTGATCAGTCCGCGCCCCATCAGCCTGAGCTCACTGGTCGAGCGCCTGTCGCGCATCCTGGAACGTCTGGTCGGCGAGCGCATCCAGCTGCGGACCCGTTGCGCCACGGAGCTCTGGAGCGTGAATGCCGATCCGGGCCAGCTCGAGCAGGTGCTCGTCAACCTGGTGATGAACGCGCGCGACGCGATCAGCGATCAGGGTGAGGTGGCGATCGAAACCCGCAATCTGGAGCTGGGGGCGGGCAGGGAGCCACCACCGGAGCCGCTCGGGCCCGGCGACTACGTCTGCCTGTCGGTGCGGGATTCGGGGCGAGGCCTGTCGGACGTGGTGCGCGCGCGCCTGTTCGAGCCCTTCTTCACGACCAAGGACCAGGGCGCGGGCACTGGGCTTGGGCTGGCCACCGTGTACGGCGCCATCCGGCAGAACGGCGGCGCGATCACCGTGGAGTCAGAGCTCGGCCGAGGCACCACGTTCCGCATCCTGTTGCCGCGGGTCGAGGCTCTGTGCACCCAGGATGCGCCGCTGCCGTCCACCAGCATGAGCGCGCCGAGCGGCGGCACAGAGACGATCCTGCTGGTGGAAGACGAGCCATCGCTGCTCGAGCTGGCGCACTGCACGCTGCAGCAGTTGGGCTATAACGTGCTGCCGTGCGCCAGCGCCGATGAGGCGTTGCGTACGTTCGCCGAATACCGGGGGCGGATCGAGCTGCTGGTCACGGATGTGGTGATGCCGCGCATGAACGGCCGCGAGCTGTCCGCCCGCATCAACGCGCTGCGCCCCGGGATCTCCGTCCTGTTCAGCTCGGGCTACGGCGAAAACATCATTGCCAAGCAAGGGGTCATCGACGACGGCCTGCATTTCATCGGCAAGCCCTACCGGCCGCGAGAGCTCGCTGCCAAGGTGCGTGTGCTGCTCGACCAGCGCCTCAGTGAAGCTCGGCGCGAGAGCGCCTGAACGTTTCGCGGCTCGAGCCAAGCGGCGTTGCCCCGCTGAGGCTTTCATTCCCGGCGGTGTCCCTTTTTTGTGAGGCATCAGGTTCCATGTGGAACTTCACTCGCGCAGAATGCGGAGCACCTCGCGTTGCGAGCAGGAATCGGGGCTCGGCCTGCACGGCACCCCCAGGCGCCAGGATGAGCCCAAAAGTTCGCTGCCGGAGAGGACCCAGCCGCTCACTCGTGGCACCACTGGTGCTGAAGTGAGAGCGCAGTGGGCATATCCTGGCGACGCGGGGGGACTTGTGGAGCCGAGCCCTGTCTGATTCTCACCACTTCTCATGTTCCCTGAGGAGAAGGGAGGGAGTGGGTGTGTTTCAGACCGGCTGAAAACGGCGGCTTCAGAGCGGCTCAAAGGCAGCCAGCCAGGTCGTGAGGTCTTCGGGCAGCGGCAGCTCGAAGCTCATGGCTTGCTGGGTGATCGGATGCTGGAAGCTCAGCAGTTTGGCGTGCAGGGCCAGGCGTGGTGGGTGCCAGGGAGCGCGCCCCGAGTGTTGCAGATCGGCGAGCACGCCGAGGCCGCGGCTCTTCAGATGCAGCCGGATCTGATGTGTGCGGCCCGTGTCCAGCGTCGCTTCGAGCCGGCAGAAGCGCTCGTACTGCGCGATGCGCCGGAAATGCGTGACGGCGGCCTTGCCCCGCAGCGGCAGCTCCACCGTGAAGGCGTCCTCCGCGTTGCCCTCGGCGAAGGCGTCATAGCGGCGCGTCAGGTCGTGGCTGCGAAACAGCTCGCTCAGCCGTGCATTGGCGAGATCGGTCTTGGCGAACACGAGCACGCCGCTGGTGTGCAGGTCGAGCCGCTGGACCACGAAGATCGGCGTGGGCGGGTCAGAGCGCCGCGCGAGCAGCTGCTGCAAGCTGGCCGCGTCTCCCTCCGGGGTCGGCGCGGTCAGCAGCCCCGCAGGCTTGTCCACCACCACAAGGTGCTCGTCTTCGAAGCAGATTCTGTATGGAGGCAGATGCGCGAGGTCCAGTGCGCGCGCGGCACGGCCGACCTTCTTGGTCGCCCGCTCGAAAGCCCCACCCAGGTGCACTGCCACGTGCTGGCCCGCTGCCATGGTACGGCTCGCGACCTTGACCCGGCGGCGGTCGACGAACACTGCTCCCATGTCGAGAGCCACCCGAGCGCTGCGCCGGGAAAGGCCTTCGACATAGCGGCCGAGGCACTGATCCAGCCTCAATCCCGCGGCTTCCGCGGGCACCACGAACTCGTGTTTGCTCACTGGACCACCCCTTTGCTCCGCATTGGAGCGGTCGTCAATCGGGATACGGCGCCGCGTGTCAGCAAAGTGTCAGCGGACGGGCGGGATGGCTCGAGGAGGCAGTGAGCAAGCTCGACGGGCTGGTCGCGGGACTGAAGAGCCGGCAAGTCATCCTGAGAAATCGGAACCGAGCGGTCGCATCCATGCTAGCGACTGCTGAATGAACGAAGCTGTTGTGTCTCCCATCGGCAATTTTCCATGGCCTGGTGGGAGGCGCGCTGCCGTGTCTCTGACGTACGATGACGCAGTGCCGAGCCAGCGCCTGATCGCCGCGCGCCAGCTCGGTGCTCGGCATTTGCCGGGCACGTTCTTCGTTCTGGGCAAGTCCGAAGATCTGGCGCGCCATCGCGGCGAGTGGCAGTCGCTGCTCGCCGCAGGGCACGAGCTCGGCTCGCACACCATCCATCACCCCTGCGATTGTTCACACGACTGGGTGCCGCGTGGTTACACGAGCCAGGATTACGACTTGCCGCGCATGCGCGCCGAGCTGCAGCAGACGCTGAGCTTGCTCCAGGGCTTCGGAGCGCCGGCGCCGTTCACCTTCGCCTATCCGTGCGGCGAGACCCAGGTGGGCAAGCCCGCCGAGAGCTACGTGCCGATCGTGTCGGAGTTGTTTCTGGCCGCGCGTGGCGTGCAAGCGCGCCTGGCGGATCCCTGGCGCGACTCGTTGCTGGAGGTACCCGCCATCGACGGCGCCCGGGAGGCGAGCGAGCTGATCGCGCTCTGCGAGCGCGCGGAGGCCGAAGGGGCCTGGCTGGTGCTGCTGTTTCACGGCGTGGGCGGCGATCACCTGGCGGTCAGCGCGGAGGCGCATGCTGCTCTGGTGGACCACCTGGCACGCCGGCATGCTGCACTCTGGACCGAGAATTTTCGTACCGTCGCGCGCCATGTCCGTGCAACGCGGGAACAGGCGACTGCTGCTGCGGAAAACCTACCTGGCCGCACCTTGCCATTCGTCTCATGACTGTGACTGTGTGAGGCTGTTGCTGCAACATTGAAAATGCAAGCGCTCCGGATGCGCTTGCAAATTGCCGCGCGCCCCCGATCCGGGTAGAAATGGCACTACTGGGGCGGCACGCGGCTTGCCTCGGTCCCTGTGTATGCAGACATCGGACGAGCGCGTGAAGATCATCCTGATGGAGTGGGCTGCATACCCGCCCCATCGCGACAAATTGGTGGGTAGCCAATGGGTACGTTGTGGTCTCGGGCGATTGCTCGAGGGCATGCAGCGTTACGAAGCTGGTCTGGCCGCCGAGGTGCTGATCGTCATCAACGGAGCACCGCCGCCGCCGGCTCGCGGCCTGCTGGGAAGCACGCTGCAACATCTGAAGCAGCGGCGCATTCGCAGCCGTCTGCAGGAGTACGCACAGCTGCCGATGAAATACCCGTTCGTGGAGGCCGTGTGCTTTCGCGACAACCGCGGCCAGGATTTCGGCGCCTACGACTTCGGTTACCAGTTGCTGCGCGGCCAGGGCTATCGCGGCGACGTGGTGTTCATGAATTCTTCGCTGGCGGGCCCCTACGAAGATGGCTGGCTGCTGAAGTATCGCAATCAATTCTATCGCCATCCCAACGTGGGGCTGTGCGGCATCGGCCTCAACTCGCACGATACCAGTCGTGAGCCTCGCCACTTCGCGCCGCACGTCCAGTCCTACTTTCTGTACACCAACATGGACGTGCTGGAGCGCTCCTGCGGGCCGCGCCTGTTCGACTGTGATGCCAGCGACAAGCTCGACATCATCCGGCACGGCGAGATCGGGGTGAGTGCGCGCGTGCTCGACGCGGGCTACGGCATCACGTCACCCTCCTATCCGGACTTCGCGTATCGGTCCGGACACGCCTGGTCGATCCCCTGGGGAGACCAGCGCTATGCGCCCGAGCCGCTGTCTCCCGCGAACACGATCTGAGCCGTGCGGGCGCCTTGGCTGTGGCGCGTCGGCACTGACGGCCGTTTCCTGGGCTGCCGGCTGTGCTGCCTGCCGAAGGCCTGATGCTTCAGCGCTGGACGCCGGCTGCCGCGCACAGCTCGCGCTGACAGAGCTAGGAGTCGGCGCCCATCGCGGCTAGACCTCTCCACGTGAAGCGATCGACAGCAGCCCTCGGAGTGGCATCGCTCGCGCTCGCGACCGACATGTTCGTGTATGGCCTGGCGGTGCCGGTGCTGCCGGTCTATGCGCTCTCGCTGGGTGCGTCGCCCGCGACCGTGGGCGCGTTGTTTGCGGTCTATGCCGGAGCGCTGACGCTGGTCACGCCCTTGGTCGGCATCTGGGTCGATCGCAGCGGCCCGCGGGGGCCGATGTTGGTGGGGATGAGCGGGCTCGCTGCCGCCACGCTGCTGTTCGCGTTCGCGCCGGGGTTCGCCTGGCTGTTTCTGGCGCGCGCTCTGCAGGGGGTCTCCGCCGGGGTGTCCTGGACGGCGGGTCTGGCGCTGATCGCTGCCACTCACTCCATCGAGGAGCGCGGCAAGGCCATGGGCGCGGCGCTCGCGAGCGCGGCGATCGGCGTGCTGATCGGGCCTCCGCTCGGTGGCTTCCTGTTCGAGCACTGGGGACTGCGCGTGCCCTTTCTGCTGGCGGCGGCCCTGGCCGCCTTGGATGGGCTCGCGCGCGTGCTGCTGATCCGGGATGGGGCGCGCCCTGAACAGTCGCTGGCACTACGGCCGTTGTTGCGCGACGAGCGCACCCTGCCCGTCCTGGGCCTGACCCTGCTCGGCTCGATGTTGATCGCATTTCTAGAGCCCGTATTGCCGCTGCACCTGGTGCAGAAGCTGGGGGCCACGCCCACCTCGATCGGGCTGCTATTCGGTGTCGCGGCGCTCACCAACAGCCTCTCGTACCCGTTCGCCGGGCGCGCCGCGGGGCGCTCTGCGATCGCGGTTGCCAGCTGGGGCCTGCGGCTCGGCGCCATTGCCCTGTGCGCCGTTGGCTTCCTGCCTTCACTCAGCTCGGTGGGGCTCGGCGTGTGTGTGGTGGCAGTGGCGGCGGGTTTCATCCTGACCCCGACCACCGTGCTGATCGGTGAAATCGCCGAGGCGCAGCGGCCCCCCGCGTACGGCGCAGCCTACGCTCTGTTCAACCTCGCGTACGCAGGCGGCCTCGCCCTGGCACCACTGGTCGCCGGCGCTGGCACGAGCACCTGGGGGCTGCCGTTCACCGGGGCCGGGTTCGCCGCGCTGCTGCTGCTCTGCAGTGCCCTGCCGCTGCGCGCTCGCGAGCGATCGGGCACGGGGGCGGCTCACTGAGCGCGCTGGCGCCGCGCCTCGTAGAGCAAGATCGCCGCGGCGGCGCACACGTTGAGAGAGCTCTGGCGCGCGCTCGTGGGCAAGCGCACGAAGCCGTCGCAGGCATCGATGTACGCGCGCGAAATGCCGTGGGTCTCGTTGCCGAGCACCAGGAGCAGGTTGCGCGAGAGATCCGCTTCGGCGAGCAGCGACGAGCCGTCCTGGCCCGTGCCCAGCAAGCCCAGCGGTTCGCGGCTACGGCGCTCCGCCGCCCAGGCGAGCAAGGGTTCATGGCTCGGCAGTTGCACGAGCGGCAGGTCAAACAGGGTTCCGACGCTGGCCCGTACACTGGCCGGGTCGAAAGGATCCGCGGCGTGCCCGGTGATGACCAGCGCGGCCGCGTCGAAGGAGACCGCCGTGCGAATGATGCTGCCCACGTTGCCGGGGCTCTTCGGGCGGTCCAGCACCAGCACCAACCACGGCGGCGTCAGCACCAGCTCTTCCAGCGTCGCATCGCGGCGGCGGGCCACCGCGACCAGCTCCGTGCCTTCGTGGCGCTCACTGAGCTCGGAGAGCAGCTCGGGATCCATCTCGACGTTGCGCTCCGCGACTCCGCTCGCCAGGTGGGCCTCGGCCCAGCCGGAGAGGCGGCGTCCGGCGGGGTACAACAGATCCTGAAGCTGCCAGCCGTGCCGCACGGCGGAGTCGATGGCGGTCGTGCCTTCGACCAGGAACAGGCCCATGCGATGGCGCTTGGAGCGGTTCGTCTTGAGTGCGAGCCATTGCTGGAAGAGCGCATTGCGGCTCGACACGCGCAGCTTCGTCACGGGCGGGACGGTATCAGCACGCGCTGGCGGGTGTCTGGTTCGTCACAGGACCAAGTGCCGACACAAAGGCGAAAACCACAATCTTTCTCGCAACTGGCAGTTCGGTCGAGCTGCTCGCAAAAGATCGACGCACTGCGACTTTTTTGCTTCTCAGGAGTGGCCGGCGACGGTAGGAGAATGTGGCAGCGCTGCCTCGGAGGCAGCTTCCCGACGGGATGGTCGCCCGCGCGGGCCCAGCGGAAAAAGAGCCAGATCAGCAGCAAGTCGGCCGCGATCACGGCTGGAAGGACCGCAGGAAGCAGCGTGGCTCGCCGTGCGAGCAACGCCACCGATCCATGCGACGGCGCAGATCACGGGACCACGACGGGTTTACAAAAGGATACAGGACGGTGTCTTCGAGCCTCTCGCGCGATCGCATGCCCGAGTCAGCAACGAGCCAGCTCGTTCTGGACGATCCCGCGCCAGCCAGCGCTGTCAGCGAGTCGACGTCGATGCGCGATGCTCAGGGCCCAGCTGAGCCCACGCTGAGCGACGCTCCGGTGTCTCCGGAGGCGGCGTTCACCGAGACACCGGAGCTGCCGCCCGGCAGCCAGCTCGGCAACTACGTGGTGGAGGCGTGCATCGGTCGGGGCGCGATGGCCGGCGTGTATCGCGCCGAGCATCGCGTATTGAACAAGCGCGTCGCGCTCAAGGTCATGGCCGCGAGCCTGCACGCCAGCGCCGAGGCTCGCCAGCGCTTCTTGCGCGAGGCTCGTGCCGTGGCGGCGATCACCCATCCCAACGTCGTCAGCATTTCCGACGCGGGCGTGATGGACAGCAGACCCTATCTGGTGATGGAGCTGCTCGAGGGAGAGGATCTCGAGCAGCATCTGGAGAGGCGCGGCCCGTTCAGCGGTCAGGCGCTGGTGGCGCTGGCATTGCCGATCGTGGCGGCGCTCGCGGCCGCTCACGACGCGGGTGTGATCCATCGCGATCTGAAGCCGGGCAACATCTTTCTCGCACGCACCCCGGATGGGCAGCTGGTGCCCAAGCTGCTCGATTTCGGTATCTCCAAGTTCGCGAGCGCCAGCGGCCCCGCCCACGCGGCCATGACGGCCTTCGATCAGCTGATGGGGTCGCCGTTGTACCTGCCGCCAGAGTCGCTGCAGGGCTCGCGCGAGCTGACGGCGCGCTCCGATCAGTATTCGCTGGGCGTGGTGCTGTACGAGTGCATCACGGGTCAGTCCCCCTTCTTTCGCGAGGGGCTGGTGCCGCTGCTCAACGCCATCGTCGAGGGGCTCGTGTCCAGCGCCGTGCAGCTTGCGGCCGGAGACGCCGCCGGCGCTCGACAGCGCGATCCGCCGCGCCATGAGCGTCGACCCGCGGCAGCGCTTCGCGCACATCCGGGATCTGGGCCGCGCGCTGTTGCCGCTCGCCGATCTGCGCAGCCAGCACATCTGGGCACCCGTGTTTGCGCCCGAGGCGGGGCTGCTGCCTGCCCCGCCCGAGGCGGGGCTGCTGCCTGCCTGGGCCGATGCCGGCGCAGCGCTCGGCGCCATCGCCGTGAGCGAATCGCCCAGCGACCGCCGCGCGCTGGCCGCAGCGCGCCTGGGCCTCGGGTCCTCGTGCTGCGCGCGCCCTGGCCGCGTTGCGCGAGGGACGTCGTTGGCGAGTCTGGGGCGCGGTCGCGCTGTTGTTGACGGGTAGCACCCTCTTGGGGCTGGCCATCGCTCACGTGCGCGCCCCGGCGCCGCCCCCGCGCGTGATCCTGCAAGAGGTGGTGGTTTCGCAGCGCGTCGAAGCGGAGTCGGCCGGCGGGGCCACGCCGAGCTCGCTGGCGCTGGCGAGTTCCGGGGGCGCGGAGCCGCGCCTCGGCGTCAGCGGGGTCGATCGGAGCGCAGCCGCTCAAACGGGCGCGCCGAGAGCCGCAGCACCTGTGGCGAGCGCCAGTCGCGCGGCGGCGCGCGGCGCGAGTCGCCGGTTGCGCGCTGGGGATAGCGACAGCGAGCTGAGCAAGCTCTTCTTCTCCGGCGCTGCCAGCGACGGGGGGCGGCCAGGGCGGCCACGCCGCGAGCCGGCGGGCAAGGGTGCGGGGGCCAGAAGCGAGGGGCGCTCGCCGGTATTGGTCCATGAGGCTCAGCGCTTCGACTGAGCTCGTGCGTCCCGCCGCCGGTTCCTGCAGCGCCCCGGCAGCGCGGCTGCTCGCCGCGGCGCTGGTATGTGCCGCGCCCGGACGAGCCGAACCGCCGCGCGATGCTGCTGGCGAAGCGGCGGTCTCCGCGGGCGCGCGCGCCGAGGCGCTGCTCGAGCAGGGCGTGCAGCTGCGCCGGCTGGGCAAGGATCAGGAAGCGCTGACGGTGCTGGAAGAAGCCGTCGCTCTGCAGCCCGAGTCCGCGCGCGCGCGTGTGCATCTCGCCGCGGCGCATCAGGCGCTCGGCCACTGGCAGCAGGCCGATGCCCTGCTGCGCGTGCTGCTCCAGGAGTCCGAGGACCCTTACGTTCTGCACCACCTGGCAACGCTCGAGCGGGCCGCGGAGTTTGCGTCCGAGCACCTGGGCAGCTTGAGCGTGGAGGGCTCACCGGCAGGTGCAGCCGTGCTGGTGGACGGGCGTCCCCTCGGCAGCTTGCCGCTTTCAGCCGCGGCGCGCCTGCCGAT
>JAICTU010000639.1 GCA_025936205.1 Polyangiaceae bacterium | reverse complement strand
GCGACTCCGGCGGCGGCCTGACGGCACAGTGGGACGAGTTGCACCTGGCCGCGCCCGGCTGCGCTCTGTTGGACGAGGCTCTGTTGGACGAGGCCCTGCGGGACGAGGCCCTGCTCGATGAGCTCACGGGGGTGCCCGTGCTGCTCGGGGTGGTGCAAGACGCCAATCCCGTCGATCCGGGCGCGCCGTTTGGGCTCGTACCCGTGTATGGCCCGGAGCATGCGGGCTGGCTACAAAGCAAGCTCGACTTCACGCCCGCCGTCGTCGACTCTCGCCCTCCCCGCCTGCCGCCATGAACCCTCGTCCTCCCGCCAACAGCCTGGATCTCCGCGACGAGCGCCGGGACTATCAAGGCCCTCGCCTGCTGGAGCAGGAAGTCCCTCCGGATCCGTTTACGCTCTTCACGGCGTGGATGCAGGGCGCGCTCGATGCCGGGCTGCGCGATGCGACGGCGATGGCCGTGGCCACCTGCTCCGCCGACGGTCGCCCCAGCTCGCGCATGATTCTGCTCAAGAGCCACGACCCTCGCGGCTTTGTGTTCTTCACCCGCTACAGCACACAGAAGGGCGCGGATCTGCAGGCGAACCCGCGCGCATCGCTGCTCTTCTACTGGCGGGAGCTGGAGCGCCAGGTGCGCATCGAAGGCACCCTCGAGCGCCTTTCGCTGGCCGAGAACCAGGAATACTTCGCGACGCGGCCCCGGGGAAGCCAGCTCGCGGCCCGCGCGGCGTCGGGGCTCGGTCGGGTGAGCGCGGAAGAGCTCGAAGAGCGCTTTCGCGCCGAAGACGCGCGCTGGCAGGGAGCAGACGTGCCGCTTCCGGACGACTGGGGCGGCTACCGGGCTGCCCCCGACCGCATCGAGTTCTGGCAGGGGCGTCCGAGCCGCCTGCACGACCGCCTCGTCTACGAGCGGAGCTCGCAGGGCAGCTGGTCCCTCCATCGGCTCGCGCCCTGACGTGAGCGGCCACATGGCCTAGCTTCACCGCTGCTGCAGACTCGCATCGGCCAGAGACGGATCCGTGCTGGGCGGGGAAAAGATCGCCTTCCCCGGACCCGCAAACGGGCCTGGCGCGGGGCACCGCCGAGGGCTTGGCGCAGAACGGCAAAGCTCGAACGGGGAGGAACCGTGCACAGAGCGCGAGAGCATGCTGCCCTTTCCGATCCATCACGGATTATTCTCGCAGAAGCCCTTCACGCTAGACTGCTTGCATGGACCAGTATCGCCGCTTCGACGAGGCTTACTACCACCGCTTCTACGAGAACCCGAAGACTCGCATCTACGGGACCAAGGAGCACGCGAACCTGGCTCAGTACGTGTTCTCGTTCGCGCGCTGGAACGATCTGCCGCTCACCAGCGTCCTCGACGTCGGCGCCGGCATCGGCCTGTGGAAGAACTGGATCACCAAGAACGTCAAGGACGTCGAATACACCGGCATCGAGGTGAGCCAGGCCATGTGCAAGAAGCATGGCTACCAGCACCGCGACATCGCGCGCTGGCGCGACCGGCGCAAGTACGACCTCATCATCTGTCAGGGCGTGCTGCAGTATCTCTCGGATCCAGATGTCGCGCCTGCGGTGGCCAACATCGCGGCCATGGCCGGCGGCCTCGTATACTTCGAGGTACTGACGCGCGGTGACCTACGCGACCGCGTGGACAAGGATCTCACGGACCTCGACGTGTTCGTGCGAAACGGCTCCTACTATCGCGGCCTGTTCGCCAAGCACCTGCTGCCGATCGGCGGCGGGCTGCACTGGACGCGCGAGCTGCCGCCTCCCTTTTGGGAGCTGGACGTGGCGGGCGGCGGCAAGTGATCCGCGTCCCCCCGGTGCTCCAGAAGTCCATCACGGTGCTGCTGGCCGCGGCGACACTGACCGGCCTGTACAACGTCTACGCGGAGAGCCCGGAGGTGCAGCAGTTGGCGGAGCGCACCGCCTGCGGTCCCGCCGGGTGCGTTCGCTTGCTGCGATCGCATCGCACCCCGATGGGCCAAGACTTCGAGTTCCAGATCAGCGTGCAACCAGCGCGTTCGCTGGACGTGCACTGCGCGCGCCAGTACGTGTTCCTCGGCAGCTACAGCTGCGAGGGCGCCGCGAGCCCTTCCGTCGCTCGTTAGCTGGCTCGATCATGGTGTGTGCTTGGGGGGCCGGGCTGCCGCCGTACGGCCCTGGCGACACCTCGGGACCCTGACGCGGCTCGCCCGCTGTCGCCACGCGTCCCGAGCTGCCGCGCGGCCCGCTCGGCGCAGGCCCGGCCCTGAGAAACTCCCGCGAACTGGACGCGAAAGAGCCGGCGATCTCCAAGGACTCGCTGCGGCCGGTTTTCCCACTCGCGGGCAGTGTTCTCATTTTTTGTGAGGCGTCAGCCGCCATGTGGAACGTCACTGGCGCCAAATGAGGTCGGCCTGCACGGCACCCGCCGGCGCCAGGATGAGCCCAAAGTCCGCTGCCGGAGGAGGACTCCCAGCCACTCACTCGTGGCCCGAGCCCTGTCTGATTCTCACCACTCGCGGCAGTCCTTTTTTGTGAAGATCTCATGTTCCATGTGGAACCTCACTTCGCGCAAAAATGAGGCGCCTCGCGTTGCGCTGTTTCGTCGAACGCGTATCCGCGCAGCGCGGATCCTACGGATCGCTCAGGGCCCGGCCCCCATGATTCGTCACCTCTCGCGCGTGCCGCCAGCGCTGACCTCTGAGAGCTCTGTTCGCAGCGAGCGCCACGCGCTCTTTGCCCTGCATGCACTCGCGCGCTGTGCTCGCGAGCTTGCGGCGAAGCAACGCAGGTTCGAGCCCCATCGCCGCTCGCGAGAGCTCGGGCCGCGTAGATCGCGTGCAGCGAAATCGAGCGCGCTCATGCCATTTTGATGGGCATTGCGCGTCTCTCTTTCGGTGCAATCCAGGTGGAGACTCGACAGTATCGTGGGCACGACGGCCGTCCGCTTCAGAGGCCGTCGATTGGCAAGCACGCGAGCTTCGCTCCCGCCACTCCCCCGGCTGCGGTCAGCTTGTCGTGGAAGATGATGGCGCGTGCCTCGCCGGTGCGCGGGATCCAGTCCACGACGACCTCTCGCTCGGCCTCGCCCTTCGCGTCGGTGGTGATGTCCAGCCAGGCTTCGTTTTCCGGGTTGGCGTACATCGGATCGTTGGCCATGCCCCCCGTCGGGAAGGGCATGTTCTGATAGTGGCCGCCGGCCTTCATCACGTCGGTGCAGCTGAGGCGGTGCAGGTGCGAGCCGAAGGGGCGCGAGGCGGGAAAGCCTCGGACCGCGATCTCGAGGCGCAGCTTGCCCCCGTCGTCGAAGGCGCTGGCGGCAGCGCTGGCGGTGGTGGTGATCGGGTTCGGAGTCCCCGCCATGTCCGGCGCGTAGGGATCCACATAGATCTGGAGAGGCTGATCTCTGGAGCTGGCAATCTTCTCCCCTCCGCCCTCGTCGTCGCTTCCGCAGGCGATCGTTGCCGCCGAGCAGAGCACGGCGAAGCAGGCCCAGGGGGCCGCTCGGTTCGTCATCTTCATGGTCAGTTCCTCGGTTTTGCTGCGTGCTGCCCGGAGCCCGGCTGAGACCCGAGCGGACGCGCAGCAGATGGACGAGGGTCCAGCAGATATGTCGCAGAACGTGCGCCAGACTCGACGGCACAGCTCCTGCCGGAGGAGCGGCGTGCTGCAGATCGCCATGGATCATCGGCGACCGCAGCCGAGGACGCTGGGCTCAGGCCCGGCGAGCGCGCGTACGGACCGTGTAGATGCCGTCGCCGGTGAGGATGCCTCCGCGCGCCAGCAACCGCCCGTATTGCCAGTTCGAGAGCCCGAGCTCGGGGCGCCCGAGCGCGACCTGCCCGTCGACCCAGCGAGTATGGTCATCGCCGACGAAGGGAGCGTTCACTTCGGCGAAGAAGTGCTCGTGCTCGGCGCGCTCCGGGCTGAGCAGGCTGGCCACGAATTGAGGGCTGTGCGTGTTGAAGAGCCGCACCGCGTGCGACAGATCATCGACGAGCTTCAGGCTCACTTCCGGCGTTTCCTCCCACTCCCATTCACGGCCCAGCTCGCCCTCGGCGAGCCACTCCGCCTGCGCCTCCTCGAAGCGTCCGCCGGCGCGGGTCACCGGAACTCGCCGCGCAAACAGCTCGCGCAGCGGCGCAGACTGCCCGAGCTCTCGCTCCGCCGCCCCGTCCGCCACGTGCAGTTTGAACGCCTGCTTGCGCGCGGCGCCTGCGCGCTCCAGGCCACGCAGGAAGGCGGGCATCAGGCGTGATGCCTGCGAACGCGGCAAGCAGCAGACATTTAGCGTGTTGCACACCTTGCGGTCCAGCGACGCGCTCG
>JAICTU010000504.1 GCA_025936205.1 Polyangiaceae bacterium | reverse complement strand
TCCCGATCGACACCCGCAGGCGGGCGAGCTCACGCGCGCCGCTCTGTGCCGGCGCTTCGCGCAGATCGCCGACGCTTACCGCGAGCTGCTCAGCGCCGGTGAGCCGCCGGCTCGCGCCGCCAACGCTCGATGACCGACGGCACCTCTGCGAGCGGCACGACCTGATCCGGTCTAGCCGCGAGCAGGCGCTCGAGGGGCATGATCAATGCCTCCGAGATGCCGATGCTGCGCGCGCCGGCGGCGCGCGCGCACTCGATGTCCTGCGGGCCATCACCGACCATCACCAGCCCGGAGCAGGGCACGCCGAGCAACTCGGCGACGCGCTGTAGTGGCGCGGGGTGCGGCTTCGTCTGCGGCACGTCGCCGTGGGCGACCACTGCGTCGAAGTCACGGGCGATGCCCAGGCCTTCGAGCACGGCTCCGGTCGTGGCGCGCGGCTTGTTGGTGCACAGCGCGCGCGGCAGATGGCTGAGCCGAGCGAGCACCTCGCGCGCGCCCGGCATCAGCCGCGTGTGATCGACCGAGTGCGCCGTGTAGTACACGAAGAACTCCTGCAGCATCTGATCGATCCGGGGATCGTTCGCCGCCAGGCCCGAGGCTCGCTCCAGCAGCACGCGCGAGCCGTCACCGATGCACTGGCAGATGCGCTCTTCGCTGCATTCGCTCAGGCCGGCGAAGCGCAGGCAGTGGTTCGCCGCCTGCGCAATGTCCTTGCAAGAGTCGATCAGCGTGCCGTCCAGATCGAACACGACCGCGGCCACGCCGGGCGCCGCGGCAGCGGCCTCTCCGCTCACGGGGCCGCCGACGCCCAGGCTCGGTGCCCGACGAAGAACGGCCCCATCTGCACGATGTACTGCGCCGTCTGCCGCGTGCGGCGCATCGCCTGCACCACGTGCGAGAGCGGATGCAGCTGCTCGCCGCACAGCCCGATCACGAACTCATTGTCGTTCTGGTCCAGACCGTGACAGGCGAGGCGCACGTCGTGAGCCAGATTTTGCTTGCCGTAAGCCTGGCCGATCTCGGCGTGCTCGCGCAGGATGCCGCCCTTCTCGCGATCCTCGAGCAACTCGAAATCACCCTTGCGGCGCAGCGGGTACCACACCGCCCAGGGCCAGGCCGGGTTGCGCACGGTCTCCTTGGGACGCTCGAGCAACCAGTACTCGAGACTTGGCTCGTAGCCGGTCGAATAGGTGCGCCCGATCATGGTCAACGCCGGCACCGGGCGCAGCGCGCGCAACCCGGGGTGGCTCAGCGTAGGTCGCACCTTGGTGACGAAATCCGCGGGTTCTTCGCCCCAGCTGAGCAGGGCGATGCCGCGCGGGTTGTTCACGTCGGCGTAGATGATGGCGGACGCGCCCTTCTCGTCCAGTGCGGCTCCCAGCGTGGCGATGGCGCGCTCCGGATCGAGCCCCTCGGTGCACTCGTAGCCGAGCAGTTGCATGAACAACCGCCGGTTCATGGCCTGGGTGGGCTGCCCGCCGTGGCCCTTGGTGCGCTCCCAGACGTCGATCGTCATCCCGTCACGTGCTTCGCTCATGCGAGTCCCCATAGCGCATTTCCGGGTGATAAGGGCCGGACGACGGGGGAACCGGGCGAAGGGCCTCCTTTCGGATAGTTACGAGCAAGACCCCGAGCGTGATGTCCGGTCCGACCGACATGCCGGTCGTACGGCCACTCGGGAACCCGTGGCGCTAGACGGCCACTGGATGTTTGATACGGTGCGCCGCTTTGCGTGCCCAGTCTTCGCCCCCGCCGGGCAAAAGCCCGAGTTCCCCGCCCTCTGCTTCAGCGGGCGGCAAGCCGCGTCCATCCCACCCTCTGCCGGTGGGGATGCGCGACTGGTTGCCGCGGCAGGCGCGCCGCCGCGCTCGCGTGAGCGAGAGCATGCTTTCCAGTCTGGAGCTGTTCGGCTACCAGCGCGTCGAGCTGCCGCTGTTCGAGTATACCGACGTGCTGGAGCGCGGCTTTGGCAACGCCGAGGAGGCGCTCTGCTTCGTCGAGCCAGAGAGCGGCAAGATCACCGCGCTGCGCTCCGACGTGACGCCACAGATCGCACGCCTGGTGTCGACCCGTCACGCGGAAGGGCCCTGGCCAGCGCGGCTCTCGTATCAAGCGTCCGTGCTGCGCCGCCGGCGCGAGCGTGCGCGGCTGGATCAGCAAGTCTTGCAGGTCGGCTTCGAGCTGGTCGGTCCGAGCGCGGAGCAGTCCGGAGATCTGGAGGTGCTGGAGGCCGCAACCAGCGCTCTGAGCGCGGCGGGCATCCGCGATTTCACGGTGGACCTGGCCCACGCACAGATCGTCGGAGCCCTGGTCGATCCGTTGGAGGCGCGCGCGCGGGCCGAAGCGCTCGAATGCCTGGCGCTGAAGGATCAGAGCGAATTGCGCCGCGTGGGCTCACGTTCGGGGCTCTCCGGTAGCGCCCTCGAGGCGCTCGTCGCGCTGCCCGAGCTGCACGGCGGCGCGGAAATGTGGCCCCGCGCGGAGCGCGCGCTCGCCGGCACGGCGGCGGAGGCGCCGATGCGCGCGCTCGAGCGCGTGTGGCGGGCGGCCGTGGCGGCCCAGCTGGCGCCCCGATTTGTGCTCGATTTGGGGGAGGCGCGTGAGTTCTATTACTACACCGGGGTGATGTTTCACCTGCTGGCGGAGGGGCCCGGAGAGCCGCTGGGCTCGGGCGGGCGCTACGACACGCTGTTCGAGCGCTTCGAGCTGCCCTGCCCTGCGGCGGGTTTCGCCTTCCACGTCAGCAACGTGTGTTGGGCGCTCGATGCTCAGGGGGAGCGGGAGCGCGGGCGCGGTCGTGTGCTCGTGACCGCCCCATCCGGCGACCCCAGGCTCGCCCCGCTATTGAAGCAGCTGCGGGCGCACGGAGTGGCCTGCGCCACCGGCCCCGAGGCGAACCGGAGCGACGCATACGCGTTGCATTGGGACTATACTCACGTGCTGGACTTGGGCGCGCTCGGGTTCGGCGCAGGCGGCAGCCGCTTGCGCGCGGTTTCCGCGCTTGCAGGGGCTGCAGAAGAGACGCCGGCCGGGGAGGCTACCGAGCTGCTCCTGGATGGCACGGATGTTGGCAACTTGGCTCGAGTTGTCGCGGGTCATCTCGGGGTGCTAGAGGAACGTTGATATGTCTTGCGTGATTGTGGTTGGTGCTCAGTGGGGCGACGAGGGCAAAGGAAAGATCGTCGACATTTACACGGAGCACGCCGACCTCGTCGTGCGCGCGGCTGGTGGCGCGAACGCGGGCCACACGTTGGTGGTCGGCGATGAAAGGACCATCTTGCGGCTCCTGCCGAGCGGCATCTTGCGCGAGAACACGCGCTGCGTGCTGGCGCAGGGCATGGTGGTCGATCCAGCCGTGCTGGTCGCGGAGATGAGCCAGCTGGCGCGGCAGGGCGTACAGCGTGTCGACGCGCGAGTCGCGCTCTCGGCGCGGGCGCACCTGGTGCTCGGTTACCATCAGCAGATCGATGCGCTGCGCGAGGCGGCGGCACAGTCGCGCGCCATCGGCACCACCAAGAAGGGTATCGGCCCTGCGCTGGAGGACAAGGTCCGCCGCACCGGCGTGCTCGCCGGGGATCTGCGCGATCTGGGCCGCCTGCGCGACCGCATCGAGGGTTCACTGTTTCACTGGCGCCCGGTGCTCGCGGCGCTCGGCGCCAGCACTCCCAGCGTGGACGAGATCATCGCCGAGCTCGAGCCCTTGCGTGCGCGCCTGGTGCCGCTGCTCGCGGATACGTCCCGCCTGGTCAACGACGCGCTCTCCGCCGGCAAGAAGGTGTTGCTGGAAGGCGCTCAGGGCACCTTGCTCGACATCGACCACGGCACCGACCCGTTCGTCACCTCCAGCTCGCCCGTGGCTTCGGGCGCGGCCACCGGCGCCGGTCTGGGGCCGACGCGCATCACCTGTGTGCTCGGCATCAGCAAGGCTTACGCCACCCGCGTCGGCGCAGGCCCCTTCCCCACCGAGCTGCCGGAACCAGAAGGCACGCGCTTGCGCGAGGCCGGAGCCGAGTTTGGCTCCGTCACGGGTCGCCCGCGCCGCACGGGCTGGTTCGATCTGCCCGGCTTCAAGTACGCCGCGCGAGTCAACGGCTTGGACGGCTTCGCGCTGACCAAGCTGGACGTGCTCACGGGTCTGGGATCGCTGCGTGTGTGCGTGGCGTACGACACGCCCGAAGGGCGCACGGAGGAGTTGCCGCTCGACGCCATCAACGACGACCCGAGCAGCGTCAAGCCCGTCTATGAAGAGCTGCCGGGCTGGACGGAGCCGCTGCGCGAGGCGCGCAAGCTCAGCGAGCTGCCGCGCGCGGCATACGAGTACGTCCGCTTCATCGAGGAGCGCTCGCGTGTGCCGCTGTACCTGCTCAGCCTTGGTGCTCGCCGGCTCGAGACGATCGTCTTGAAGGACCCTTTCACCCGGCCTTCCCCGGCCGATCCGGACGTGCGCTGGCCCTGAGCTAGGGCCGGAGGATGGATGCCCGCTCTGTCGGCAGTGTTCTTGATTGGCGCCGTGCTGAGCGGTGATCTGTCGACCGCTGCCAAGCTGAGCTCGCGTCCCAGATGGTGCGCGCCCCCGTCGGCGCGCGCAGGCGAGCCCTCTGCTCCCGGCGCCTGGGATCAGGTGCGTGAGCAGGGGCGGCAACAGGTCTGCCGGCGTCTGGCACGCGCCGAGCTGGCGCTCGGCAGCAATCCCGACCTGGCGCTAAAGCTCGCGGCCGAGCTGGCCCACGACCTGCCCGATCGCGCCGAGCCACTGGTGCTGCAGGCGCAGGCCCGGACCAGGCGGCGAGCCTTCGCTGATGCCTGGGCGCTGTGGGAGGCCGCGCGGCAGCACGGAGCCGAGCCACTCTCCGCGCACGCACTGCGCGACTCCGCCGTCAGCGCCGCGCTCACGGGTCACTCCGATGCCGCGCTCGCTGCCTATCGGAGGCTGCTGCCGCTGCTGCAAGCCTGGCCCGATCCGATCGATCAACAAGCCATCTACCTCGAAGCGGCGGTCTCCGCGATGCAGCGCGGCCCCGATGGTCTGGAGGAAGCAACGGGGCAGCTGGCGGCCGCGCGAGCACGCGCCAGCTCCACGGGCTTGCGGGCGCTCTCGGTCGGTCTCAGCGCGCTGGCAGCGGCACGGCGTGCTCAGCCGAGCGACAGCGAGAGCCGGCTCGATGCGGGCGAGGTCTGGCACTTCGTGGCCACTGTGCAGAGCGGGCGCTGGCCCGGACGCTGGCCGGTACTGCCGCCCCACGAGTTGTTCGGCGCTGCGGCCCTGCTGGTGGAGCCCTACTCCGATACCGCTGCCGCCGATCTCTGGGCGCGCCACGCCGCCGGCCTCGAGCAAGCAGGGGGGCCCGCGCCCTGGCGCGCGCTGGCGGCGGCGCATTTGAAGCACACGAGCTCGAACCCGAGGAGCTCGCCGTGATGCGAACTCGTCGCCATTGCTGGCTCCGCAGCGCGCTCGGTGGGTTCCTGCTCGGGCTCGGGGTTGTCTCGCGCGCTGGCGCTGCGCCCACGGTCTGGGATCTGGTCAAGAATCCGAAGCAGGGTGCTGCCGAGCAGCTGCTGGCGCTGGCGGAGCGCAGCCGCACCCCCGCCGATGACAGCAGCGACGACATGATGCCCAGCTCGGCGACGACCGAAGAGCTCAACCGCCAGCTCAACGCGCGCGCAGCGGCTTTGATCACCATCGCGGACGGCCATCAGCTGGGTGACTCTCGCCTGCTCTATCTGCTCGGCGACGCCCTCGTCAAAGCGGACAAGTCCTATCTGCCCGAGGGTCGGCTGCGCTTGCAGCAAGCCCTGGAGCGCGATCCCGACTCGCCCCTGGCTGCAGATGCCTGGTTCTCTCTCGCCACTGCCGAAGGCAAGCTCGGGCAGCGCGAGGCGGAGCGCGCCGCGTACTCGCGCGCGATCGAGCTCGAGTGGCAACCCGAGGCCCAGGCCATGTTTGCCTCCAACCGCGCCGAGTCCAGCATGGCCAGCGGCGATCTGGGCGCTGCGCTGGAAGACTATCGGCTCGCGCTCAGCCTCTCGCGCACCGGTGTGACCCGCGCGCTCGCGCTCTGGGGCATGGCGGTGGCCACGGAACGCGATGGCGATCTGCCGACGTCGCTCGGGTTGGCGCGCGAAGCAGCGAGCTTTCGCTTCGGTCCTCCGAGCCGCTTCGTCGTCGCGCTGGACCTGCCCAACGTGTACTTCCAGCCGGAGTACGAGGAGCATTTCTACCGCGCGCTCGCCGAGATGGCGGACGCCGACGTGCAGGCGCGCCCGGAAGACGCGCGCAACCGGCTGCAGACCGCCAGCTTGCTCTGGTCACTGTACCTGGAGAACGCACGGCGTGACCACGAGCGCTGGGTCGACAACGCCGAGCAGCTGCGCCAGATCTGTCAGCGCAAGCTGGCGCGCCTCGACGCCGGAAG
>JAICTU010000132.1 GCA_025936205.1 Polyangiaceae bacterium | reverse complement strand
GAACCCAAGTTCCAGGAGAAGAAGCAGCGCGTCGTGCCCGAGATCCACGGGCAAATGCCGGGCATCGGCGACGGTGTGCGCCTCGGTAAGGCGATGGATCAGCTGCTCGACAACGCGCAGAAGTTCACGCCCGTGGGCGGCTCCGTCGGAGTGCGAGCTCGGCCCCTCGCGGATCGCCAGTTCGAGCTGTGCGTGGCAGATACGGGGCCCGGCGTACCGGAGCACGCGGCCAAGCGAGTGTTCGAGCCGTTCTTCCAGGCCGACGGCTCCGAGACGCGATCCTACGGCGGAGCGGGCGTGGGCCTCGCGGTGGTGCGCGGCGTCGCGCGTGGCCACGGCGGCTACGTGGTCACCAAGACGCCGGCGGATGAGACCATGGGCGACGTGACGTTCACGGGCGCAGCCTTCACGCTGGTCATCTCGCAGCGCGCGCACCTGCCGGTCTGAGCCGAACGCGGCGACGACCCGTCTCCCTGGCGATGCGGCACGCTCCCTGTCTGTACTGGGATTGGAACGCCACCACTCCGCCGCACCCGGACGTGCTGGCGGCCGTGCAACGCGCCTTCACGGAGACCTGGGCCAATCCCTCCAGCCCGCATCAGGCGGGGCGAGCCGCGCGCGCCTGTATCGAGGACGCTCGCGAGCAGATCGCCCAGATGTTCTCCGTCGATGCGCGCGATGTCCTCTTCACGTCCAGCGGCACCGAAGCGAACAATCTGGCGCTGCGCGCCGCGGCGACGCTCGTGGTCAGCCGGCTCGATCACCCCTCCATCGTGCGGGTTGCGGAGTGGCTGGCGCAGCAGGGCCGGCGTGTGGAGTGGCTGCCCGTCCCCCAGAGCGGGCGGCTCGATCCCGAGCGCGTGCTCGAGGTGGTCGGCGGCCTCCCAGAAGAGGCGCGCCGGAATGCCATCGTGGCTGTCACGGCGGCCAATCACGAGACCGGAGTCATTCAGCCCGTATCCGAGCTCGCGCTGGCGCTGCGCGGCACCGGGCTGCGCCTGCACGTGGATGCCGCCCAGGCGCTGGGCAAGCTGGCGCCCGAGGCCTACGCGGGCGCTGACAGCTACACGCTGGTGGCGCACAAGATCCGGGGTCCCCAGGGTATCGCCGCGCTCGGCTGGCGGGGCGGCACGCCACAGCCCGTGCTGCTCGGCGGCAGTCAGGAGCGCGGGCTGCGACCGGGTACACAGAGCGCGCCGTTGGTCACCGGCTTCCACGCCGCGCTGCGGCGCATCGATCTCCAGCGCTACGCCCGGCTGGCTCCTCTGCGCGACGAGCTGGAGCGAGCACTGGCTCCGCACTGCAGCGTCAACGGCGCTGGGGTCGAGCGCCTGCCGCACGTCTCCAACCTGTCCTTCTCGGGCTGGTCCGGCGAGCGGCTGGTGGCAGCGCTCGACGTGCGCGGCCTGTGCGTTTCGACCGGCAGTGCCTGCCGTGTCGGCACCACCGAGCCCTCTGCCGCCGTAGCCGCCATGCTCGGTCCCGAGCGCGCCCGCGCGGCCCTCCGGATCAGCCTCGGCGAAGATCTGGACGAAGCAGAGTTGAGAAACGGGATCACCTTGTTTTTATCAGTGCTTGCGCGCTAGCTTTTCAAGTACTGGAAGTAGTGCCTCGAGCGTGGCGCCCGCGCTCAGAACGCACTGCTAGCGCTGGCGGCAAACCTGCGACCGCGTACCGCCTTTTTCTCCGGTCGCGCACCGGCGGACACGTTCTACTGAATAGATTCGCTGGCAAGCTGTCCAGCGGGATGGTTGCGCTGCCGCTCGGCTTCGTACAGGGCGATCGCGGCGGCAACCGAAGCGTTCAACGAATCGAGGACGCGCGGGCGCACGACGGCGGCGACGCGCGTGCAGGCCTTGCGCACCGACGGCTGGAGGCCGTCGCCCTCGTTGCCCAGCACGATCACCGTCGGGCCTCGAAGGTCGATGCTGGACAGCAATTGCTCCGCACCTGCCGCGAGGCCGATGACTTGCGCCCCGGCGGCTCGCGCGCTCGCGAGCGCGTCCTTCAGCGAAGCCACACGCGACAGGGTGGCGTGCTCGATCGCGCCGGCTGACGCGCGGAAGGTAGCTGGAGTCAGCGGAGCCGACGCGTGCTCGCCCCAGACCAGCGCAGCGTCGCCCGTCGCGACCGCGCTGCGCACCACCGCTCCGAAATTTTGAGGGTCTTGCACCCGGTCGAGCGCGATGGCGATCAGCTGCGGCCGCGCGACCACCTCGGACCAATCTCGCAGCTCGAGCGCCGGTGCCAGGGCGATGGCGCCCTGGTGCTGGCCGTTCTGCGCGCGCCGGTCCATCTCGCCCCGCGGCAGCCGCACCACGCTACCGACCCCTTGCGCCACCGCGAAGCGCTCCAGCGCGGCCAGCTTGGGACTGTCCCCTGCCGTGAGCGCGACCTCGGTCACGCCGTAGCCCCACACCCGCAGGCATTCGCGGACCGGCTGAAGCCCCATGACCAGCCGTCCCTTGGCGCGCGGAAACTCAGAAGCCACGCGCCTCAATAAGGTGAATCGCGCGCCAGATCAACGCGCCCAGCACCGCCCGCGTCCCGAGCTGCCGGAGAGGGCCGAGCACCGGAGGCCCGGCCCCTTTCTCCCAGGCGGCTGGACACGCCGCTTCAGCTCAGAAGCAGGAGCACAAAGGGTCGCCAGGGGTGCAGTTGCAGTCCGGCTTCTTGACGCGGGGACGCGACGCCTTGTTCGCAGCCTCTTGGTTGCCGAGATTGCGGATCTTCTCGTCCGCATCCTTCTGACGAGCGCGCAGGCTCGCCTTTTCAGCTTCGGTCTTGGCGTTGCGCAGCGCTTCCTCGATCTCGGCTTTTTGCGCCTGTGCAGCTTCGATCTGCTGCTGAAGCTTCTTGCCTTCCTCGGCGATGCGCTTGTTTTCTTCGATCAACCGTTGCTGCTCGGCTGCTGCCGCGGCAGCGTTGCGCGCGGCCGTTTCCTGGTCCTGTTTCCATTTGTAGCCGAGAGCGGCGAAGCCCGAGCCCAGGATGGCGATGGCCACGATGGCCACGATCTTGATGCGGCGAGCGGAGGAATCCTGGCGGATCTTTACCAGTTGCGCCTCGTGCTCGCGCTGCGCAGCAACGGCTTGCAGGTGCGCGCGGTGCTCCGTTTCTGCCTTGGCGCGTTCGAGCTCGGCTTGCTTGATGGCTTCGAGGCGTGCAGCATCCTCGCGCTGGCGTTGCTCGGCGGCACGTCGGTTCTCCTCGGCCTCGCGCATCCGGCGCTCTTCGGAATCTCTGGCGGCGCGTTCTTCAATCTCGCGCCGTTCTCGAGCCTCACGCGCCTGGCGCTGCTGTGTCGCCGTTTCTTGCGCGATTCTCTCCTGCTCCAGGTTCATCAACTCCTTGAGCGAAAAGAGAACTGAGCTTTCCTTCTGTTCTGCCATCGGGGGCACGCCTCCTCGGGGACTCTCGATACCGCGAAATCTTTTTTAGCGTCGGATTTCAGTCAAGGATATTGCCGATTCGATCCGCGCGCATACTGAACCAATAAAAATGGCCGAAATGGCGGGTTCACGCCGGTGACCCCGGGGTGATCCACCCGAGCCCACCGCCGCTTCCCATCCCCAGTCCTTACCGGTGCTGGCGTGCCTCTCGTCCTGCGTGCTCACCTGAACGGCCGACGAAAAGGAACCCCCAACTCTACCCGTGGGGTATTACCATCGATTCATGGCGACAGAAGTGGCGGCCCACATCACGGGCACAGTCTGGGAGATCAAGGTCGGTGTCGGTGAGTCGGTGTCGGAGGGGCAGGTGCTGGTGGTGCTGGAGTCGATGAAGATGGAAATGCCCGTGGAGTCTCCGGCGGATGGCAAGGTTTCGAAGGTCGTCGTCAGCAAGGGGCAGGCCGTGGAAGAGGGCGAGGTTTTGCTCACCCTGGAGTGACCGTTTGTCTCTGTGCGCGCCCGCGTCCACCGTGCCGTGGAGGGCGCGCGGAGCAGGAGATGGCCATGCGCAGCGGTCGATGGGCGGGATGGGCAGCAGTCGGATTCGGGTGGCTCGGCTGCCTTGCCGCCTGCGCCGGGTCAGCCCCGCCGAACGGCGAAAATCATGCCTGCTTCCGCGCGCTGGACTGTGCGGAGGGCTTGGTCTGCGTGGAGGGGCGCTGTACCGCCGACATCGCCGCGATCGTCCCCGAGGGGGCGGGCCAGGGCCCGGCCGCCGCGGCAACGGGTTCAACGGGCACGGCCGACGCCGGGCCCTGACGGGGGCTCGGGTTCGCCCTGGTAGTAGAAACCCGAAGTCCGCGCCGGGTTTCTACAAGTGAAGAAGTACCGAGTGCAGAGTGCCCGGCACGAACTTGGGCCACGAGGTACTAGGCCTCGCGCTTGCCCGCCAGCTCGGTCGCCTCGGGCTTGCGACGCATGCGCATCCAGAGCGCGAAGAGCAGCGCCACCATCGACACGTTGAGCGTGGCAACGCACGCGATCATCCAGCGCAGATAGGGCAGGGAGCTGCGGGTGGTCGTCAGCGGGCCCAGGCGCACCAGCTCCGTCCCGGTGCGCTCCACGGGCTCGGCGACCGCTTTGAGCAACACGGTCACGTGCTCGGCCTGCAGGCCCTGAACGGCGCCGGCGACGAGCTGACCGACGTCGTGCGCGCTGATGGGTGGGGCGGCTCCCCCGTATTTGATCAGCACGGACGCGGTCGGGACCTGGGCCGGCCCGGTTGGGTCGAGGGGATCGCTGGTGGGAACGGCGAGGTGCACCCGCGCAGAGATGACGCCGTCCACGCCGAGCAGGGAGCGCTCGAGCTCGGTCGCGGTGCCCACCAGCAGCCGTGCCCGCTCGTCGCTCCGACTCGGGATGAAGGAGCCTTGCCCGAGGCTGTCGGAGAGCCCGGGCGAGGTATGTCGCGGCAGCTCCTCCCGGGCCATCACCGACAGGGCGAAGCTCGCGTCACCGCGCCCCACGTCCACGCTGAAGCGCCCCTCGTTATCGGGGTCGCGCTGCTTGTCGGCCGCGACGCCGTTGCGCCCGAGCGCAGCGACCACCCGATTGGCGGTGGGTTCGTCCAGATCATTGGCCACGGGCACCGCGCACGCCGTGCACAGCCCCAACACCCAGCCCAGATGGGCAACGCGTCCGCTCACGCGCGTGTTTTACATCGTACCCGGCGCCGGCGCGCCGATGATTATTGCGCGTCCGCGCGCCGGAAGGATTACTGCGCGTCCGCGCGCCGGAAGGATTACTGCGCGTCCGCGCGCCGGAAGGATTACTGCGCGTCCGCGCGCTGGAAGGATTACTGCCCGGCGAAGCGAGTGCGAGTGACGTCGAGCTTGGGGTGGCTCGGGAAGCTCAGGCCCCGCACGGCGCTGGCCACACAGGCTGCCTTCTTGGCGTCGTTGGGCTCGGTCGTCACCGTCACGCCCACCGCGCGGCCATTCTGGACCGCGGCACAGATGTTGACGCCCATGCTGAGAGGCACGCCGCAGTGCCCGAAGTACGAGCCGCTGTTCAGCACGCGCCCGTACTGGCCCGCGGTGATGTCCGCCTGGCCCTCGTCGCCCATGCTCTTTTCTTCGTTGTAAGAGTCGAGGGCGGCCTCGCAGCTCTGCCCGCCCGCCACCACCGGGATGCTGCCCGGGGCGCCGCTGCCGGCGCTGCGGCGGCGGGGCTTCTTCTTGCCCTTGACCGAGAGCGCGCCGTCTGTCTCCACGTTGGTGGATTCGTCTTCTTGAATCACGACGCCGTCGCGCCGGACGCCGTTGGTCGTGAGGTACCAACCGCCGCCGATGCCCAGCACACCGATCACGATCAACAGGCCCGCTAGGGTCTTGCCGCGCGAGCTCTTCTTCTCCGCAGCGGCGACCTTGACGATGTCCTTCTGACGCTGCACGAGCTGACGCTCGCGCTTGGCGTGCTCCACGAAGGCGGCGAACTGCGGCCACTCGAGCAGCGCGGCGCGCCGCCCGTCGACGCTATCGACGATGTGATCTTCCTCGGTGAACGAGTGCGAGTCGATCTGTCGCACCAGCTCCACCGCTGTGAACGGGCCATGGTCCATGCCGTTCTTGACGACGAAGTAGCGCGGACGCGGATCTGCTTCGAGCTGTGCCTTGAGCTCCGCGAAGCGGGCTGCCTGCTGCGCGGCGCTCTTGTCCGGCTGCGGCGCCTGAACCGCTACCCCGTAGCCGTTCAACGCTGAAGATGGCGGTATGCCCGCAGAGGAAGGCGGCACTCCCACTGCGGAGGGGGGAACGCCCTCCGCTGAGATCACCGCAAAGGGGGACATCGGCGCCCGCGCACCGTTTGCCCCATTGATGATCAAGGGGGCAGCGGCCGGGACACCTGGGTCGGGAGGCATCGACGAGAGTGAAACGTCGACACTGAGCGAATTGTGGGCTGGACGAGAGTTGAACACGGGGATCGACGACGGCATCCCTTGGGACGGACGAACGGACCCCGAGTTGAGCACCGGAATTGACGGAGGCATCCCTTGCAGCGTCATCTCCAGCGGATTGATGGCGGGTAACGCGGGCCGCGGGCTCGTCAGCAGCTGCTGGATCGAATTCGCCAGCGAACGCAGATCGTTTGGTCTGCGTTCGGGATCGGCAATCAAGGCGACCGAGAGCACACCGTCGAGAGCGGCGGGTAGATGAGGGACCAGCTCTGCCGGGCGACGCATTCCCGCTCCCACGCTGGCGCCCGTGAGCAGCTCGTAGAGGATGGCTCCAATGGCATACACGTTGCCCCGGGCATCATTGAGCTGACCGGGCTGCGTTTCCGGCGGCAGGCACGAAGCATCGCGCGGGTCCGCCGGGTAGAGCGTAGCCCGCTCCCGTGCCAAGACGAGGCGCCCATCCGGCAGCTCCGCGATGCTGGAGGGATGCAGGAAGAACCCGTAACCCTGGGCGTGGATGTCGGCCAGCTCGTGGCAAAGAGGGACGATCTGAGCGACGGCCGCCTCCAACCCCAGCGTCTGCCCCAGCGCCCCGCGCCGGTGCATGGCGTCCCGCAGGCTACCGGGGCCTGTGTGGGGCACTGCTGCCGGTTGTCCGTGGTAGGGATGGGCGGCGTTCATGGTCGCGGTACTTTAGTCCCGGCGGAGCCGTCGGAAGCAATAGTTTGTCCGTTAGAGGGGTGTACCGGGCCGGCAACGCCGAGGACGCCCGAGGGGCGGTCACGCCCCGAAATGGCGAGCCGCCCGCCGCACCGTGAACGGCGGGCCGTGCTTTCGCCATAATCAGCCCCTCGAGGCGAAGCGGAGCATCACGCGGGAGTGCACTGTCGCCGTGGGCTTACGGTGGCAATGGAGCGCGTGGGTGCGGGGCCCGTGCGGCAAGCGTCTCGTTTCGGCGCGTCAGATGGGCGTTTCGTCCGAGCGCGTACCACCTCGCCAGGGGAAGCGGCGCCGCGCGAGCTGATGCTCCACGAAACTTTCCAGTACAGGCGCCATCTGCTGGGGAGTGTCTTCATCCCACTCACCAGCGTGGACGAAGTCGAGTGGCGTACCTTGTCCGGAGAGCAACGCGAAGCCCGGCAGGTCATGCACTGGCAGCTGCAGGTCTTGCAGCTCGGCGCTGAATTGCTGAGCGTTGATCCGGATCAGCTGAGTGTGGGCAAAGGCACGCTGGAGTCGGCCTTGCTTGAGTGCGAGCGCGACGTGATCACAACGGCGGCAATCGGGCGCAACCAACCAAACGACCGGAGTGCGCCCGCTGGCGTGCGCGAGGTACGACTGCTCCTCGAGCGTGACGCTCAGCGAGCTCACGGAATCGCCGATGTCGACGACTGGCACTTGACCCCAGTGCCGGCGCGATGTGGACTCCGCATCGACGCCGTCGCTCGCGAGGATCGGCAGCGTCTCGAGCTCGGGAAAATCCTTGAAGCGCGGAGTGGCAACCATCGGCTGAGTAGCGAAGGGCAGCGCGAGATCGTCGTCATCGTCGTGCGCCGTGCCGCGCCCACCAGGCGGCTCGAGCGTGATCCATGTCCATGCCGCCAGCCACAGCGTGGAGTTGACGATTCCGACGCCGATCGCGACGTTCGCCCAGCGCAGCCCGTGTGCATGATGCGCGATTCTGCGCAGTCGCGTGCGCGTGAGCCAACCGAGCGCGGCTCCCACTGCGGCGAGCGGCCCAAAGCCGCAAGCGGCGAGCGCCAGCGCAGCAGCGAGCAGCTGCTTCAACCGTTTGCGTGGTGGGCTGCAGCTCGAGCCAGCGCCCCGAGGTAGTACATCGCAAGCCGGGCCACAGGCTCCGGCGCGCTCACGCTGAGCCCGTTGCTCGAGCTGGACTCGCGTGGGCCGAAGAGGTTTCCCAAGCACCAGAAAAGTATAGTCTGGACGTGGCACTTGCGCCCGTCTCTCGAGCGCTTCGAAACGCCTGTGTTCGCGTTGCAGGTCGTCCAGACGGCGTGCTAGCTTTCCGCCGCCATATGGAAACTCAGGACGAAATCGAGACTCTGGTCCGTCGCTTGGTGGAGAACCCGCACGATCAGGCGGCGATCACCCAGGCTCACCGTTCGGGCCAGAATGACCCTCGCGTATACGCGGGGTTGCTCGAGCGCGTCGGCAACGAGACCTTGGACCCTTCACTCGCCAGTCACTGGTACACGGAGGCTGCGAACGTGTGGGTCACCAGTCTCGGTGATGCGCACCAAGCCGCTCGTTGCCTGATGAGTGCCATCGAACGTGAGCCGACGGATGCCGTGCCTGCCGATCGCCTCGCGGCGTTGTATCGTGAAAAGGGCGACGCCAAGGCGCTGGTCGCCTTGCTCGAGCGGCGCGCTCGCGCGCTCGCGACAGTGGTACGAAATGATCCTGCGCTGCGCGCTTCGGTGGTGGCCATCCACGAAGAGCTCGGGCGTCTGTGGGCGGAGCCGCCGCTCGGCAATCCGGGCAAGGCGCTCGACAACTACAGCAAAGCCCTCGAGTACGATCCCAAGAGTCACTACGCGATCTACGCGACGCGCGAGTTGCTCAAGCTGAGCGCTCGCTACGGAGAAGCTATCCCGTACTTCGAGATGGAGCGCGCGCTGTCTCCCGACACGGAGCGCCGCTTGGCGCTCTACATGGATGAGGCGGAGGTCTGCAAAGCCGCCGGTGAGGAAGAGCTCGCAGCCAATGCTCTGCGCCACGCGCTCGCGATCGATCCAGTGAACGCCAACTTGCGGCAGCAACTGGCCAGCGTCGTGCTCGAGCTGGCGCGCGCCGGGCGGGCCCTGGAGCAAGGCGTGCGCGAGGAAGCTGCGGAGCTGTTCGTGCTGCTCGCGGAGGAGTTCCTGGAGCACGCGCTCGCCTACTCGCTGTGCGCGCTCGAGCTCGTGCCCGGGCACGACCGAGCGATGCAGCTCGCGTTGCACTACGGTCAGGAGCTCGGCAGGTTGGAAGAGGTCGCGCCGTTTGCGGCTGCCTATGTGCAAGTCAACCCGGACGGTCCGTTCGTGGAAGGCGCGCGCAGCGCAGCGGGCGATTTGCTCGCCAGCGCAGCACCCGCGCCCAGCGCCGAAGTGGAGGCCGCGCCGGTGAGCGGTGTCGAGGTGAACGGTGCTGCGCGCCGTTCCGGGCGTGCAGGCTCGCGTCGCGCTGCAGCGGACACGGCGAGCTCAACCCGCCCGGGAAGCAGTGGTCTGGAAGAAATGGCGGCGGAAGGCGCGGAGTTCGGCGCAGAGGAGGAGAGCCCCTTTGCCGAACGCAGCGGCCCTCCGGACATGGACGGCGAGCTCGACGAAGAAGATCAAGTGCTCGCGGCGCTGTCTCCCGCCAGCGCTCGCGCGAGCGAGGCCTCGTTGCTCGGCAATGCCACGGGGCCCGTGCGCGACTTGCTGCAAGCCGCAGCCACGCTGATCCAGAAGAACCGCCGGAACGAGGCGGCACAGAAGTACAAGGAGGCGCTCGCGATCGAGCCGGCGCAGCCGATCGCGATCGAATACCTGCAGACGTTCTTGCGTCGTACGCGGCGCTTCAACGAGCTGCGCAGCCTGCTGGCGGCAGCCGCGGCGGTGACCGGCGTGACGTACCAGCAGCGGGCGAGCTGGCTGCGCGAGGTGGCCAGCTTGTCCGAGGGGCAGCTGCAGGACCTCGACGGCGCGCTGACGGCCTGGCGCCAGCTCGCGGATCTGGGAGCTGGCGATGAGTCTGCCAGCCAGCTGCGGCGTTTGCTGGAGCGAGCGGGGCGCTGGCACGAGGTGGCGGAGCTCTTGCGCACGCAAGCTGACCAGCAGTCGGATCTGGAGGCGCGGATCGCGCTCGAAAAGGATCTGGCTCGGCTGCATCAGACCAAACTCGAAGATCCCGTCGCAGCCGGTGAAGCGTGGGCGCGCATCGCGGGGCTCACGCCGGGCGATGATGTGGCGATCGACACCGCAGTAAAGCTGTTCGAGTCTGGTGATCGCCAGGACCTCGCGATTCAGGTCGTGACCGACAACATCCACAGCGTGGAGGACCCGACGGCCAAGGTCGAGCTGCTCACGCGCCTCGGGACGTTGCGCATGGAGGCGGGCGACGCCAGCGCGGCTGCGCAGGCCTACTCCGAAGCGGCCTCGACCAGCAGCGACCTCGATCTGTGGGAGCTGGCCGAGACGAGCTACCTGCAGGCGCAGCAGCTCGAGAATGCCGTGGCCGCCAACAGCGAGCGCGTCCGGCTGCTCGGCGATCAGCCGTTGCGCCAGGCTGCCTTGCTGGTGAAGGCCTCCGAGTACCTCGCTGATTCCGGCGATCAGGCGCGCGCGCTGCAGAGCTTGTATCGCGCCACGGAGCTCGACCCGAACAACGATGAATACGCGGACGCCGTGGAGAAGCAGCTGCTCTCCAGCCGGCGCGGCAGCGAGCTGCCGGCGTTCCTGCTGGAGCGCGCGGCGCGCATCATGGATACGTCCAAGCGCGTGGCCTTGCGCAAGCGCGCCGCCAAGTACCAGAGCCATGAGCTCGGCGACTTCGACGCGGCCCGGCGCTCGTATGAGCTCGTGCTGCAAGAGGCGGACGACGCAGAGGCACTCAGCTTGCTCGCGGACGACGCTGAAGGGCGCGGAGACGCGCAGGCCGCCGTCGGCTACCTGCGCCGCCTGATCAGCTTGCGCGACGAGAGCCGCCGCGTGCCGTTGCTCTTGCGCGAGGCCCACCTGCGGCACAAGGGGCTGAAGGATCTCGACGGCGCCGTGCGCAGCTACGAGACCATCCTGCGCGAGCTGGATCCCAAGAACCTCGACGCGCTCGCGGCGCTTGCGGATCTGGAGTTGCAGCGCGGCAAGCCCGACAAGGCGGCGGAAGCGCTGGAGCGCCAGCTGGAGCTGGCGACCTCTGCCGATCACAAGACCGACCTCGGGGTGCGGCTGGCGGATCTGTATGAGAGCGATCTGAACGACGTGGAGGGCGCGCTGCGCGTGTTGCAGATCGTGCACGCGACGGACCCGAACGACTTCGACGCCGTGCAGCGCATCTGCGAGCTCTCCGAGCGCTCGGAGAACTGGGGCTTGCTGGCGCGGCACCTGCAGAGCCTGATCGCGATCGAGGGCGACGAGGAAGAGATCAGCGTGATGACGCGCCGCCTGGCGGCCGTGTTGCACGAACGCCTGGAGCGAAGCGACGAGGCCCTGCGCTATCTGGAGCAGATCGCCGACCGCGGCGATGAGGGCTGCCGGCAGCAGTTCGTGTCGCTGGCGGACGACCTGAAAAAGCCCGTACTGGCTGCCGAGAAGCTGGTCGAGTGGTATGCGCCCGAGACGGGCAGCCCGCGCCGCGCCCACGCGTTGCACGGTGCTTTCACCCGGCTCGTGGCCGCCGGCGACGACGACAAGATCGTCGCCGTCGCCAAGGAGCTGGCGCGGACGCGCTCCGCCGACGTCGACATCGCGGAGCCGCTGGAGCGCGTGGCGGTGAAGACGCGCGATCTGGACGTGCTCAACCTGGCGCTGGAGCTCAAGGTGCGCGAGCTCTCCGGCGTCCCTCGCGCGGAGGAGATGGTGCGCCAGGCGGAGGTGCTGTCGGCGACCGGGCTCGATGCTTCGCAAGCCATCATGCACGGCGAGCGCGCGCTCGGCAGCGTGGCTGCCGACCGCGTCGAGCCGCTGCTGCAGCGTCTGGCCTCTCTGGCCGACAGCGCCGAGCACAAGATCGACGTCTACGAGCGCCAGACGGATCGCTGCAAGGGTATGACGGAGCGGCTCTTCGCGCTCAGCCGCGCCGCGCAGATCGCGTCCGAGCAGGGCGATCTGAAGCGCGCACGGCGCTTCTTCGACCAGGCGCTGAACGACGGCGTGCCCGAGGGGGGGCTGGAGATCCTGGAGAAGGCCGCGCGGGCTTCCGACGCCGGTCGTGGCAACCGCGACACCACCTTGCGCGTGGTGCTCGCGGACGCTCTGGCCGCCGGCGGTCAGGGCCCGGGTGTGAGCTCCACGCAGCGCAGCGTGCTGCTGTGCCGCGCGGCGCTGCTCGCGCACCGCGATCTCGGTGCTCACGAGAAGGCGTTTGCCTGGCTCGCCGATGCGCTGGTGACGCAGGTCGATGCGCAGGTGCTGCAGAGCTTGAACGAGCTCGCGCTCGATCTGGGCGATCACCGGCAGGCAGAGGGCGTGCTGACCCTCGCGCTGGAAGAGGTGTTCGACGTGCCATCGGTGCGTCAGCTGCTCTCGGCGCGTGCTGCCATCCGCAAGAGTCACCTGAACAACGCGGCGGGTTGCGCGGAGGACTTGAAGCGCCTGCATGAGCTCGCGCCGGGCGACGAGTCGATCCTGCGCCAGCTGGAGGCCCTGTATGGAGAACTCGGCGACTACCGCGGCCTGGTGCAGCTCTACGAAAACCAGATCCTGCGCGGGCGCGATCCCAATGCGCGCGCGGAGCTCGCGCGTCGCGTGGCGCTGATCTGGCGCGACAAGCTCAAGGACGCTCGCGAGACGGCGGATGCCTGGCGTCGCGTGCTGCGCATGAAGCCTGGAGATTCGGAAGCGAAGGAAGGCGTGATGCTCGCCAAGCGCGCCATGCCGTACCGTCGGTCCCCCGCCGGCGCGGGTCCGCGCCGGCGCTCATCGGCGCCGGGTACGCCGAGCGGAATGGCCCCCAGCTCCGGCGGAATGCTGGATCAGGGTCCAGCGCCGGGCGCAGGCCGCGCTGGTTCCGGATTCGATCTGGATGACGACGAGGAAGTGCGTGAAGAGGATCTCTCGCTCGATGATGACGTCGATTCCGTGTTCGACGCCGCGAGCGGGGGTGGGGCGCGCGCCGGCGGCGAGGAGCTCGACGTCGACGTGGAGCTGGAAGACGACGAGGAGGAGGCCGATCCGGTGACCACGGTCGACGAGCGCAGCGTGCTGACCTACGCTGAAGCGGCCGGCCCTGGCCTCCGTCTGCGGCCTCCACCGCTCGGCGCCTCCGGGTCTCAGCCGGGCAAGCGCAAGCGCCCGCGCAAGCGCGCTCGCACGGTGGCGGACACTGGCGTGCACCGGAAGCCGAACGTCTCCCGCCGGTCGAAGAAGCACTGAGCCGAGAAAGTCTCCTGCGCATCCCTCCCGCAGCTTTCCCCGGAGGGAGCCCAGACTTCCCGCTAGGACGGATGCAAGCTCAGCTCGGTGTCACCGAGCTGAGCGGGCACACCGAGCGGCAGGCAACGATTCAAGTGACCGTGCCCGACTGGCAGCCCCGCGAGGATCGGCACGCCGAGCCCGGCGAGCCGCTCGCGCACCACCTCGAGGACTGCCGGTGGTGAGCCATCGCTGGTCAGGTCACCGATGCAGAATCCTGCGACTCGATCGAGGTGCCCCGAGACCAGCAAGCTCGTGAGCATGCGGTCGATGCGATAGGGCGCCTCGCCTACCTCCTCCAGGAACAGCAAGCAGCCATCAGGCAGGCGCAGTCGCCCGCTCGCCGCGCAGCAGAAGAGCAACGTGAGGTTGCCCCCCACCAGCAGGCCCCGGGCGCGCCCCGGCGCCAGCGCACGCAGCGAGCTAAAGCGGCGCGGTGCGAGCGGCGCCTCCAGCGCTTCCAACCACTCGGCCCGCGCCTGGGCGTCACCACGGCCGAGCGATGCCAGATTCGCTGCATGCAGCGACGCGACTCCCACGCGCAGCGCTTCCAGGTGGAGCGCGGTCACGTCGGAGAAGCCGACGCACCACTTGGGATGGCGCTGCAGACTGGAGAAGTCCGCGAGGTGAGTGATGCGCGTGGCGCCATAGCCGCCGCGCGCCGCAACGATCGCGCGCGCGCTGGGATCGCGGAGCGCGGCGTCCAGCTCCGCTAACCGCCGCTGGTCATCGCCTGCGAGATAGCCGGTGCGCTGCAGGCAACTGCGGTCCCAGATCAGGCGGTAGCGACGTCCGAGCCAGCCGATGGCTCGAAAAAACAGCGTTCGATCGAAGGGCCCGGATGGGGCGACAATGCGCAAGGTGTCGCCAGGCCGGACGGGAGGGGGGAGCAACACGGAGAGGCGAGGATAGGGTGACGACGCCGGCGCGTGAACTTCGGCCGCGCCGAATTGGTACGTCACTGCGGGATTTTTCGCAAAATCAGCGCCTCTCCGGGACAAACGCGCTCTTCTCGCGGGTCCGCGTGGTATGTTGTGGGACAGATACTGTTCTCGAGAGGGCGCCCAAACGATTTGAAACCACCCGGCCCAGCCACTCCCGTCGGGATGCTCCGCGTGGCCATTGTCCGCGCAGCCATTGTCCGCGCAGCCACTGCGTCTGTGAGGCGGCCCCGCTCGGCGATTTCCGCGGCGCGGCCCAGCAAGCCGGAGACGACGCGAGCGCCGGCAGGCTTTCAACGCCTGCTGCCGGCAACGCTGACGATCGGGTTTCAGGTGCTGGCTTGTTCGGGTGAGCGTTATGCGAGGCCACCAGGGCCCGTCCCGCGCTACGAGGAAGCACCCGTGGCGGCCTGGGATGCAGGGGCACCCACGGAATCACCTGCGGTCGAAGCACCGCTGGGAGGCACTAGCGCGCCGGCCAATACTCTGGCCGGCGATCTGCGACCTCCCGCACGCTAAGTTATCCAGAAGGTCATCCAGACAGTCATTCAGACAGTCATTCAGAAGGTCATCCGGACGATGGCGGAGCGCGCCAGCGACGAAAGGCAAAACAGCACGAATGTCAGCCACGACTAGCAAAGCCGAAAGCCAGAAACGTTCCCGTTCTTCGGAGCGAACCAGCGAGCTGCGCGTAACACGTACCGCCCGGGGTGGTGGCAGTGTCACGAGCGGCAGCAACGGCGGTTCGAACGGCTCCGCGCTGGGCGCCGGCGCCGTGGTGGTGGACACGAACCTTCGCCGGCTGGAGCAGGCGCGCGAGATCGCGACCCTGGTTGCAGCAGCGGGCCTGGCCAAGAAGGCAGAGGACGTGCAGATCATCGAAGTCACGGGCAAGGTCGACTACGCGGATTTTCTGGTCTTGATGACAGGCACGAGCGATCGCCATGTGGCTGCGATCGCGCAGAACGTGGAATCGGAGCTGACGCAGCAAGGTGTGCGGAGTCTGGCGCTCGAAGGCCTGCCGCTCGCCAACTGGGTGCTGATCGATTTCGTGGACGTGGTGGTCCACGTGTTTCAGTCCGAGTGGCGCGAGATCTATGACCTGGACGGTCTATGGATGGACGCCGACCGGGTCGCGATCCCGGACAGCATTCCCGAGGTCGAGCCGGAAGGCACGCGAAGCTGAGCCCGCTCCTCGAGGCCGGGCTCAGCTCGATGTGGAGCGCGCCGCGCCCCTGCCGATCAGCCATGCGATCCCGATCGAGACCAGGTAGAGGGCGCACAGCGGCACGGCGAGCAGGAACTGGCTCATCACGTCCGGCGGCGTGATGATGGCCGAGATGAAGAACGCGAGCACGACGAAGTAGCGGGCGAACTTCAGCAGGTGCGTGTGATTGATCAGGCCGGCGACGGCCAGAAAGAACACCAACACCGGCAGCTCGAAGACCGTGCCGAACGCGAGCAACATGCGCGAGATGAAGTCGATGTAGTCGCCGATCATCACCGTCGGTTCGACCTGGATGGCGACCGAGTGGCCCTGCACGGCTCCGGCGAAGTCCAGCAAGTACTTGAACGCGACCGGGAAGGCCACGCGCCAGCCGAAGTAGCCACCGGCGAGGAACAGGCCCATCGACGACACCACGAAGGGCAGAGCCAGGCGCCGTTCGCGCTGGTAGAGGCCGGGCGCCACGAACGCCCACAGCTGATAAAAGATGACGGGCAGGGCGAAGACAAATCCCGCGATCATCGACAGCCGGAGGTAGGCGATGAACAGCGAGGCCGGCGCGGGAAAGTGCAGCGCCGGAGGCTGATTCGGAATCGACTGAGTCCAGGCCGTGACGAACGGCGTCGTGATCCAGATCAAGACCTTTTCACGAAAGTACCAGGCGCCGAAGCCGCCGAGTACGAACGCGAGCAGAGCTTTGATCAGGCGCCCTCGCAGCTCTTCCAGGTGCTCCCAGAAGGTCATCTGGAGCTCTTCGTTCGTGGACGAGCTCATGCGCTGCTCCCAGCGCCACCTGGCGTGCTGGCTGCCTCACCCGTGGCGGCAGGGGAGGGTGCTACCGGCGGCGTGCTGGGCATCGCTGGCGCATCCGCGGCGACGACGGCCGCAGCTGCCGGCTCCACCGCAGCGCCTCCGACCGGCGCGAACTGCGCACCCGGAACGAGGTCTTCAGGCAGGGCACCGTAAGCATCGACCCCTTCCACGGGATACTCCCGGCTCTTGTCCGGCATGAAGTGGTCGAGGTGCGCGCGGCTGGTGGGCTGCGTCGTTGCCGCGGCTGCATGCGAGAGCATCGAGCCGCCGATGCCTCCACGCATCAAGCTTCGCAGCTCGCTCAACCCGCCGTCGAGCCCCTCGGACCGCAGCACATCATCGATCCCGCTCTGGTAGCGAACTTCTGTCGTTAGCTTGCGCAGCTTGGCCAACCACTGACCGAGTGTTCGCAGCATTCCCGGCAATTTTTCCGGGCCGAGAACGAGGAGCGCCACAGTGCCGAGCACCAGGAACTCCGTGAAGGAAACGCCGAACACTCTGCAAAATTAGTACGCGAAGTGAATTGAAGCGATGCCTTTTTTGGCGCTGCAGAGGGGTTCACCCAGGGGCACGACTGTCCCGAAACCCTGCGAGTCGGTGCGGCCTGTAGCGCGCTGGGTCACTCGCTGCTGGGTGCGGGCGCGTTGCCCGGAAGGACCTCAGCGCTTGATGCGCTTTTTCAGCTGGGCCAACTCGCGCCGCACCGCGCGTGCACCCAGCGTATAGCCGAGAATGGTACCGACCAGCAGCGCCGCTGGAATGTAGATGATGTGCTCGAAGGTCATGTGAGCCTCAGGCATCGCGCTTCATCCGTGCTGAGGAGGCAATTCCGTCAGGAAAAACACGACCCGTCGCGTCTCAGGCGCCGTCCTGTGGCAGCTTGGAAACGGCCTTGTGCAGTTCGTCGATGCGCTGCTGGATCCCTTTGGTCTTGCGCCAGGTATGCAGGATGAAGAGCACGGTGGCGAGCCACATCAGGATGTAAGCTGCGACCATGAACGCTCCCGCGTCGGCCGTCTGCTGACCACCACCCTGCACCGGAACGAATTGCGTGGCACGATCCTGGGGAGTACCGACGGTGGCGGTCGGGCTCTGACTCGAGTTCATGGCTCCAGCTACCTCAGTCCTTGCGCGTTGGGCAATGCTTGTTACGGAGAATCCAGGTCATCCGCGCTGTCCACCAGGCCGCGGGAGAGAGCTTCTTGCCAGGTGTGCTCCAAGCTCGCCTGAAGCAGCGCGAGGCGACTGCGCAGCCAGAGCAGGAGTGGGGGAAGGAGCACGGTCATGCTGATGACACCCCAGAGAAAGGCAGGCCTCATCGAGGGATCGAGCCCTCCGCCGCCTTCGCGCGTCACGTTGGGATGGTTGCCACCCCACTTCTGCACCGAGAAATAGATGATGGGCAGGTTCACCGTGCCCATCACGCCCAGGGCGGCTGCGAAGCGGCGCTCCGCGCCGCCGTCCCCGGCGAAGGCACGGAGCAGGCAAATTGCCCAGTAGATCAGCACGCTGAGTAGCAGGGTGGTGAGCTGCGGATCCCAGAGCCAGTATACGCCCCAGGCTTTCTTGGCCCACAACGGCCCGCTACACAGCACCAGCGTTCCGAACAGTGCCGCGCAGTCGGAGCCAGCGCGCGCCCAAGCATTGGCCGCCTCGCTGGGGCGGACCAGATAGATGGCGCTTGCCAAGAAGCAGGCGCCGCCGGTGACGTAGATGGCCATCGCCACCCCGACGTGGAAATAGAAGATCTTCTGCGCCAGCCCTCCTGCCGCCTCCTGCGCGGTGGGCGTATGCAGAAAGATGATGAAGATGGTGTACGTGACGGCCGCCGCGAAGGCCGCCGCGAGAGCGTAGAAGATCTTGTCTTTGCTGGTCATTTTCGGGGGCAGCGAGCTTGCACGTCAAACGCCCGACAGCTCGGCGGAGCCTACCCGGAGTTCCCAGCCCGGACAAGCGCGGCTTCTCGCGAAGGTGTCGCCACGGAAGCCTGCAGCGAGACTCGATGCGCTCAGATGTTGCAGTTGGAAAGGGCCAACAGGGCGGTGATTTGCGCCCGGACCACTTCGAATTCCTTAATCGTGACGTCGATTTCCGCTTCGCGCTGGCGGCGCGCTGCGTCGACCAGGTCGAAGCTGGTCCCGGTGCCGTGGACAAACGCGATCCTCGACAGGCGAGCGCTCTCCGCGGCGATGTCGCGGGCCTGCCGGCTCACGTCGAAGTTCGCCTGGGCGACTTGGATGGAGCGCTGCGCTTGCAACGCCTCCAGCCGGGCCTGCCGCGCCGTCTGCGTCAAGGTTTGGCGAGCCTCCACCGTTGTCGCGCGGCTGAGATCCCGCTCGGCCCCCAGTTCGCCTCCGTCGTAGATGGGCACGGTCAAGACGGCGCTGATGTTCCAGTCCACGGGGCGCGGCGAATTGGGCGCCGAGGTGTAGTTCAGTCCGCTACCGAGCGTGAGGCGTGGCGCAAGGCCGTAGCTCGGGCTCTCGGTGTTGCGTTCGCTGACCCTGACGTTCAAGCGAGCTGCGCGCACGTCGCTGCGCTCCTCGGGGTCTTGGATGGGCGTGCACACCGACCGAGCGTCGCTCG
>JAICTU010000807.1 GCA_025936205.1 Polyangiaceae bacterium | reverse complement strand
GTGCAGATCCGTGCCGCCGAGAGCTTCCTCGGTTACCACTGCAAACCCGGCGCCCGCGGCGAGCTGTTCTACAAGCCCGCCAACGTCGGTCACGAGGTCAGCCGCAATGCCCGCTTCGGCAAGCATGTCGCGAGCCACTTTGGAGTCGCGACCCTGGGGCGCGAGGATCACGGCCCGTTCAGAGATGTCCGACGTCACTCCGCTGCCTTCGCCAGCAACCTCGGATGGTCCTCTACCAACTCGGGAACGCCGCGCAGCACGCCCTGGAAGCCCATCAGCGGCTCGCCAAGGGTAATCCCGTCGCTGTTGATCTGGTACTCGCGGATCGTATCCTCATGAGCACTGGTGCGCTTCTTGATCACCGAAATTGCCCGCCGGACTCTTCCAAACGCCTCAAAATAGCGGAGCAGTACGACAGTATCGGCAAGGTAGGTGACGTCGACCGGCGCCTTCATGTCTCCGACGAGACCGTGCTGGGCAACGGTGAGGAAGGTCGAGACGCCCTTGCGGTTCAGATATTGGAGCAATTCATGCATGTGCAGGATGAGAGCCTGCTCGCCTGGCATCGCGGCCTGATAGCCGTTGAGACTGTCAATCACGACGGTGCGCGCTTTGTGCTCCTCTACGCAGCGGCGGACGCGCTCCGATAGTTCGCCCGGCGTCAGCTCGGCGGCATCGATCTGCTCCAGCACAAGATTGCCGGAGTCCGTCATCTCAGTCAGATCGATACCCAGGCCCTTGGCACGATCGATCAAAAGCCCAAGCTCCTCATCGAACACGAACATGGCCGCGCGCTCGCCCCGTCGTACCGCACCCGCCACGAAGGTTAACGCCAGCAGCGACTTGCCGGTCCCGGCCGGACCCAGGATAAGAACGCTGGACCCCCGCTCCACACCGCCGCCCAGCAATGCATTCAGCTCGGGTGACTGAGTCTGGATAACGTCGCGAACGAACGACTGGCGATGCTCGGCAGAAACCAGGCGCGGAAAGACCCGGATGCCGCCTGTCTCGATGATGAAGTCGTGGTAACCGCCGCGGTAGCGCTGGCCTCGATACTTGATGACCCGGAGCCGGCGGCGCTCCGGCCCATATTCCGGTGACAATTCATCGAGCCGGATTACGCCATGGGCGACGCTGTGCATCGTGCGATCGTTGGCTTCGCTCGACAGGTCGTCAAGCATCAGCACGGTGGCTCCGCTCCGCGCAAAATAATGCTTCAAAGCAAGGATTTGACGGCGATAGCGAAGAGAGGATTGAGCAAGCAAGCGGATCTCGGACAGACTGTCGAGAACCACGCGCGTTGGCTTCACCTGCTCGAACGCCTGGAAAATGCGCCGCGTGGTTTCGCCAAGCTCGAGGTCGGAAGAGTAGAGCAAGCTCTGCTGCTGCTCTTCATCGAGAAGGCTTTCCGGCGGGACGAGCTCGAAAATATCGATGCCCTCCAGCGACCATCCGTGCGAGCTTGCGCCAGCCCGCAACTCATCTTCCGTCTCCGATAAGGTGATGTACAGCGACCGCTCGCCGAGCGCCGCCCCAGCCTTGAGGAATTGCGTAGCAATGGTTGTCTTGCCGGTGCCGGGGCTACCCTCGAGCAGGAAGAGGCGCCCTCGCGCGAGGCCTCCAACGGTGATGTCGTCCAGCCCCGGAACGCCCAGATTTGCCTTGTCGATTCCTTCGCTCACGTCGATTCCTCTGTCTTGGGGTCGCGACCAACGCAAGTCGGGCCATTTGCGATCCCATCAACGCAGGTCAACTGCGGAAGACCGGTCAGCGCGAGGACGGATGGCGCAGGTTTCATTCGCGGTTCAACTCCGCTCCGGCTAAGCTCCGCATCCTCGCGACGCCAACTGCCCGGAAACTCCCGCCCTCGTGCTGCCCTACCAGCTAGTCTCACCGCAGCACCGGGCTCCGCTGTCCCGCCGCGCGACCGGAATCACGCTTGCGCTTGCCGTCAACCTGCTCCTGCTGCTGGTGCTGCTCAGCCTCCGCGGCACACCGGTCGAGCGGCCCAGGGGTTCGCCGACGTTGGTCGTGGATCTGCTCTCGGATTCCGACAGCCGGGCAGCGCCGTCACCGAGCCAAGACCGCCAGGCCGCGCCGACCGTTTCCAAACCTGCGCCTGCCCTGCCGCCGCCACCCGTCATCGTTCCCTCCAAGCCGACGATCACGCCGCCGCAGCAGAGC
>JAICTU010000308.1 GCA_025936205.1 Polyangiaceae bacterium | reverse complement strand
GGTTTCCATGGAAACTTCGATTTGCGAGCGCAGAACCCCTCCGCCGAGGCCTCAGAATGCTTCAGCGCCGCACGGCAGTCCCGCGCAAGCTGCGCGGCCGGTGAACTCCAGGGATCACGGGCTCTTTCGCGCCCGGTCGCGGGGATTCCTCAGGGCCGGGCCTCGGCTGAGCGACGGCGAGCGGAGCCTCGGGGCGCGGAGCGGCGGTGTGCGCAATGGCGCCGTCCGGCTGCGCGGCGCTCCACGATGGTCGCATTCTTTCCGGAACCGGCGGTTCGCCGCCGGTTCTGGTGGTGTCTCTTGCAGGGGCCAGCGGTCTCAGCGAGCCCGCCCGCAGCCCTAGCGAATGCTCTCCACCCCCGACACATCGACCGCATGGGCGTGGCCGGCCATGTGCTGGCCGATCTCGCTCATGTTTGCATCGGCGGCGGTGCATTCGTGGACGATGCGGCCTTCGCTCATGACCAGGATGCGGTCGGACAGCGCGAAGATTTCGTCGAGGTCGGCGCTGACCAGGAGTACTGCGGCGCCCGCTTCTCGGGCGCGCACCAGGCGGGTGTGGATCTCGCTGACGGCGGCGAAGTCGAGGCCGAAGCAGGGGTTGGCAGCGATCAAGACGGCCGCGTCGTCGCCCAGTTCGCGCGCGAGCACGGCGCGCTGGACGTTGCCGCCCGAGAGCGCGCCGATCGGGGCGTCTGCCGAGGGGGTCTTGATGCCGTATTCGGCGATCGCGGCGCGGGCGCGCTGTTGCATGCGCGCTTTGTCGAGGAGCCAGCCGCCCTTGCAGTAGGGCTTGGCGTCGAAGTCGCGAAAGGCCATGTTTTCGGCCACCGACATTTGCGCGACGCAGGCGTTGCGCAAGGGGGCCTCGGGCAACAGCCGCACGCGCTCGCGGCGCGTGTCGGCGCGCACCGGTAGGTAGCGCTTGCCGCTGACGCGCAGTTCGCCGCGCGTCGCGCTGCGCTGGCCCGCCAGCACCTCGACCAGCTCGTCCTGTCCGTTGCCGGACACGCCGGCGACGCCCACGATCTCGCCGGGGCTGACCTGGAGCGAGACGCCCTCGAGCACGGGCAGGCCGATGTCGTCTTCGGCGTGCAGCTCGACAATTTCCAGCCGCGCCGGGGCGCGTTCCGTGCGCGCGCTGCGCGTCAGCGAGGCGCGCGGAGGTTCGGAGCCGACCATCAGCTCCGCCAGCTCGCGCGTGGAGAGGTCGCTGGCCTTGCCGGTACCGGCGAGCTTGCCGCGGCGCAGGACCGTGACCTCGTCCGCGAAGGCCTGCACCTCGCGGAACTTGTGCGTGATCATTGCCACGCTGATCGCGCCCGCTCGGGCCATGCTGCGCAGCATGCCGAGCACGTCGTCGGCCTCCTGCGGGGTGAGCACGCTGGTCGGCTCGTCGAGGATGATGATGCGGCTGTCCAGGTAGAGCTGCTTCAGAATCTCGAGCTTCTGCTTCTCGCCCGCCGCCAGCTGCCGCACGCCGCGCCGGGGCGAGATGCGGAAGGGCATGCGGTCCATGAAGGCGTCGATGGCCGCGTGCTCCGCCTTCCAGTCCAGGATCGCGGGCAGCTGGGCTCGCGCCAGCACCAGGTTTTCCGCCACGGTCATGTTCTCGACCAGCGTGAAGTGCTGGTAGACCATGCCGATGCCGAGTGCGCGCGCATCCTTCGGGCTGGCGACCTGCACCTCGGAGTCGCCCACCAGCACGTGGCCGCGGTCGGCCTTGTAGAAGCCCATGATGCACTTGACGAGCGTGCTCTTGCCCGCGCCGTTTTCGCCGAGCAGGGCGTGCACGCTGCCGGGCTCGAGCAGGAACGACACGTCGTCCAGCGCCGCCAGGCTGCCGAAGTGCTTGCTCATCTGGCGTGCCGAGAGCTGAGGCGGAGGCTCGCGAGCGGGCAAGGGCGAGAGCTTCGGTGCAGGGCGCTCGGAGGGAGCAGTTTCAACGGCAGGGACGCTCATGTGGAGTGGCTCTCGAAGGTCAGCGCGCGGCGATCAGCTCGGCAGGTTGGTCGACGGAGGTGCGATGCGCGGAGCTGCTCAGCACCATGATCAGCAACGTGAGCGCGTAGGGCGCTGCGTTGAACAAATAGTAGCCGGAGGTGATGCCCACCGACTGCAGCGCGGGGCCGAGCGCCGTGGCGCCGCCGAACAGCAGCGATGCGGACAGGCAGCGCACCGGGTCCCAGCGCGCGAAGATCACCAGCGCCACGGCCATCAAGCCCTGGCCGCTCGATAACCCTTCGTTCCAGCTGCCCGGATAGAACAGCGACAGGAAGGAGCCGCCGATGCCCGCCAGCACGCCGCCCGCCGCGGTGGCCCAGAAGCGCACGCGATTCACGTCGTAGCCCATGGCGCGCGCCGCCTCGGCGCTCTCGCCGACCGTGCGCAAGATGAGGCCCCAGCGCGTGCGTGCGAGCGCCCAACGCAGGCAGGGCGCGAGCACGATGCCGAGCAGGAACAGCGCGTTCACCTGCAGCGCCGAGCGCACCTGAGGGATGGTGCTGAAATTGCCGAGGGGGATGGCGGGCAACCGGGGCGCCGTCGGTTGAATCAACGGCTTACCCAGAAAGAAAGCGAGCCCGATGCCGAACAGCATCAGCGCGATGCCGACGGCGATGTCGTTCACGCGCGGGCGCCCGCACAGCCAGCCGTGCAGCGCGCCGAACACTGCGCCCACGGCGCCGGCTGCCGCCACGCCGGCCCACGGCGAGCCGCTCCAGTAGGACGCGCCGTAGCCCGCCATGGCGCCCATCACCAGCGTGCCCTCCAGCCCGAGATTCACCCGCCCCGACTTCTCGGTGATGCACTCGCCCAGGCTCACGAACAGGAACGGCGCGCTGACGCGCAGCGCGCCGCCGAGGATCGCCAGAGGCACGCCCCAGATCCCGAGGCTCACGGCTGCGTCTTGCATTTCTTCCTCTCTGCTCAGCTTCGCCGCAGCCGCAAGCGGCCGCGATAGGTCTGGCTGCCCAGCAGCACCACGAACAGGATTCCCTGCAGCACGTTCACGGCGGCATCCGGCAACCCGAAGGTGCGCTGCAACAGCCCACCGCTGGCGCTGATCCCGCCCAGCAGCAGCGCCACCGGCAAGATCGCCAGAGCGTTGTGCCCGGCGAGGAAGGCCACCAGGATACCGGCGTAGCCATAGCCGGCGAGCAGGGAGGCGTTGGCCTTGCCGTGGATAGCGGCGACCTCGACCATGCCGGCCAGCCCTGCCGCCGCGCCGCCGAGAGCGCAGGTGAGGATCACCAGCCTGGGCACGCTCAGCCCGCTGAGCCTGGCCGCGCGCGGGTTGCCGCCGACCATGCGCGCGGCGAAGCCAAACACGCTGTGCTCCATCAACACATGCGCGGCGAGGCACGCGATCACACCAAAGACGAGACCCCAGTGCACATCCAGCCCGGGCAGGTTGGGTAACAGGTTGGCGTCGCCGATGGCTGGCGTGGACGGCTTGTTGAGGCTCGCTGGATCGCGCAGCGCGCCCTCGACCAGGTGATTGAAGAGCGCGATGCCGATGTAGGCGAGCAAGAGCGAGCTGATCGTCTCGTTGACTCCGCGCAGCACGCGCAGCGCGCCGGCGGCGCCCACCCAGAGCGCGCCGGTCAGCATCGAGGCCAGCATCATGCCGGCGATCACCACGGCGGGCGGCGAGCCCTGCAGCGGGATGGCCGCGGCTGCCGCCGCGAGTCCACCCATCACCAGTGAGCCCTCACCGCCGATCACGATCAAACCGAGCCGTGCAGGCAAAGCGGTACACAGCCCGGTCAGCATCAGCGGCGCCGCGCGCAGCAAGCTGTTCTGCACCGAGAACCACGTGCCGAACGCGCCGCGGTACATCTCCGCGTACACCTCCAGCGGCGAGTGCCCGGCTGCGGCCACGAACGCCCCGAACAGCCCGAGCGACACCAGGATGGCGCCGAGCGTGGGCAGCAGCCCCTCGAGCCAGCCCAGCGCACGCTCGCTGAATGCACGTTTGCCGGCGACAGAGCGCTGGCTCGGCGAGCGAGCGAGGTCCGCCGCAACCGGAGCGCTCACCGTCATCAGTTCAGCGAGCCCTTCACGCCCTTGACCAGGTAATCCATCTTCTCGAGCTCGATGTCCGTCTGCCCGCGGTTCTGCCCGGCGGCGAGGATCTGCTTGCCCGTGTTGCTCTCCAGCGGGCCCTTGAAGATGACCAGCGTGCCGGCGGTGAGCCCCGCCTGGGCCTGATCGGCCTTGGCCCTGGCGTCCGCGGAGACTGCCTCTCCGTAGGGCGAGAGCTTGACGTAGCCCTCCTTCAAGCCGCCGCGCACCAGGTGATCCCAGGGCTTGCCTTCTTTCACCTTGTTCACGTAGTCGGTGTAAATCTTTTCCCAGTTCCACTCGGCGCCGGTCAGGTAACCCTTGGGCGCGAGCGCGGCCTGGCTGGCGTGATAGCCCGTGCTGAACACGCCGCGGCGCTCCGCCGTCTCGACGATCACCTTGGGTGAGTCGACGTGTGCAGTGAGCACGTCCGCGCCCTGGTCGATCAGGCTGTTGGCGGCCTCCGCCTCTTTGACGGGCAGCGACCAATCGCCGGTGAAGATCACGCTGAGCGTGACCTTCGGGTTCACCGACAGCGCGCCCAGCGTGTACGCGTTGATGTTGCGCAGCACCTGCGGGATCGGCTTGGCAGCGATGAAGCCCAGCTTGTCGGTCTTCGTGGTCAGGCCCGCGACCGTGCCTGCCACATATTCCGCCTCGTCGATGTAGCCGAAGTAGCTGCCCACGTTCTTGGGATGCTTGCCCTCGGTGTACAGACCGCCGCAGTGCAGGAAGGTGACCTCCGGATACTTCTGCGCCAGCGTGAGGATGTGCGGATCAAAATAGCCGAACGAGGTGGGGAACAGCAGCTTTACCCCGTCCAGGTTGATCATGCTCTCCATCGTCTTCTGCACGGCGACCGTCTCGGGCACGTTCTCTTCTTCGCGCACCTTCACGCCACTCATCGCGGCCACCGCCTTGGCACCCTCCGCGTGGGCCTGGTTGTAGCCGTAGTCCGCGCGCGAACCGACGTACACGAAGCCCACCGTCAACGGAGCCGCCGCCGCTGCGGCGGGAGTGGCGGCCGCGGTGGTGGTTGTCGTGGGCTTCTCCGTCTGCTTGCACGCCGCCAGACAGGCGACGGCCAGCATCAGGCCCCGGAACCACGGCCGCCCTGACGGGCGGGCAGCGGGCGAGGAGGAAAGGGCAGGGCTCGGGGGATCGGCGCAGGTTTGATTCATGATGGGGAACTCTGCAACACGCTATCCAGCGCGATGTTTCGCGCGCATTTCCTTCCGACGTCTGCGCACTGCGGCGCGCGGGCGGCAGGCCTCGAATTGTTGCCGCTCTGGGTGTGGGGTTGCCCGGGCGTCTTTCCTTGCGGTCCCGCTGGATTCGAGCGAGGGAGGCGCCGATGCCCGCCCCCGACTCGACCCCGCCCTGGACCCTCGACTCGCTCCGCTTGCCCAAGTCGCTCGACGACCATCCTCAGCTCCCGGCGTTGCGTACCCAACTGCGCTCGTGCTCGCGGAAGCTCTGGGAGGGAGGAGCAGCTCAGGTGCCGGTCGTCCGCTGGAGCGAGCCGCTCGCATCCGCCCTCGGCAACGCCCAGCGCGAAGGCCACCTGCTCCAGGGCATTGAACAAGCCGAGCGCACCCTCGACCGAGAGGCGCACGGACTCTCCATCGCCGACTCCCGCAGCTCCACGGAACGTGGCTCACGCGTCTCGCGCCTGCTCGTGGTGAGCAATGACGGGACGGAGCGCTTCTATCGACAGGTCGAGCGCTTGCTCCGCACACAGGGGCCGCGCCTGCTGGCTCTGCGCCTCGACGCCGACTCCCGCCAGCTGAGCACGGTGATGGGTGACCCCGGCGGCCTTGCCCGCGCCCTGCTCGTGGAACACAAGACGAGCGTGGCGCGGGTGCTGCTGGCGCTGTGCGAGAGCGGAGCACCCGAATAGTCGCCGTGCCGTGACGGGACGGCGTGCGCCGCGCCGCGTTCGCCGTCGGTGGCACACGTGGCGCCGCGCGGGCAGCGAAACAGCTCGGCTCACTGCCGACGGGCATCCCCGAGGTGCTCGGCTGCTCGGGAGGGCCGGGCAATTACCTGCCGCGTCAGGGCTGGTCGTCGTTGGACCCCACGACGCCCACGGGCAGCCGAAAGTTGGTCCGCGCGCGAGCCGCTCGGCTCGCGACTGAACGCGCTGCTCGGCGTCGACGCGAACGCGGGCGACGCGGGCCCCAGCGACGCCGGCGCGAGCGACGTGAGAGCCATCGGCGGAAGCTTCGTGCTCGAGGTCGTTGGGCCCCCGGTGCCACTGCCGGAGCCCGAGCTGCGTCTGGGAGGCTGGTACAGATATTACCTGGGCAGCGGCGCGACCGTGCCCTGCACGCACCTCGGCTCGTGCGGGTCCGCTACTTACACGCTTGCTGTGCCCGAGAGCGTGTCGGAAGCGATCGCGCTCGGGGCGACCTGGATCCCGCCCCAGACCAAGAGCGGCGTGGCCTGGCGCGTACGGATCGAGGCCGCTGGCGGGCTCGGCGCCGTGCTCACGGCTGCGGCCCTGTGCGGGATGCGCCGGTCGCGCCGGCGCCGCTCCTAGCGTTTGAAACACCGACTGTCGAGAAGCTCGACGTGGCGTTTCCGGGCGAGCGCACGTCGGCTCCAACTTTTATCATGCATTGAAACGCCGGCACGACCCTTGCTGGAACTCGGATCAGAGTTGCACGACCATCCGCAGCCTCGCTGCGGCGAGCGCGTGCGACGAAGAGGAGAACGCCATGAGAACATCAACGATGTGGCGAGCCGGTGCGGTCGCGCTGAGTGGCCTGGCCCTATTTGCCGGCTGCTCGACGACCGGCGCTGCAGGTTCACGGTCGACGATCCGCGCGCCGGGCTCGACGGTGGTGCTCATGGAGAGTGCCAGCTCGCGAGCGGACCGACCATCGAGCACGTGGTGGTCACGGCGAGCTGAAGTTCAGCCTGCCGCCGCCCGGCGCGGCAGCTTCCACTCCGGCCGCGGAAAGTGGCAAGTATACCCGTTGGGGTAGCGCTCCAGATAATCCTGGTGCTCCGGCTCGGCCTCCCAGAAGTCACTCGCGGCAGTGACCTCCGTCACGACCTTGCCGGGCCAGAGCCCCGAAGCCTCGACGTCGGCGATCGTGTCTACTGCGACGGCCTTCTGCGCCTCGGTCGTGTAGAAGATCGCCGAGCGGTAACTCGTGCCGACGTCGTTGCCTTGGCGGTTGCGCGTGGTCGGGTCGTGGATCTGAAAGAAGAACTCGAGCAGTGTCCGAAAGCTCGTGCGCGCCGGGTCGAAGATGATCTCGATCGCCTCCGCGTGCCGCCCGTGGTTGCGATAGGTGGCGTTGGGCACCTCGCCCCCCGTGTACCCCACGCGCGTCGACACCACGCCGGGCAAGCGACGGATCAAGTCCTGCATGCCCCAGAAGCAGCCACCCGCCAGCACCGCACGTTCCGTCGCCATGAGATTCCTCCGGTTGGATTCGCCGCCACTCTAGCGCCGTTCGCGGCGCTCGCGGTGGCGATCCTCCAGATCGATGGCTTGTTCGACCTGCCGGATGGCTCGCACCGTGAAGTCGAGCGCCTGCTCGCGATGACCCCCGGCTTCGCCGCGAGCCAGACGCAGCTCCTCACGCGCTTCGTTCAGGTGCCGGAGCGCGGATTCCATGCGTGGCGCCGGCTCCGCCGACGCCGCTCGCAGCCCGAGCCCGCCGAGCCCGATCGTCACCAGTGCGACCCCCGCGACCTTGGATACGTTCCATGCCTTCATGTTCTCTATCGTGTCAGCCCTCCGTCGCGAGTCCAGCCGAGTGCCGTGCCGTGGCAAGTCTCCACCTCACGTTCATGGCAACCAAGCAGCGCCGCCACGCGAGGCAAATCGTCGCGAAGCGTCGTGCGACGGATGTGCTTGGCTCGGAGCCGTACGTCGCCGTCCGACTCCAGAATATGCCCACCAGGCGCAGTGCCGGAGGAATCTCTCGCGCCGCTCGCGCGCCCGCGTGGGCGCGGACTCCCGCGTTCTCGTGCCTCACCACTCCAGTCCGCCTCGCGGCGAAGACACCGCGGGCAGTGGGCATCTGCTAGCGTCGACCGCCGACGTCCGGCTCCGAGCCTTCCTGCTCCGCGCCGCCAAGAAACGCGCGCATGCGTTCCAGCTCCGCCTCCAGCTGGAGCCGGAACTCGCGGTCGCGCGGGCGCGAGCTGACGAACCCGAGCTCCACGGACAGCCCGCCTTCCGCGCGTGCCACGTTGGCCCAGCCGATCACGCGGTCGGCCCAGAGCAGCGGCAGGGCGTAGTAACCGCGCACGCGCTTCTTCACGGGCGTGTAGGCCTCGAAGCGGTAGGCCCAGCCCCAGAGTTGTTCGAAGCGGCGCCGATCCCAGACCAGCGGATCAAAGGGCGCGAGCAACCGCACGCGGCGCGGAACCTCTCGCTCTTCGCGCGTGCCGCCGGCAGGCCACAGGTACGTCGCGTCGTCCAGCGTGGCCGCTTCGATGCGCCCGGCTGCGCGCGCGGTGGCGATCACTTTGCGCACGTCGCAACCAAGGGCTGTGGCCTGGCGCGAGAGCGTGGCGCGCAAGCTCTGCTCGGGAATGGGGGCGAGCAGCTGCAGGACGGCGTCGAAGAGCGCCTGGAAGCGCTCGCCGCGCGAGCGCGGTTCGCCCGGTGGCGCGCTGGGCGCGTAGACGCGAATGCCGTTATCGCGCCGGCACACGCGCAGCAGGCCGCGGTGATGGAGCCGCTCGAGCCCCAGCTTGGCCACGGTGGAATAGCTGCCCCAGGCGTTCAGCGCGCGACCGCCGAAGTCTTCGCGCAGGTGGTCGGGGTGTGCCTCACCGCGTTCGGTCACCAGCTCGAGCAAGCGCCGCTCGCGTTGGGAGAGGCCTCTGGGGTCCGGCGGGTGGCGCAGCCGCCAGAGCGAGCGCGTGAGAAAGCCGTAGGCGTAAAGGTAGCCTTCTTCGATCTCGAGCTCCGGATACCGGCGCTCCAGATCGCCGGCGCGGTAGCCCGGAAGGCGCTGGCGCAGGATCAAGTCCTGGGCGCGCGCCGGCGCCCGGATCGGGTCGGCCTGCACAAAGCCCGCCTGGTCGATGGCGCCTCGCAGCGTTGCGCTCTGCGCAAAGGTGCCGAGCGCATGGGCTCGCAGCTGGCGCAACGTGACCTTCACCGGTGCCTACCATCGCACAAGTTGTCGCGGCCGGTACGAGCCTTGCTCCCGCAAGCCGGGTGAACGCCGGCAGGCGCCGCCAGAACCGCGAAATGCAGAAGAACCAACCCATTGTGGCGCACCGAGGCACGGAGCCGTGCACCTCGGCGCTGGACGTGACCGGCTCGTTTGTAGTCAGTGTGACAAAAGTAGTCACGAGGTTCCGCCCCGATGCGGCGGGGGGCGAAGACGCGCTGATCGTCATTTCTCCTGAAGCGCGCGCGCTGGGTCAGCGCGCGGCGTCCCTGGCCGCCTCCTCGCAAGTCCCCGTTCTGGTGCCGCGCAAGGCTCCTGCGAACCGCGTGATCCTGGCCGCGACCGATCTGGCCGCCCATGTTCCCGTGTTGCGCCTGGCTGCGGCTCTGGCCAGCCAGCTCGATGCTCAGCTGGTCGCCCTGCACAATGTGGCTCCCTTCGCGGTGCTGCCCGTGTCGGCCGTCGCTGCGCAAGGGCTGGTGTGGCCGGAGCTCGTGCCCGTGTTTCCCGATCCCGCGCTCGCGTCGCGCAGCGAATCTTTGCGAACGGCCTGTCAACAACTTCCGGTGACGCCGCTCCGGATCATTCGCGAAGAGAGCAACGTGAGCGACGCCATCTCCAGCGAGGCGCGCGCGAAGGGCGCGGATCTGATCGTCGTGGGGGTTCGCCGCCGCAGTTGGTGGCAGCGCTTGCTGCGGGAAGGGGTGGCGGCTCAGGTGGTGGAGCAGGTGGAGTGTTCGGTGCTCGTGGCGCCGCTCAGCCCCGAAGGCGCCAGCGGGTCGGCGCGCGGGGTCCAGCTGTGGGATCCGCGCTGGGAGGTCAGCTGCTGATCCGTCCCTCGATTTCGCCGCTCGCGTCGGGAAACTGGCCCGCCGCGCTGCGCTGGCTGGGCGCCACGCTGCTGGCGTTCGGGGGCGTGTGGCTGGTGCTGCTCGGGCAGTGCCTGTGGCACGTGTTCGGCGTGCTCGAGCACCTGCCCTCGTCGCTCGACGTCCCGCCAGCTGCGCCGCTGGCCGCTGTTGCAGCAGTAACTGAGGTCAGCCCTGCCGTGGTGCTGCCTCCCCCGAAAGAAGCCGCGCCGATCCGGGAACAGTCCGAGCTGGCCAAACCCATCGATTGGCCGACGCCGCTCCGCTATCAAGGAGCCGCCTGCAAGGGCCTGTTCGTGTACGCCGTCAGCCTGCTCGAAGGTTTGCCCCGGGCCTCCGCCGTATCCTTTGCAACGGACGCGAGCTCACCCGGGAAGTACGTTCACCCGGGCCAGAAGGTGGGCGGCTGGGAGGTGCTGTCCATCACCGACGACTGGAGCGGCGCCAATCCCTCGGTCTGGCTGATCCACGATGGCGAGGTCTGTCGCGCGCATCTCACCGGAAACCCGGCGCGAACGCCGCCGCCTCCGCCACCACCCCCGCCGCGCCGCAGGCGCCGTCGTCGTTGAGCGAGCGCTCGCGGCGCGAACTTGGGGCACGAGGTACTAGCGCACGCAGAGCACTCAGAACGTGAGCCCGACGGTGCCGTCGAAGACCACGCGCAGGCCGCGCAGATCCACGTCGTAACCGGTCTTGGCCGAGGCGATGTAGTACTCGAGCCCGGCACCGGCGCGCAGCATGAAGGGACGCCAGTCCCACTGCCAGCCGGCGATGAAGCGCGGCGCCACCGACACGTAGCTGTAATCTTCGGCGAAGAGGATGCTATCGACGCTGACGGACAGCACCTGCAGCGACGGGTAGAGGTAGAAGCCCTGATACAGCGGCCCGCTGTCGGCGACCTCCGGCAGGAAGATCTGCGCGCCAGCACCCACGCCGTAGGCCTTGGTGAACGCGAAGTTCCAGTACTCGGCGTTGACGTTCAGCGACGTCTGGTCGTTCAGGCCGTAGTCGAACTCGGCCAGGAGCATTCCGAAGATCAAGCCGACCGGGTTGACGGCCACGGCCTTGCGCGCCGGATCCTTCTTCCTCGGCATCCCGACGCTCTCCGCCGGGTGCTCGTCTTTCGGT